>CAZNOC010000669.1:0-1512 GCA_964574545.1 uncultured Bifidobacteriaceae bacterium | reverse complement strand
GAGCTGTCGCCTGGGGATATCGGCAGCCACCTGCTCGCGCCCGGCGTCATCGGCCTGGCCTTCGCGCTCGCCTTCCACCACGCGTCAGGCACGTCCACGTCGGTCGCCGTCCTGACGGCGGTGGCCGCCGGGACGCTCCTCAGCGAAGTGCTGGCGGCGTTCGCGCTCGTCGGGCCCCGGAGACGCTGATGCGCCGCTTCGCCGCCCTCGTCCTGCTGCTCCTCACCGTCGTGGTACTACGCCGCGCCATGGAGGGTGACATGGCCGCCGATCTGCGCGGCACGGCGCTCGCATTCGGTTTCGCCCTGATCGCCGCCACGCTGGCCGGCGAGCTCTTCGAACGCCTCCGCCTTCCGCGGATCAGCGGGTATCTGCTCTTCGGCCTGGCCTGCGGCCCCTATGCCGCGGACCTGATCTCCCGGACGATGGCGGGCAACCTGCAGGTGGCCAATGGCCTGGCGATCTCGCTCATCGCGTTCGTTGCGGGGTTGGAGATCAACCTGGCCCGCCTGCGGCCCACGCTGGCGGCGCTGACGCGCATGGGCGCGGCGGTGCTCGGGATCCCGTTTCTCGTCCTGACAGCGGTCTTCTTCGGCCTCTGGCCCTGGCTGCCCTTGCCCGACGTGGACTCCCTTGTGCTGCGGCTCGGAATCTCCATGGTGGCGTCGCTCCTGGCGGTGAGCTTCTCGCCGACGGTGACGATCGCCGTGATCGCCGAAAGCCGTGCGCGGGGGCCGCTTACCGCGCTGGTGCTTCCACTCGTCATCCTGGCCGATCTGATTCTGATCGTGGGCTTCGCGCTGTCGATGCAGTTCGTACGCGTCATCAGCGGCACAGCTGGGGATGCCGGCATCGGACTGCTTGCGCTCCTGTCCTGGGAGCTCGTCGGATCCCTGGCCTTCGGCGCGATGGTCGGCGTCGGGTTCGCCTTCTACCTGCGGCTCGTGGGACGCGAGATCACGGTCGTCATGATCGCGGTCTGCGTACTGCTGGCGGGACTCGGCCGGCTCCTCCACTTCGAGATCGTGCTGGCGTCACTCGCCGCGGGGCTCGTCGTCGAGAACATCGCCCCGCCGCAGGGGGACGCGATGAAGCACGCCGTGGAGCGCGGGGCCCTGCCCATCCTCGTGATCTTCTTCGTGGCGGCCGGTGCCTCGATCCAGCTGGAGGCGCTGGCCGAGGTCGGCATGGTGGCGCTCGGCCTCGCGCTGCTGCGCACGGTGCTGCTCCGGGAGTCGGTGCGGTTCGGCGTGCGCTGGTCCGGCATGCCCGCGGAGCCTCACGGTGCGGCGTGGCTGGGTCTCGTCTCGCAGGGCGGGGTGACGCTCGGCCTCGCGAGCCTGGTGGCGATCGAGTTCCCCACGTGGGGCACGACACTCTTCACCTTGATCCTCGCGCTCACCGCGATTCACATCCTGGCCGGGCCAGCCGTCTTCCGGTTCTCGCTGGCGCGCGCGGGAGAGGTGGGCCGGATGGACCAGCTCGATCACGAACACCCTCCGTTGGCGCAGG
>CAZNOC010000668.1:0-1514 GCA_964574545.1 uncultured Bifidobacteriaceae bacterium | reverse complement strand
ACTAGGAGCGTGTCCGAGAAAACGCGAATGGCGATCGAGAGGTCTACGACGAGCGCCACCGCACGGTATGGCCTCGGGACCGCCGAAGCGGCCGCGTGATGCGCTCAGATGGCTCACGACGTCCGTGTGGTCGCCGGATGCCCCGCCAACGGGCACGTCTATTGTGCCGCCCCCTACGTGCAGAGGCGGTACAGCTTGAGGATGTTGTGCGTCGTGCACACGAGTGACCACTCAGCCTGGACCTTCGCGTGGCCGCGCAGTAAGAACCGGCGGAAGCCGCGCGCCTCTTTGATCTGCCCGAACACCGGTTCGACCATCGCCTTGCGCGCCGCGTAGACCGCGGCGCCGGCTTTGGTCTGGAGCTTCCGCGTCATGCGGTCGACGATCGTGGCCGCCTGCGGGATGCGTCCTCGCGGGCAGGGCCCAGGGCGCTCCCCGTGTTTCTGCTTGCGCGTCGAGATATACGCGTCGATCGGCAGGGCCGCGACGGCCGTCAGATTGGCTTCCGAGCAATAGCCCGCATCGGCCAGGACCTGCGTCGGGGTGTCGCCCGACTGCTGCGTGATGGTCGTGATCATGGGCAGCAACTGCTGCTTGTCGTTGGTCTCCTGCGTGACGGCCTGCCCGACGATCCACTGCAACTCATCGACCGCGATTTGCGTGTTGTACGCCTGCGCGAACCCCTCGGGCGTCTTCATGATCCGCGACTCGGGATCGGTGAAGTTGTACTGCGCCTTGGGCAGGGGCTTCGCCGTGGCTGGGGGCTTGCCTGCGTCCTCGGCCTCGGCCTTCGCCCGGGCTTCCAGCGCCCGCTTCGCTTCCTTGATGCGCGCAAGTCGATCCTCCCGACGCTTCAATTCCGCGGGCAATTCATCCCCGCGGCGGTCCGCACCATACGTCGCGTCCTCGGCCGCATCGGTCGCCTCCGCCTGGGCCAGCAAGGCCGCCACTTCGTCGCGCAACTGGGTCGTCTTCTCGCGCATCCGTCCGTAGCTCATCGCCTTGTGCTTCGACGCATTCGCCTGCACCTTGCTGCCGTCGATGGCTACGCGCCCGACGCGCGGCACACCGACCTCCCGCGCGAGCCGCAGCACCTGCTCAAACAGCCCCTGCAATGCCGTCAGGTGTCGCTTCCGGAAGTCGGCGATCGTGCGAAAGTCCGGCTCGTTGCCGGCGGCCAGCACGCGGAACGGAATGTCCTCGAGCAGGCGCCGCTGGATCTTGCGCGACGAGAACACGCCGACGCAGTACGCGTAGACCAACACTTTCGTGAGCATCACCGGGTGGTACGGCGGGTAGCCCCGTTCCTCGGCCTCGTACACGCCCAGGATCGCCGACAGATCCAACTGATCGACCAGGTCGCCCACGAAGTACGCCAGGTGATCGTCCGGCAGCCACTCGCGCAGACTCGGCGGCAACAACAGGACCTGCTCAGGCACGTAGGGGCGGTACGTCTTGGCCATGCCTGCTATACGATTGGCGCCTCACAAGTGATTACTCGGACACACTCCTAG
>CAZNOC010000667.1:0-1515 GCA_964574545.1 uncultured Bifidobacteriaceae bacterium | reverse complement strand
AACGAAAAGCATTCCTGCTTCGCATCGACCCGGCTGTCCTGGAGGCCGTGCAGCGGTGGGCCAACGACGACCTGCGCAGCCTGAACGCGCAGGTCGAATACCTGCTGCGCACAGCCGTACGCAAGGCGGGGCGACTGAAGGAGAAGCCGGAGGACAGGTAGCCCCCCGCTGACCGTTCTGGGCTTCGCGTCGTTCGTGGGTGTCGCCCTCGTTGACCTCTGGCCGGTCCCAGGCCATTATCTGCCGAGGTTGCTTCGGAGGGCTGATGCACGCGATCTGGCAGGACGTCCGCTTCGCGGTTCGCCGGCTGCGCCACCAGCCGCTCCTCACCCTCACCATCGCCGCCACGATCGGCATCGGCGTCGGCGCCACGACAGCCGTCTTCACCGTGCTCGACGCGCTCCTGCTCCGCCCGCTGCCGCTTCACGAGCCGGATCGGCTGGTCCAGGTCTGGAAGACGCACCCCTCAGGATCGCGTAGCCCCTATCCCACACCCGAAGAAATCGCGGTCTGGCTCGACGCCAGGGAAGTGTTCGCCTCCCTCGAGGTCACGGCCAGGCGCGGACAGGTGCTGGAGGGCGGTGACGAGCCGAGGCACCTGGACACCGCCAGCATGTCGGGCGGCATGATGCGCATGCTTGGCGTGCCGGCGGCCCTCGGACGCTTCATCCAACCTGGCGACGAGCGCGACCCCGTCGTTGTACTGAGTGACACGCTGTGGCGCTCGGCGTTCGGCGGTGACCGCGCGATCATCGGCCGCGCCGTCCGCCTGGACGATCAGGCCCACGAGGTCATCGGCGTCATGCCCCCGCAGTTCAAGTTCCCCGATCCGCGAGCCGAAGCGTGGGTGCCACAGGCACCTCTGCCTACGGTCGCTGGCGGGCCACGGCTTCCGTATCAAGCCATCGGCCGACTCGCACCGGGTGTGACGATGGATCAGGCGCAAACACGTGCGGCGGTCGTCGGCAGGAGCCTGATTGAGGCGGGCCTTGCCAGGGCCGACAGCGAGGTGCAGATCCGTCCGTTCGGCGACCATCGGCTGAACCCGGCGCCGAGCCAGGCCATCTGGATGCTCTTTGGCGCGTGTGGATTCGTCCTGCTGATTGCGTGCGCAAACGTCGCCCACCTGCTCTTGGCTCAGGGCGTGGGTCGGGAACGCGAGGTCGCCATCCGGGCTGCGCTGGGCGCGACTCGCGGACGCGTGGCTCGCGAGCACGCCGTCGAGAGCCTGATACTGGCGATGGCCGGGGGCGCCGCGGGACTCCTGCTTGCCACGTGGGGCGTGCAGGCGTTCCTCGCGCTGGCCCCACCAGAGCTGACGGCCTTCAGCTTGAACGAAATCGCGATCGACCGACGCGTCCTCGGCTTCACGCTTGTGGCCACGCTCGGGTCGAGCCTGTTCTTCGGCCTCGCCCCAGCCCTGCGCGCTACACGACCAGACGTGCATGAACCTCTCAGGGCCGCCGGCAAGTCCACGACCGCAAGCCTGCACCACCAGCGGCTCGGGCGCATGCT
>CAZNOC010000666.1:0-1520 GCA_964574545.1 uncultured Bifidobacteriaceae bacterium | reverse complement strand
GCATGGACCGCGTGGTGGCATCGCGCTCCTCGGCCGCGGCGACGAACCGCTCGCGGAACCCGCCATCGTGCGTATCGACCACCAGCTGCTCACCGGTCTCGGCATCCTGCATCACGAGCAGACCGACGTCGGGGATCGCAAGTTCGAGTGGGTCGAAGAGACGCACCGCCAGCACCTCGTGACGGGCCACGAGCTGCCGCAGCGGCGCCACCCATCCCGCCGGCGACACGAAGTCCGAAACGACGAAGACTACCGAGCGGCGCTTCAGCACGGAGAGCGCGGTCTCGAGCAGCACGGCGATATCCGTCGTCTGACCCGGCGCGGGCGCCGATGGCGACATCAGGCGGCGCAGCAGGTGGAGCACGTGCGTCCGGCTGCTCCGGGGCGGCAGTGTGGCTTCGAGCTCGCCGTTGTAGAGCATCGCGCCCACCCGGTTGCCGTGCCGCGTCAGCAGCCGCGCCAGCACGGCCACGAACTCGGTCAGCATGGCGCGCTTGGTCACGTCCTCGGAACCGAAGTCTACCGACGGGCTGACGTCGAGGAGGAACCACGCCGTGATCTCGCGATCTTCCTGATACAGCCGCACGTGCGGCGACTGAAGCCGTGCCGTCACGTTCCAGTCGATGTGCCGCACATCGTCCTGCAACTGGTACTCGCGCAGGTCCGCGAGGTCGAGGCCGGTCCCTCGGAAGAGCGTCCCGTAGTCGCCGTGCAGCAGCCCGTCGAGCCGGCGGATCACCGTCCACTCGAGGCGCCGCAGCAGCGCCTCGGGATCACGTGGCCGCGGCATGGGGCTCCAGGGGCCGCGCCGGCGCGGGAATGTGCTGCATGAGCCGCTGGACGATGCGGTCGGGCGTCATCCCGTCGGCGAGCGCCTCGTACGACAGCACCAGCCGATGCCGGAGGACGTCGGGGGCGAGATCGGTGACGTCCTCGGGCAGGAGGTAATCGCGACCGCGCAGGCACGCCAGCGCACGGCCCGCTTCGATCATGTGAATGGTGGCGCGCGGGCTGGCTCCGTAGGTGATGTACTTCGCCAGTCCTTCGATCTTCGCGCGCGACGGCGCGCGCGTCGCGCCCACCAGGCGGACCGCGTAGTGGATCAGTGACGGATCGACGTACACCGCCTGGCACTCCCTCTGAAGGGCAAGCAACTGCTCGGGCGTCGCCACCGCCACGACCGCGGCCGCGGCCCCGGTCACGCGCTCGACGATGACGAACTCCTCTTCGGCGCTGGGGTAGCCGACGATGACCTTCATCATGAAACGATCCACCTGCGCCTCGGGGAGCGGGTAGGTGCCTTCGGTCTCGATGGGGTTCTGCGTGGCCATCACGAGAAACGGCCGCGGGACGTGATGGGTCTCGCCGGCGATGGTGACCTGGTACTCCTGCATGACCTCCAGCAGCGCGCTCTGGACCTTCGCCGGCGCCCGGTTGATCTCGTCGGCGAGCAGCAGGTGCGTGAAGACGGGGCCGAGGGACGTGGAGAAGTCGCCGGTCTTCTGGTTGTAGATGCGCGT
>CAZNOC010000665.1:820-1532 GCA_964574545.1 uncultured Bifidobacteriaceae bacterium | reverse complement strand
GACTGCGCGCCACGGTCGTGCGCCTGGCCGGATTGTACGGCTACGATCGCGACCCCGCTCGTTTCCTGGCCGGGCGAGGGAACATCCCCGGAGGGCGGGCGCCGGTGAATCTCGTACACCGCGACGATGCGGTGGGGGCGATACGCGCCATATTACACGGCGATGCATGGGGTCGAACGTATAACGTCTGCGCCGAACACCACCCCGAACGGGCTGCCTTCTACCGCGCCCGCGCCCGGATGGCCGGGCTCCCCGAGCCCACGTTCATCGAGCCCGCGGCGCCATCCTTCAAATTGATCTCCAGCCGGCGGCTCCGTGAAGAGGTGGGGTATCGTTTCCAGTATCCGGATCCGATGCAGGTGGCGCCCTGAGAGGCGACCGGCGCTTCTTCGGGCTCAACGGATCCTGGCGCCGGCCAGCCCGTATGGTAAGGCGTTTCTCACCTGCCCCCACTGCGTGTTATGACTCCACTGGTTTCTCCCCCGCCCCGGCAGGCCACGCTCGAGGTCGATCCGTTTCCCTCGCCCACCATTCTGGAACGGTACCGCGCCGTGCGCCTGTTTTCGGAACGGCTCTGCGAACCGCTCGTCGCTGAAGACTATGTGGTCCAGACGATGACCGACGTGAGCCCGACGAAGTGGCACATGGCGCACACGACCTGGTTCTTCGAAACCTTCGTATTGAAGCCGCATGCGGCGGCCTACGAGCCGTT
>CAZNOC010000665.1:0-810 GCA_964574545.1 uncultured Bifidobacteriaceae bacterium | reverse complement strand
AATTCCTACTATGTACAGGCCGGCGAGCGGCACTGCCGCATGCAACGCGGCCTGCTCTCCCGTCCGTCGGTCGAAGACGTCTACGCGTACCGGCGATATATCGACGAAAAGATGGGCGACCTGATCGAGCACGCCGGGCCGGTGCTGCGGAGCGTACTGTGGCCGCTCATCGAAATCGGATTGCACCATGAACAACAACATCAGGAGCTGCTACTCACCGACATAAAACACGTCTTTTCCGTCAACCCCCTGTATCCTGTGTACCGTCCCTATCAGGGCGGGCCGGAAGCGGATGTGCCACCTATCGCGTGGATTCCGTTCGAGGAGGGCCTCTACGAAATCGGTCACGCCGGGTCGACGTTCCATTACGACAATGAAGCGCCGCGGCACCGCCACTTTCTGGATGCCTTTCTGTTGGCTTCCAGGCTGACTACCAACGCGGAGTTTATGGCTTTTATGGAAGATGGCGGCTATCGGCGCCCGGAACTGTGGCTTTCGGTGGGGTGGGCCGCCCGTGACGAAGCCGGCTGGGAGGCGCCGTTGTACTGGGAGCAGGAAGAGGGCAACTGGTATCAGTTCACCCTTTCAGGGCGTCAACCGGTGCATCCCGACGAACCGGTGACCCATGTCAGTTATTTCGAAGCCGACGCGTACGCCCGCTGGGCCGGCGCCCGACTGGCCACAGAACAGGAATGGGAAATCGCGGCGAGCAACCAGCCGGTGGGGGGCCCCTTCGTCGAAGCCGGATTTTACCGCCCGATCCGTCCGCCCAGCCACCCGGCCGGCCCGGTGCACCAGCTCTACGGCGAC
>CAZNOC010000664.1:0-1539 GCA_964574545.1 uncultured Bifidobacteriaceae bacterium | reverse complement strand
CGACCACGTAGTCGTACTCACCGTAGCTGCCGACTTCCGCCCGCGCGGTCGCCAGCCGCCGCTGCATCTGGTCTTCCGTATCCTTGCTGCGGCCGCGGAGGCGCTGCTCGAGGATCTGGAACGACGGCGGCAGCACGAAGATGGCGGTGTGATCGATGCCGCGCTGCCGCACCTGCCGCGCCCCCTGCACATCGATGACGAGCACGACGTCCTGCCCGTCCGCGAGCAGCTGCTCGGTGTCCACGACCGACGTCCCGTAGCAGTTGCCGAACACGTCGGCAAACTCGAGAAACTCGCGGCGCCGCACCATCTCGTCGAACGCGGCGCGAGTGATGAAATTATAGTCCACCCCGCTCCGCTCTCCTGGGCGGGCGGGCCGCGACGTGTAGGACCGGGACATGCGCAGGTTCGGCAGAATCTGCACGAGCCGCTCGACCAGCGTCGTCTTCCCGGTGCCCGAGGGCGCCGACACGATGAACAGCAGCCCGGTCCTACTCCACATTCTGGACCTGCTCCTTCATCCGCTCCAGTTCGGCCTTGGCCTGAATGATGTGCTCCGACACCTGCAGACCATCCGCCTTCGCTCCGATCGTGTTGACTTCGCGGTTCATCTCCTGGAGCAGGAAGTCGAGCTTCCGGCCGCAGGGCTCGTCCATGGCGACGAGGGTCGTCCAGTGCCCCAGGTGCCCCCGGAAGCGCGTGACCTCTTCAGAGATATCGGATCGCTGGGCGACGCGCACGATCTCCTGCGAGACGGCAGCCTGATCGACGGGAATCGTGGCCGCCAGCTCCCGCACGCGCTCGAGGAGCCGCGACTCGAGCTGGACGCGCCCCACTTCGGCGGCGGCGGCCACGCCCTCGATCAGGGCGCCGAGCGCGGCGAGACGGGCTCCAAGATCCGCCGCGAGGTGCGCGCCCTCCCGCGTTCGCATGCCGTCCAGCTCCTCCAACGCCGCCCCCAGCGCCTCCTCCATCGTCGGGGCCATCGCCTGGCCGAGCGTCTCGGTATCGGTTGCCCGCTCGCTGATGACCAGCGCCTGCGGGAGACGCAACAGGTCGCCGGCTGTGAGACCTCCCGTCACCACCCCGCGCTCGCGCGCGCGCTCGACCACGTCGGCCAGCGCGGCGGCAAACGCCTCGTTGAGCTCCACCTGCGGCGCCGGCGGCTGGCGCAACTGAAGGGAGACGGAGACCTCGACGCGCCCGCGCGCCAGGCGCCGCTGCACGTGCGCTCGCACCAGGGGCTCCAGGTCGGCCAATTGCGACGGCAAGCGCACCTGCAGATCGAGGAACCGGTGGTTGACGGCGCGCAACGTGACGCTCAGGCTGCCACGCTCGTCCTCTCGCGTCCGCGACGCGAACCCCGTCATGCTCTTGATCATGGCAGTGCCTGACTCTCCTGCTCCGTCCCGCCCGGCCGCGATCGGCCTTCGAGCAACTGCATCTCGTGCAGTCGCGCATAGACACCCCTCGGCCGCTGCACCAGCTCCTCGTGGCGCCCCACCTCGACGACCCGGCCGCGGTCAAGGACGATGATGG
>CAZNOC010000663.1:0-1541 GCA_964574545.1 uncultured Bifidobacteriaceae bacterium | reverse complement strand
TGGTGTTGATGCGGGGGACAAGGCATCGGCCTTGAACACGAAGCACACGAAGATGAGATGAAGCGGCTGACTGCTACCTCACGTGGTAGCGTGCGCTCCACCAATAGGAGTATTGCTCTGCCGAAACAGAGCACTCAAGAAGGGAGCAGCCAGCCATGGACTATGGTGCCATCGATCTGCACATGCGGTATAGCCAGATTCGGATCCTCGATGCGACCGGGGCGGTGCGTCGGGAGCAGCGGGTCCCGACGACGCGGGAGCGACTGGTGAGGGCGTTCGCCGACCTGGGGCCGGTGCGGATCCTGCTCGAGAGCGGGACGGAAAGCGAGTGGGTGGCGCAGACGCTGGAAGGGGCGGGGCATACGGTGGTCGTGGCGGACCCGAACTACGCGCCGATGTACGGGGCGCGGGGGCGCCGCATCAAGACGGATCGGCGCGACGTCGCGGCGTTGGCGGAGGCCAATCGCCGGGGCTGGTATCGGGCCGCACACCGCGTGTCCGCCGCGCAGCATGAGACGCGGCAAGTGCTCCGCACGCGACGGCAGCTCGTGCAAGCGCGCAGCGGCGCGGTGTCGACGATCCGCGCGTTGCTGAAACAGGACGGCTATCGACTGTCGTCCGGCAGCGCCGAAGGCGTGCCGGCGCGCCTGGCCCGGCTGGACCTGCCGGCGGGCCTGCGCGCAGCCGTCCAGCCCTTGGCCGGCCTCGTCGTGACGACGAGCGTGGCGGTGGCCGCGCTGGACCGGACGCTGCGGGTGCGGGCGGCGGCCGATCCGGTGGTGGAGGCGCTGCAGACGGTGCCGGGCGTCGGAGTAGTGGTGGCGATGACCTTCCGCGCGCACATCGACCGTGTCGATCGCTTTACGCATGCGGGCCAGGTCAGTGCCGCCCTCGGCTTGGTGCCGCGCGAAGATAGCTCGGCGGAGCGACGCCATCGCGGGCACATTACGAAGGCCGGGCCCCGCGAGCTGCGGAGCCTCCTCGTCCAAGCCGCGTGGGCATGCTGGCGCAGCAAGCACAGGGGGACGCTGCACGCCTGGGTCGAGCAACTCGCGGCGCGCCGGGGCCGCCGCATTGCGGTGGTGGCGCTCGCGCGCCGCTTGAGTCGAATTCTGTATGCGATCTGGCGCGACGGCACGCGCTTCGAGGTGGCGACACTGGCCGCGGCCTGAGCGCGGCCCGTCGTCAACGGTGGCCCAGCCACGAGACGGTGGGGGGAGCGCGATTCGTGGCCTGACCGCCTGGACGGTCGACACGAAGAAGGCGCCACCCCACCGATGCGAATCACATGCTGCGGGGTGAGTCAGCTCACTCACCCAAAAACGCGAATAGAAGGCGGCCCGGCTGCGGCCCAAGGCCAGGTGATACTCGCATCGTGGTGGGAACGGCGGTGGAACGGCGCATGGAAATGTGGAAATCCACAGAACGGATTCCCACATTTCCACACGCACACATGTGGAGCTTGACTCGAGACGGCCGCTTCATAGAAGGCCACGAAGACCCACGAAGCCATCCTCCTCAAGTACGGCGAGCCGAATGTC
>CAZNOC010000662.1:0-1543 GCA_964574545.1 uncultured Bifidobacteriaceae bacterium | reverse complement strand
CGCGCGGACCGACGCATGCGCGAGATGCGTGAGGAAATCCCGCGATTCGAGCGGGGAGTGCGCGCGATGGCTGCGAGGACGGGGTGGGTTGATCGCGACGGATCCGACGCCCTTGCGACCGGACGCTGCGGCGCGACCCCACTCACTTCATGCAGGAGAAACGCATGCGCTCTCGTTGGATCCGAATCTCCCCGGCGCTCGGGTGGCTGCCTCTCGCGCTCACCTCCGCCGGACTCGCCTGCGGGCAGGCGAACGCCGACACGATCAGCGTGCCGGGCGATGCGCCGACGATCACCATCGCCATCAACATCTCTTCGAGCGGTGACGAAATCGTCGTCGCGCCGGGAACCTACTTCGAGAAGCTCAACTTCGGCGGGAAGACGCTGGTGCTGCGCAGCTCCGGAGGCCCCGAGGTCACTTTCATCGACGCTCTCGGGCAGTTCGACACGGCGATCACCCTGACTTCGGGCGAAGGCCCCGACACGCGCATCGAAGGATTCACGATCCGAAATGGGAACGCGGTCGGCGCCGGCCAGGTCGGCGGTGGCGTCTACTGCAACCAGACCAGCCCGACGATCAAGGATTGCATCTTCGTCTCGAATCGTGCCGTCTTCGGCGGCGGTCTGTATGTCGAGAGCGGTCAGCCGAAGGTGATCGGCTGCGTGTTCCTCGAGAACGAAACGACGACCGGCGACGGTGCCGCGGCGTATGTCGTGAACAGCAGCGTCGACTTCACCGACTGCGAGATGATCCGCAACGACTCGGGGCGACTTGGCGGCGCCGTTCGAACGTCGAACGCCAATGGAACCTACACACGCTGCTCGTTCGTCGAGAACACGGCGGTGTCCAACGGCGGAGCGCTCGACGTGGCCGGAAACGGAGCGATCGTCTTTCGTGAGTGCCTCTTCCGCGGCAACGAATCCGGTGCGGCCGGTGGAGCGGTGCTTGCGGCGTCGGGTCCCACGCCCGGAACCATCTACGTCAACTGTGTCTTCGACGACAATCGATCCGTCGGTGCCGGTGGGGCGATCAGCGTCTTTGACTCCGGAGATCGCGCGCTGCTCGTGAATTGCACCTTGACGAACAACGTCGGCGCGACCGGCGCGATCGCGGTTGCTGCCGGTGGGCTGGCGACGGTGCGCAACAGCATCGTGTGGGCGAATGTCCCGGCGGGCATCGTCGGCCCGAACGACACCCGCTCCACCTGCAATCAGGCGCCGATCGCCGGCGCGGGCAACATCTCCGTCGATCCGCGCTTCGTCGACCTCGCGTCCGATCTGCGCCTCGCCCCTGACTCGCCGTGCATCGACGCCGGAAACACGACGCTTCTCGGCGCGGACGTGGGCATCGACTTCGATGGCATGCTGCGCGTTCAGAACGTCGTCGCAGCGCCAACTGGCGTCGGCGCGTACGCCTACTTCATCGACATGGGTGCATTCGAGTATCCGGCGGCGACGACGCCGTCGAGCTGCCCTGGCGACATCGATGGTGATGGCGTGGTCGGCGGCGCGGACCTCGCGCAGTTGCTCGGTGCGTGGGGGGT
>CAZNOC010000661.1:0-1544 GCA_964574545.1 uncultured Bifidobacteriaceae bacterium | reverse complement strand
AGGACAGGAGATCGCCGAGGAGTATCTCTGGCGGCAGTGGGAGAACTTCCGTCCTACCGGCACCGCGAGCACCGCGACCGTCGTGCATGACATCACCCCCGTCGACGGCGTGCTCGTGATCGACGACTTCCAGACGAATCCAACCGTCGCGACCAGTTCGATCGGCGGAGCGGTTGCGTTCAGCGTGAGCAACTACGCGGAACGCGCCACCGATGACATCAACACTTCGTTCACCTGGCTGGTCAGCGATCCGATGAACGGCATGACCCGTGGTCGCACCACCGACGTGCAGCGCTCGATCGTCTTCGACTACAACAGCGACTCGTTCGTGCTCTGGACGATTCCCGGATCAGCGGCCGACTTCTCCGGCTATCACGCGCTGCAGTTCCGCGCCGCGCAGGGCACGCGCCATCCCGACACCGTCGCTGAGCTTGGCGATCTCGACTTCCAGGTCACGCTGATCGACAACGACGGCGGCGAGCAGGCGATCTCGATCGGTGTCTTCGGTGGCGGCATCGAAGAGCCCTACCAGCGCACCGGATTCGGGACGGGCGCTGGTTGGCAGAACGAGTACGAGGTCATCCGCATCCGTCTCGCTGACTTCACCGCAGATGGCTCGGGCTTGAACCTCTCGAGCGTTGCTGCGATTCGCCTCGACTTCGGACCGTCGGCAGGATCGTCTCGTGGCCGCGTGTCGATCGACGATCTGATCCTGATTCCCTGAGCTGGAGTCCTCGCACAACTGCGCGCCCAGGCGCGCGCGACCCGGCGCCTCGTCGCCGATTCCTCCGCACACACCACTCGATGGAGTGATCTCACAATGACTTCGACTTTCACACGAGCGCGCGCAATCGGTGCGACGCTCGCACTCACCAGCCTTGCCGTGCTCGGCTTCGCCGGCATCTCGTTCGCGCAGGCTGCGCCCGAAACAGGCGCGCAGGCTCCGAAGGATGCAGCGCCGCCCGTCGTCGACGAAGGCGCGCCGTTGCCTGAACTTCCGGCGCTCCCGGCGGCGATCGAAGAACTGATCCACGCGCAGCCGTTCCGCCTGCAAACCGCCTATCGCACCGACTACCGCAAGGATCAACCGCTGGTCGAGGCGGGCTGGATTCTGGTCGTGCGCGCCGATCCTGCGCTGCTTGCGGCCCGCCAGGTCGCGATGCCGGTCCTGCAGGTTGGCGACCAGGTTGCTGAGCGAACCAACTTCGGTCACCAGAGCGGCGTCGCGGTGCTGATCGTTCCGTCGGTCATCCAACCCGATGGCCGTCTCAAGCTGGACCTCGCCAAGGCCCCGATCTTCTTTGGGGCTCCGCAGTTGCCCGAGGCCATGGGTGACGCCGAAGTGGCGGACGCACTGGCCTCTGCGCGCGCCTTCGCGATCGACGCGCGTCCCGCGTCGGAACTCGCTCGCGCGCGACAGCGCGGCGGCGACCTGGTGACGATCGCCGATCGCGACGCGTTGCTCGGCGAGGCTGCGCGACTCGTGCGGCGTTGGTCGCCGGACGAAGCCGACCGCGTCGAAGGCTGGGGCGATTGACGACACG
>CAZNOC010000660.1:0-1552 GCA_964574545.1 uncultured Bifidobacteriaceae bacterium | reverse complement strand
GGCCACGTTCTCCGGCCGCAGGCCCCCGGCGAGGACGACGCGCCTGGCCGCCGCGGCCCGGGCGGCCCATGCCCAGTCGATCGTCGTGCCGGTGCCTCCGTGCCGTTCGGGATCGCAGGCATCGAGCAGCAGCGTGGCGCGCGCATCCACCTCGAGCGCGTGGAGTTGCTCCACGGTCGCGGCGCGCACGATGGACCAGGGCTCCTCGAGGAAGGGCTCGAGGTCGAGCGGACCGTGCAGTTGCACGACGCAGGTTCCGATCTCCTCCACGGCCCTTCGCACGTCGTCCAGTGTAGGCGACACCATCACCAGCACTGGTGTCACGAACGGCGGCAACGCCTGCGTGATCGCCCGGGCAAGGGACGGCGCTACGGCGCGAGGGCTGCCAGGCCAGAGGATCAGCCCGACAGCTGCGGCGCCCAGGTCCGCCGCCAGCATCGCGTCCTCGAGGCGTGTGATCCCGCAGTACTTGACGGCAGTCATGCGGTCGCCCCGCTCGCATCGGCGCTGACGACGCGCCCGGCCACCAGCGATTCGAGCACCGCAGCGGGCCTGCCGCTCGTCATCAGGCGCTCCCCGATCAGGAACGCCTGGTACCCCATGGCGCGCAGCTCCGCGAGCGACTCAGAAGACCGAAGACCGCTCTCGCTCACGCCGATGACATCCGGCGGCAGGCACGCGGCGACGTCGTGCGACGCCCGCAGGTCCACCTCGAGGGTCCGCAGGTTTCGGTTGTTCACCCCGACGATCCGCGCGCCGGCATCGAGGGCACGCGCGAGCTCTTCGGTGTCGTGCACTTCAACCAGGGTTGCGAGCCCGAGCGCCGCGGCTTCGCGCTGGAGGCGCGCCAGCGACGGATCGTCGAGAGCCGCGACGATCAGCAGCACCGCGTCCGCGCCTGCCGCGCGCGCCTCGAGCAGCTGGTACTCATCGATGACGAAGTCTTTCCGCAGCAGGGGAATCGTGACGGCGTTCCGCACCGCGACGAGGTGATCGAGGGCGCCATCGAAGAAGGCGGGCTCGGTCAGGACCGAAATCGCCGCCGCACCCGCGCCGGCGTACGTCCGAGCGAGGAGGACGGGGTCGTAGTCCGCGCGCAACACGCCACGCGAGGGTGACCGACGCTTGCACTCCGCGATCACGTTGACCCGGTTGGTGCGCGCAAGGGCAACACGAAACGCCTCTGCATCGGGGGCCATCGACGCGGCCTCACGCTCGAGCGCGGGGAGGGACCTGGCGGACCTGTCCGTCTCGATCCTGCGCGCCGTAGCAGCCACAATCGCCGCGAGCAGGTCGGGACGTCCCGCGCCGCTCACGAGGCCTCCCTCGAGTGCTCGACCATCGCTTCCAGGGTCGTACGGGCGCGGCCATCGTCCAGCGCGGCTGCGGCCATGGCGATTCCCTCAGGAACGGCGGTTGCGATACCGGCCACGAACAGGGCGGCCCCCGCATTCAGCAGCACCACATCGCGCTGGGCGCCGTCCTCGCCCGCGAGCACGCGGCGGATGATGCCCGCGTTCGTTTCCGCGTCGCCTCCCTTGAGGTCGTCGGG
>CAZNOC010000659.1:0-1552 GCA_964574545.1 uncultured Bifidobacteriaceae bacterium | reverse complement strand
GCTGGTTGAACACCACACGCGCGCCCACGCCGGCCGCGCGTGCGGCCGTCAGCACCGTGAAGTAACTGAGGAACGACACCACAATCTCTGGGCGGGTGCGGCGGATGAACCGGCGCAGGTCCTGCCATCGTCCCAACCGGCCTGACCGCGATCCCGACGCCAGGGTAATCGACGGCACGACTTCGTCAAGATACGGGCCCTCGCGCGCGAACAGGTACATCGAGCGGTCCCAGAGACGCGCGTCCATCGCGTTCAGGATCTGCACCGCGGCACGCTCTGCCCCGCCGCCGGCGAGGGACGGCAGGACGAAGCAGATCCTGCGTGTGGCGCCTTCGGTGCCGATGCCCGTGAGTTCGGCGGAGACGATCTGCATCATCTCGGCGGCCTGGCGCTCGAGCGTGTGGGTGCGGGCCGTCGCGTACCCCCCCTGGATCAGCCGCTGCCGCAGCGCGGGCGTCGCCAGCAGTTGCCGCACCGCCCCGGCCACTGCCTCGGCGGAGGACTCGTCCACGAGCAGGCCGTTCTCGCCGGGCGTGATGAGACTCCCGATCCCTGACACTCCCGTCGTGACGACGGGCACGCCGGCGGCCATCGCCTCCATCAGCACGCGTGGAATACCTTCACCAGGGCGGGTCGGCAGGACGAAGATGTCGTAGTCACGGTAGAGCGGCAGAAGCGCGTCGAGCGCGACGGGGCCCTTGAGGCGCACACGGTCGGTGACCCCGAGACGCCGCGCCTCCGTTTCGATGGCCTTGCGCTCGGCCTCGCCCAGCTGCCCCACGGTGGGGCCCACGACGTCGAGCACGACATCGACGCCCTGCGCGACGAGGGCCGCCACCGCCGCCGGCAGCACGCGCAGCCCCTTGCGGGGGTCGATGCGGCTCACCGACAGCAGCCGCACGCGTGGGGATGCACAGGTATCCGCGCGAAAGGCGATGTCCTGCTCCGAGAGCGTGGTGGTCTTCGTCTCGTGCACGCGCGCGCCGTCGCGCTCGTGCTTCTCCCTTAGCGCCCGGCCGTTGGCGAACGTCAGAGCTCGCCGGGTCATGTGACGGAGCGCCCACTCTTCGAACGCCACGTAGGCGCCGAACAGCAGCTTCTTCAGACCCCGATACGGCAGATGGGGCACGAGCGCGCGGTAGTCGCCGACGACGAGCAGGAAGACGGGGGTGCGACGCGCGCGGGCCAGCTGGAACGCGAAGATGGCGGCCGGCGACGGCACACGCAGATGCACGACGTCGCACTGCTCCACCCACGCCCGCAGCCGCTTCCTTATCGTCCACAGCCGCGGGTAGAACTGTCGCGGCCCCGGGAAGTACGGCAGCGGCGCCAATCTGACGTTCGTCGCCATGACGCGCGAGCCTGCCGCCGGCGGCACATCGAACACGGGCACGGACAGGATGACCTCGTCGTAGTAGGGCGCGAGCGAATCGACGTAGCGCGCAAAGGATCCCTCGGCTTCCCAGAGGCTGCCATCGGCGGCCTGCCAGAAGGGCATGTGGTAGAGGATGCCGAGGGTCATAATCGGGGACCAGGGACCAGGGACCAGGGA
>CAZNOC010000658.1:0-1557 GCA_964574545.1 uncultured Bifidobacteriaceae bacterium | reverse complement strand
GGCCAGGTCAGCGGGCAGCGCAGCAGGCGCTTGTCGCGCGCGACGAGGGCGGTCCCGACCGACAGATAGGAGATCGCCGCTGGATCGCTCGCGACTTGCTTGACGACCTGCTGGTTCTCGCCGGCGAGCGCATCCGCAACGATGTCCTTGGCGTCGAAGCCGAGGTATCCGCTGACGAGCGACACCTCGGAGCGCCCGCGCGCCCGATCGATCAGGGTGATCGGGCCCGCCGTCCCACCGACCAGGTGCCAGTCTTCGATCACGCCGGTGAGAATTCCCAGCAGCTGCTCGTTCGTGAGCTGCGCCACAGAATTCTCGGCATTCACGACGAAGGCGACGCCGTCGACGGCGACGTGGTGTTCGTGCTTGTCCTTGCGCTCCGATCCGATCAGGTGGCGCGAGCTCATCCCGATGTCCGCGAGGCCGCTATTCACATCGGCGATGCCACGCGACGAGCCTCCTGTCTGCACGTCGATGCGCAGGTTCGGATGCAACGCCTCGAAGCGCTTCGCGACGTCCGAGATCAACGGCGCGATCGTGCTGGAGCCCGTCACCGTCAAACGCCCCGAGTAGCCCCCGCTGGCGTGCGACGGCCCGCAAGCCAGGACGAGTGGCAGCAGCAGCAACGAGGCCATGGTGAGGAACGAACGCATGCTGGGGCGGATACGGGTCGCGAGATCGAAGTGGGACTCGCACCATCGCATTTCGTCCGGCCTGGAGCCAGGAGCGATGGAGCATCACAGCCGCGAACCACACGTGCGGCAGAAGCTCGCTCCCGGTTGGTGGCGTCCGGTACCGCAACTCGGGCAGGCGCTGCCGGAAGCGACGCCACGCTCCGCCGCTCGCGTCAGCTCGGCCGTGACGATGCCCGTCGGCACGGCGATGATCCCGTAGCCCAAGATCATGATCAGCGACGAGATGACTTGGCCGAGATCGCTCTGGGGAGAGATGTCGCCGTAGCCGACGGTGGTCAGCGTGACGATCGCCCAGTACATCCCCCGCGGGATACTGGTGAAGCCATTCGCCGGCCCCTCCACCAAGTACATCAATGCGCCGAAGATCGTCACGAGGCTCAGGACGCTGAACACGAACACCGCGATCTTGCGCCGACTCGCGTAGAGCGCCGTCATCAGCGTCTCCGACTCTTCGATGTAGTGCGCGAGCTTCAGGACGCGGAACACGCGCAGGATCCGGAGCGTGCGGACCACCGCCAACGCCTGCGCTCCTGGAACGAACAGGCTGAGGTACGTGGGCAGGATCGCGAGTAGATCGACGACGCCGAAGAAGCTCATCGCGTAGCGCGCTGGGCGGCTCACCGCGACGAGTCGTATCAGGTACTCGACGGTGAAGAGCGTGGTGAAGATCCACTCGGCTGCCCTGAGCGCGGCGCCGTGGCGCTGGTCGAAGGATTGCGTACTTTCGAGCAACACGACCGCGACGCTGCACAGGATCGCCGCGATCAACGCGACATCGAAGGCCTTCCCCACCGGGGTGTCGGATTCGAAGATGATCGTATAGGCGGACGAGCGCCAGCCGCGTCGATCGCCGGAACCGAAG
>CAZNOC010000657.1:0-1574 GCA_964574545.1 uncultured Bifidobacteriaceae bacterium | reverse complement strand
CGATCGAACAGGTCGGCCTCAACCCCACACGCCTGGCGCTCTTCGACGTCCTGCAGCGCGCGGGCGCTCACGTCACGCTGACCGAGGACGACCAGTGGCAGGGCGAACCCGTGGGCCGCATCCGCGTAGTCCACCAGGGGCTGCGGGCGTTCGAGGTCCTGCCGCACGAGGTGCCTGGCGTCATCGACGAACTCCCCGTCCTGGCCGCGCTCGCCACGCTTGGCGGCGCGATGCGCGTGACCGGCGCCAGCGAGCTCCGCGTGAAGGAAAGCGATCGGATCACGGCGCTCGTCGACGGCCTGCGACGGCTCGGCGCGGATGCCGAGGAGCTGCCCGACGGCTTCGTGGTGCAGGCGTCGCGGCGCCTGGCCGGGGGCGCCGTCCACGCCCAAGGCGACCACCGGCTGGCGATGGCATTCGCTATTGCGGCTCTGGGCGCAGCCGGCGACACGTCCATCGCCGGCGCCGAAGCCGCGGCGGTGTCCTATCCTGGGTTCTTCGCGACACTCGACAGCCTGCGCGCGTGACGTCGGACAAGGTCTACCTGGTCGGGTTCATGGGTGCGGGCAAGAGCACCCTGGCGCGTGCGCTGGCCCAGCGGCTGCACTGGGCGGTCGAGGACATCGATGCCCGCATCGAGCGCCGGGAACACCGCGACATCCCGACCATCTTCCGTCAGGACGGTGAAGCGTACTTCCGCACCGTGGAACGGGAAGAACTGGTCGCCCTGCTCCCGCAACGCGGGGTCGTCATCGCCACCGGCGGAGGGACGTTCGCCGACCCGGTGAACCGTGAACTGATGCTGCGCGACGGCGCCGTCATCTGGCTCGACGCGCCGCTGAGCCGCCTGCTGGAGCGCGTGCCCCTGGACGGCCGTCGCCCCATGGCCGCCGATCGTTCCGGGATGGAACGGCTCTATAATCAGCGGCTTGCTGCCTACCAGCACGCGCACCTTCGCCTCGACACGGGGCGTGCGTCGGTGGAAGCGCTCGTGGACCAGGCGGCCGACTGGCTGGGGGAGTGATGCGGTATCTCGTCCTGAGTGACATCCACGCCAACCTCGAAGCACTCGAGGCCGTTCTGGCCGCCGCCGAGGCGATGCGCCACGATCGCCTGCTCGTGCTCGGCGACCTCGTGGGCTACGGCGCCGATCCCAATCAGGTGGTCGAGCGCATCCGCGCACTCGCGCCCCACGCCATCATCCGCGGCAACCACGACAAGGTCGGCTCCGGTCTCGAGACGCCAGACGGCTTCAACGCCGTGGCACGCAGCGCCATCCGGTGGACACACGACGTGCTCACCGGCGACAACCGCGACTGGCTGGCGGCCCTGCCGGCCGGCCCGCTCGTGGTGGACGATTTGATGGAGATCTGTCACGGCACCCCGTTCGACGAGGACGCCTACGTGTTCGACGATGGCGATGCCTTGCGAGCGCTCCAGGTGTCGGAACGGCCCGTCTGCCTGTTCGGGCACACGCACGTTCAAGTGGGGTACCGCCTGGCGGGCCACGCCCTGACGTTGGCCACCTTCGACGCCGCACGTCCGCTCGATGTGCCGGTCTCTGAGGGGCGCTT
>CAZNOC010000656.1:0-1582 GCA_964574545.1 uncultured Bifidobacteriaceae bacterium | reverse complement strand
GGCGGCGCGTCGGCGGAGTTCTTCCGGATGGTGATCGAGGCGATCGAATGACGTTTCGAGGAGGCGACATGACACTGCGCGCGATGCTGGCGGCGTTGGTTCTGGTTCTGTGCCTGGCGCCGGCAGCGGCCGCGCAGGATTCCGTCTACCTGGAAGAGCTGACGTGGACGGAGGTGCGCGACAAGATCGCGGCCGGCACGACCACCATCATCCTTGCGACGGGCGGCACCGAACAGAACGGGCCGCACATGGTGCTCGGCAAGCACAACTTCATCATCCACCACACCGCCGGCGAGATCGCGAAGCGGCTGGGCAACGCGCTCGTCGCCCCGGTCGTCGCCTACGTGCCCGAGGGCAACCTCGACCCGCCGAGCGGGCACATGCGGTATCCCGGCGCGATCACGCTGCCGCGGCCGCACTACGACACGCTGCTGGAGTACGCGGTCCGGAGTTTCCGGGTCAACGGCTTCAAGAACATCGTGATGATCGGCGACAGCGGCGGCAACCAGGCCGGGATGAAGGACGTTGCCGACAAGCTGAACGCGGAGTGGGCAGGCAGCGACGTGCGCGTGCACTTCGTGCCCGAGTACTACTCCAGCGGGCGGTTCCGCGACTACCTGCTCGAGCAGGGGCACTCGAAGGCGGACATCGGCACGCACGCGGGCATGACCGACACCTCGCAGTTGTGGTACGTGAACCCGCGCATGATCCGCCCCGATAAGCGCGCGCCGGGCGGCGGGTTCGAGGGGAGCGGCGTGAGCGGCGATCCGACCAAGGCCAGCCCCGAGCTCGGCAAGATCGGCATCCAGTTCAAGATCGACGTGACGGTCGAGGCGGTGCAGAAGGCGATCGGCAAGTAGGGCGCGGCGCACGACCAGAAGCGCGGAGGCGTGCGTGACAGGGCAACGTTCACGCCGTGGCTGTACCACGCTTCATCACAGGCATCCTGGCGTGGCCGTTGACGCCGGGGGAGGCGAGGGACGATGCTGTTGTCGAGTGACGACAGGGACGATCCCGGCTGCCGCGCGCGTTCTCGGCGCGACGCTTCTGATCCTGATCGCCGGGCTCGGCCCGGCGTTGCATGGGCAAACGACCGCGCCGGCGGACGGGACGCCCGTCGAGCCGGCGGCGTCCGGGTCGCTTCGCCTGATGCCCGACCCGCCGCGCGGCGCCTCCGCGATTGCCCGCGCCACGCGGATCACGACGGCGCCCACTATCGACGGCGTCCTCGACGAGGCGTTCTGGGCCACCCTCGAACCCATCGCCGACTTCGTGCAGCGGGATCCCGTCGACGGGGCGTATCCGACGGAGCGCACGGAAGTGCGCATCGCCTACGACGAGGACGCGCTGTACTTCGGCTTCACGCTGTTTGACTCGGACCCCGGCGCCATCCGCGCGCACACGCTGCATCGCGGCGGCCAGATCGGCTTCGACGACCACATCGTCATTGGTCTCGATACCTTCAACGACCGCCGCAACGGCTACATCTTCGAGATCAACGCGCTCGGCACGCAGGACGACGCGATCTTCACGGACGAGTCGATCGAGGGGGAGGACTGGAACTGGGACGGCGTGTATCGCA
>CAZNOC010000655.1:0-1583 GCA_964574545.1 uncultured Bifidobacteriaceae bacterium | reverse complement strand
GGCGGCGCGTCGGCGGAGTTCTTCCGGATGGTGATCGAGGCGATCGAATGACGTTGCGAGGAGGCGACATGACCCTGCGCGCGATGCTGGCGGCGTGTGTTCTCGTGCTGTGCCTGGCCCCGGCGGCCGCCGCGCAGGACTCGGTCTATCTCGAGGAGCTGACCTGGACGGAGGTCCGCGACAAGATCGCCGCGGGCACGACCACCATCATCCTGGCGACGGGCGGGACCGAGCAGAACGGGCCGCACATGGTGCTCGGCAAGCACAACTTCATCATCCACCACACTGCGGGCGAGATCGCGAAGCGGCTGGGCAACGCGCTCGTGGCGCCGGTCATTGCCTACGTTCCCGAGGGCAACCTCGACCCCCCGAGCGGTCACATGCGTTATCCCGGCGCCATCACGCTGCCGCGGCCGCACTACGACACGCTGCTCGAGTACGCCGTGCGCAGCTTCCGAGTGAACGGCTTCAAGAACATCGTGATGATCGGCGACAGCGGCGGCAACCAGGCCGGGATGAAGGACGTCGCCGACAAGCTGAACGCGGAGTGGACGGGCAGTGACGTCCGCGCGCACTTCGTCCCCGAGTACTACTCCAGCGGGCGGTTCCGCGACTACCTGCTCGATCAGGGGCACTCGAAGGCGGACATCGGCACGCACGCGGGGATGACCGACACCTCGCAGCTCTGGTATGTGAACCCGCGCATGATCCGCCCCGACAAGCGCGCGCCCGGGGGCGGCTTCGAGGGCAGCGGCGTGAGTGGCGATCCCACCAAGGCGAGCCCCGAGCTCGGCAAGATCGGCATCCAGTTCAAGATCGACGTGACCGTCGAGGCCGTCCAGAAGGCGATCGGAAAGTAGGGCGCGGCGCACGACCCACGGGGCGCGGCGGCATGCGTTGACGGCGGCCTTCACGCCGTGCCTGTACCATGCTTCATCACAGCAATCCCGGCGTGGCCGTTGACGCCGGGGGTGGCGAGGGACGATGCTGCTGTCGAATGACGACAGGGACGATCCCGGCTGCCGCCCGCGCCCTCGGCGCGACCCTCGTGGTGCTGCACGCCGGACTCGGCTCCGGCGTGTTTGCGCAAACAGCCCCGGCACCGGACGGGCGACCCGAGGCGGCGGCGGCCTCGGGGCTGTCGGGCCTGATGCCGAACCCGCCGCGCGGCGCTTCCGCGATCGCGCGCGCCACGCGGATCACGACGGCGCCCACCATCGACGGTGTCCTCGACGAGCCGTTCTGGGCCACGATCGATCCGATCGCCGACTTCGTGCAGCGGGATCCCGTCGACGGGGCCTATCCGACGGAGCGCACCGAGATGCGCATCGCCTACGACGAGGACTTGCTGTACTTCGGCTTCACGCTGTTTGACTCGGACCCCGCCGCCATCCGCGCGCACACGCTCCATCGCGGCGGCCAGATCGGCTTCGACGACCACATCGTCATTGGCCTCGATACCTTCAATGACCGGCGCAACGGCTACATCTTCGAGATCAACGCGCTCGGCACGCAGGACGACGCCATTTTCACGGACGAGTCGATCGAGGGGGAGGACTGGAACTGGGACGGCGTGTATCGCA
>CAZNOC010000654.1:0-1599 GCA_964574545.1 uncultured Bifidobacteriaceae bacterium | reverse complement strand
CGCCTGGAACGGAGGTCCGCGGCTCGTCGTTGCCCAGCACGGCGCACTCGATCTCCCGCGCGTCCGCAACGCCTGCCTCGATCACCAGCTTGTGGTCGAACTCGAGCGCGTGATCGACGGCCGCGGCGAGCTCACCTGCGGTCTTCACCTTCGAGATGCCGACACTCGACCCGAGGTTGGCGGGTTTGACGAACACCGGAAGCCCGAGCGCGAGGACCCGCATGGTCGCGCCGGCCCGATCCGCGCGCCACTCGCGGCGGCGCACGACGAGGTGCGGCACCTGCGGCAGCCCGCGGGCGCCAAACAACACCTTCATCACGGCTTTGTCCATCCCGGCGGCCGACGCCAGGACACCCGAACCCACGTAGGCGACGTTGGCGAGTTCCAGCAGCCCCTGGACCGTTCCGTCTTCCCCCAGAGGACCGTGCAGCACCGGGAAGATCACGTCCAGCCCGAGTCCTGTAGCGATCGCCTGGCCGCCGCCCGCCTGCGTGTCCCCGCCCATCCGATCGATCGCGAGCAGCGTGTCGCCCGAGTCGTGCGGCACGAGCAGCGCCTCGCGCAGCGCGCGAGGCGCAGGTTCCGGCACCTGTCGTGCCCGTCCGATTACGTCGGCCGCCGACATCGAGGTCGGCGCGCGATCCACGAGCGTCCAGCGCCCGTCCTTGCCGATGCACACCGGCACGGGCTCGTACCGCGAGCGATCCAGGTTCTGGATGACCGACGCGGCCGATGCCACCGAGACTTCGTGCTCTCCAGAACGTCCGCCGTAGAGGACGCCCACCCGCAGTAGCTTCACGAATGGAATAATAGCCGAGAGCCGAGACCCCCTCTGCCCCTCTATGCCCTTCCACTTTCAGGTCACCCATCGGGACGGAGCCGCGCGCCGCGGCGTCATGACGACGCCGCACGGCGAGGTGCCGACGCCGATGTTCATGCCCGTCGGTACCCAGGGTACGGTCAAGGCGGTGACGGCCCGCGATCTCGAGGGCGCCGGCGCGCGCATCATCCTCGGCAACACCTACCATCTCTTCCTGCGGCCGGGCGATGCCCTGATTGCCCGTCGAGGGGGCCTGCACCGCTTCATGGGATGGCCGCATCCTGTCCTGACCGATAGCGGCGGCTATCAGGTCTTCAGCCTGGCCGAGCGACGGACCATCGCCGAGGACGGCGTGACGTTCCGTTCGCACCTTGACGGCGCCGCCCACCAGCTGACGCCGGAGCGGGCCGTCGACATCCAGTCACGCCTGGGATCCGACATCGCGATGGTGCTCGATGAGTGTCCGCCGCACCCGTCGCCGCCCGGGGATCTCGACCGATCGCTCGAGATGACCGCGCGCTGGGCCCGGCGCTGCCGCGACCGGTTCCTCGAATTGAAGTCCGGTCCGGTGCGCGATGTCGCCGTCGCCAATCCGGGGCAGGCGCAGTTCGGGATCGTTCAGGGCGGCGTGGACGTCGACCTGCGGGCGAAGAGCGCCGAATTGACGGTCGAGCTGGGTTTCGAGGGGTACGCCCTCGGCGGTCTGAGTGTGGGGGAGCCGAATGAGGAGATGTACCGGGTCGTCGCTGCCACGGCGCCCCGCCTTCCGGACGGGGCCC
>CAZNOC010000653.1:0-1600 GCA_964574545.1 uncultured Bifidobacteriaceae bacterium | reverse complement strand
ACGTTCACCAACACCTCCTGATCCGGCGCCAACACCTGCCGATCTCGTGAACGTCGTGAACGTTGGTGAACGTTGTGAGTCCAACGTTCACGAAAAAACTGACAGCCATATCAATAGGTTGGACGATTCTCGTGAACGTCGTGAACGTCGTGAACGTTTTCCGACCCCTTACGCATGCGCGGACGCGCACACCCCCGCGAGGGAGAATCAGGAAAAACGTTCACCACGTTCACAACGTTCACCGGACCCAGCAACGGCGCGGGATTCCCCCGGTGAACGTTGCGGTGAACGTTCGTCGGCATGTTCACAACGTTCACCGGAGCCGCCACAGCCCGCCTGGCTCGAGGACGTGCCATGAGCCGGCTACCCATGGCGACCGGACCACCCGCCGCGGGCCATCCCAGCACCGAGCGGACGACGACGGCCAGCTCCGCCAAGAACACAGCCGTCGCCGTCCTGACCACGACGACCCCGATCAAGGATGCCATCATGGCTGAGACGACTTTGAGCCTTCCCGCCGCGGGTGCAAGCCCGGCTGCGACCACCTTCTCGTGCCGCTCGATCCTCGCCCTCGACCTCGGCACCACCACCGGCTGGGCGATGCGCACCGCCGGTGGCCAGATCCTCTCCGGGATCCAGGACTTCCGGCCACGCCGCTTCGAGGGCGGCGGCATGCGCTACATCCGGTTCACCGACCATCTGGTCGAGCTGGCGATGTCGGCGCACGGCATCGGCCGGGTGGTGTTCGAGGAGGTGAGGCGGCATGCCGGCACTGACGCCGCGCATGTCTACGGCGGCTTCCTCGCGACGCTCACCGCCTGGTGCGAGGAGCACGAGGTGCCCTACCAGGGCGTGCCGGTGGGCACCATCAAGCGGCATGTCACCGGCAAGGGCAACGTCGGCAAGACGGCCGTCATCGCCACGGTCCGCGCCAGGGGCTTCAAGCCCGCCGACGACAACGAGGCCGATGCCATCGCGCTGCTGCTTTGGGCGATCGAGACCGCGGGAGGCACCCGATGACCGGCGAGGATCTTCTGGTTCACGCGGCGGCCGTGGTGCGCGATCGGCGTCGCGTTTACGGCGATCCGACGGAGCTGTTCGAGCGGGTGGCGGCGCGCTGGTCGCAGGTGCTGGGGGTCCGGATCACCGCGGCTCAGGTCGGGCTTTGCCTCGCCGACTTGAAGTTGGCACGGCTGACCATGGACCCCGGGCACCTGGACAGCCTGGTCGACGTCGCCGGCTACGCGGCCTGCGTGCGCGAGGTGCAGCGATGAAGTGGTGCCCGCACGGCTATGGTGGCGAGCGGCGGTCGCCCGAGGCGGTCAAGCGGGAGGGCTGGCGCGAGCAGGGCGTGCTCGTGGTCAGCCCCGAGGACGAGCGGCTCAGCTGGCCCGAGCGGGAGCTGGTCCGGCAGCTGGGCGAGAAGCTCTACGGGCCACGGCCGGAGGTACGGCGATGAGCAGGCGGACGAAGCGCCCGAAGCGTGCCGGCAGGCCCAGGCAGTGGCGAAGCCCGCTCCAGTTCGAGGAGGTGCGTGAGCTCGATCCCGAGGGCAAGATCGTCGTGCATCATCGGGTGGTCGACACGCTCGGCCGGATGC
>CAZNOC010000652.1:0-1602 GCA_964574545.1 uncultured Bifidobacteriaceae bacterium | reverse complement strand
TGGCGGAGAGGGTGGGATTCGAACCCACGTGCCGCTTGCGCGACAAGACGCTTTCGAGGCGCCCCCGTTACGACCACTTCGGTACCTCTCCGCATAGGTGGGACCGCGTTCCGGATGGCCGGAACTTCAAATTATAGCCTATCGGCGCGTCGGACCGGCCGAGGCTCCTCCCGCGCCAGTCCCCGGGCGCGCGCGTTCGCGGCTGTGGGGCGGGGCCGGCCAGCGTCGGAACCGGCACGACGCCAGATCGCCAGATCGCGAGATCGCCAGATCAGAACCTGGATCGCGAGATCCGACATCCACACATCCATCACCACATCACGAGATCACGAGATCACCAGATTCACCTAATCATCTATCTATCTATCTTCGTTCCCTGAAGAAGTCTTGCATCAACGCCCGACACTCCTCCTCGAGGACGCCTGACACCACCTGCAGCCGGTGGTTCAGCCCCGGCGCCTCGTGCGCCGCCATCGACGAGCCCAGCGCGCCGGCCCGCGGCTCGGGGGCGCCGTAGACGACCGTCGCCACCCGCGCGTGGATCATCGCGCCCACGCACATCAGGCACGGTTCCACCGTCACATACAGCGTCGATCCCGTAAGGCGGTAGTTCGCGATCCGCAACGCCGCCTCGCGCAACGCGACGACCTCCGCATGCGCGGTGGGATCGTGCGAGGCGATAGGCTGGTTGAACCCGGTGGCGAGGACCTCGTCGTTCATCACGAGAACCGCGCCGACCGGCACCTCGCCCACGTCCCGCGCGCGAAGGGCTTCGGCAAGCGCCAGGTGCATGAAACGAGCATGGTCGATCACAGGGAGGATTGTAGGACGGTCAGGAGTTTTCAGTTGTCAGTTATCAGTTCAAAAGGGTGCCTTGCCCGCTTGCCCGACCGTCTCTCCTTCCCAGCCCGCGTGGCCTTTCGAGACCTGACCATTACCCGTTCGCGGCGCCCTCGAGCGCGTCACGCGAGAGGACGATGAAGCCGTCCTTCTCGGTGCGGACGACCTCCTCCTTCTGCCAGCGGCTCATGATACGAATGCACGTCTCGATCGTCGTGCCGGTCAGATCCGCCAGCTCCTGACGCGAGAGTGCCATCGGCACGAACACGCCGCCGCGCTCCTGGCGGCCGATCTGGTCGGCCAGCTTCAGGAACAGACGCCCGAAGCGGGCCTCCACCGTCCCGCTGGTCATCTCGGCCAGCCGGCGCGTCAACTCCGCCAGTCGCAGGCTCAGGCCCGACAGCAGCGCGCGCACGAGCGCCGGGTGCTGCTCGAGCAGCTGGAAGAAGTCCTGCCGCGCCACGCGCAGGCACGTCGTGGGCTCGAGCGTGGTGGCCGAGGCCGGGAATCGCATCGACTCGTAGACCGCCATCGCGCCAAGCGCATCGCCAGCACCGAAGATCTCGAGGATGATCTCCTTCCCCGCCGGCGTGGCCTTCGAGACCTTCACACGGCCCTCGATGACGACGATGAAGACGTCGGCCTCGTCGCCCTCGGTGAAGATGACGTCACCGCGCGCGTGCTCACGCAGATGCGCCACCGCCGCGATGCGGGCGCGGTCATCGTCGCTCATCCGGCGGAAGAGCGGCTGCCTGCGCAGCA
>CAZNOC010000651.1:0-1603 GCA_964574545.1 uncultured Bifidobacteriaceae bacterium | reverse complement strand
GGCCTGTTGCAGCACCTGCGCCCGGGTCAGCGCGGCCGTTTCCGCAGCGAAGTCGGCATCCATGATCCGGCTGCGGGCCGCGCTCTGGTTCTCGACCGACACCTGCAGCGTCGCGATCGCGCTCTCGAACCGGTTCTGCACCGCTCCGAACTCGGCGCGCGCCGTGTTGATGGTCGTCAGCATCTCGTCGATATTGTCGATCGCGGTCGTCGAGGTGGCGGCGTCCGTGATGTCGCCGCCGGTCACGGCGGTCACCGTCGCGTCTGCCGAGAGGTCGGTGATGTCGACGTCGATCGTGTCCTCGGCCTCGGTACCGGCGCCGACCTGGAAGGTCATCGTGTCGGCAGTGGCCAGGACCTGGATGTCGTTGAACCTGGTGCCGCCCAGCGTCCGGGTGATCTCGAGCGCGAGCTGCTGGTATTCCTCGTCGAGGTTGGTCCGGTCGTCGTCGCTGTTGGTCGCGTTGGCCGACTGGACCGCGAGTTCACGCATCCGCTGCGCCATGTCGCTGACCTTTCCGAGCGCGCCCTCACCGGTCTGGGCCAGCGAGATCGCGTCGTTGGCGTTGCGAATGGCGACGTTCATGCCGCGGACCTGGGCGTTCATGCGCTCGGCGATGGCCAGGCCGGCCGAGTCGTCCTTCGCGCTGTTGACGCGCAGGCCAGTCGACAACCGCTGGATCGACTGCGAGAGCACGCTCTGGGTCGACGTCAGGTTGCGTTGCGCGTTCAGCGACATCAGGTTGGTATTGATGACTTGGGCCATGAATCACTCCGTTGCGTTTTGGACAGTAGGTCCTGATTCCGGACATCCGGTTCGGACGACGGGATCAGCCCCGTTGGAGTGTTTATCGGCCCTGTCGGGGGGCGCTTGAGCGTGCCTTCGCCGCCGAGGCCGTGCCGGCGACCGCTCATCCAGCCGGTCGCAAATTTCGTCGTACCGGTGCGTCGGTGTACGCCGTCGACCGGTCGGCTGTAGGAACTCCTCCTACAGGCCGTTCGAAGAAGACCACGGCGACAAACCGAGTTCGTCCGATTCTGCCGCCCGGGGAACTGATCGAGACTTTCTCCTGTCGGCGAATCAGGCGGGGAATCGCCCTGCAAATCCAGCCGCGAAAGCCCAAGCAACTCAGCGACGCAACTCAGCGACGCGACTCAGAAGAAGAAGGTGATCGAATGTTGACCGAAGACCGAATGATGGCCGAGATCAGGGACGCCAATCTTTCCTATCTGATACTCGCGCAATCGCTGATCCGCCGGGATCCGGTGCAGGCGCTTTACCGGCTGGGCATCTCGGAAGAGACTGCGGCGCTGATCGATCAGCTCTCGCCCGCTCAGATGCTCCGCATCGCCCAGGGCAACATGCTGATCTGTAGGTTCCGCTTCGACGATGCGATGCTCTGGTCGCTGCTCGCGGATCACGGCACGGCCGACGGCGATCGCGAGGACCGCTCGGCCTCGCGATTGCACGCCGCCATCCTGATGTCGGGCAATTTCGAGGAGACGCTGAATGAGCGCCCGTAGTCTGCTCGACGACAACCGTCAGATCCAGCGTGCGATCCGGATGATCCAATTGGGCGCGCGACTGCAGATGCTGCAGTCGG
>CAZNOC010000650.1:0-1603 GCA_964574545.1 uncultured Bifidobacteriaceae bacterium | reverse complement strand
TTCTTCCAGCCCGCCGCCATTCCGGGCTGATTCTCCTGCAGCCAGCGCACGAAGTGCGGCCGCGTGCCATCCGCATCGTCGATGCCGTACTCCTCCGCCAGGTCCCACGACGCGAAGACGCGCCCGTTCTTTGCGGCGAGGTCGGGGTCGGCCGCGAGCGCGGCGATGCACCGCCCGACGAAGAGCGGCGTCTCGGAGGCGATGAATTCGGGGGCCTTCACGGCCGCATCACGCCAGTTCGCTTCCGTCACGCCGAAGTGATCGAGCATCCACTCGGAGCGCAGGAACCCGGGTGTGACGGCAACAGCCGGGATGCCGCGCGCCTTCAGCTCCTGCGAGAGCGCGAACGCCATACGGATGACGGTCGTTTTCACGAGGTCGTAGAAGAAGTGGCCACGGTAGAAGTACGCGTCGCCGTCCGTGATCTCGACGACGAGCCCGCCGGGTCTCAACCGGGGAATCCCGTGATAGCTGGTGATGATATGGGTCTTGATCGCGCGGTCGATGAGCGTGAGCCCATCCTCGAGCTTCGTCTCCCAGAGCTTCTTGCCCCACTCGACGAGATCGTCCCCGCCCCAGATGTCATTCACGAGAATGTCGAACTCGCCAACCTGCGCGAACAGCGACGCCACCTGCAGGGGATCTGTGTGATCGACCTGGACGGCGATGCCGCGTCCGCCTTTCGCCGTCACGATGTCGGCGGTTTCGTTGATCGTCTCCGGACGACCCGTCATGCCGGGGCTGCCCGGCACGCTGCGGCCCGTACAGTAAACGGTCGCGCCCGCTTCCCCGAGCGCCGTCGCGATCCCGCGGCCCGCCCCGCGGGTGGCGCCCGCCACCACCGCGACTCTGCCTTCAAGTGCCTTTGCCACACACCCCTCCTGCCTGCGGCGCGGCCCGCCAGCGTCAGCCGGCGGTCGGGCCCTGGGCTCCCTTGATGGCTCAGGCCACTGGTTGCCTGGTAGCGTGACAGCTAGCCGAAGCGCCGGCGTGAGGCCGGGGACCGGACTGCGGACACATCAGCGTCCCACACGGGCCAACAGGGACGCCACAAGCTCGCCCGGCGCGGCCGAGACGTCGAACGGCTCTCCCAGACCTGGCGTGCGGGCCAGCATCGCGCGTTCCTCGGCGACCGTCCTCGCCTCGAACTCACGCTCGTCGATCTCTCGAGCCTGTTGGCGGCGCGCGATGCGCCGCAGGTTCTCTTCCTCGGGCAGCGTCAGCAGGAAGCAGCGTACCTCCACTCCAGGGTCGGCCTCATCGATGCCGCGCCGCAGGTCGTCGAGGTCCTCCGCCGACGTCCACAGATGATTGACGACGAAGTGCCGGTAGCCGAATCGCCTGTGGTGCGCGATGAGCAGGGCGATGGTCGTGTGCAAGTGCTCGCGTTCGTCGACCGCCGGCGGGTTGGCGGCGACGATCCAGTCGCCGTCGAGCAGCACGCACCCGTCGAAGGCCTCGGTCAACGCCTCCGCCAGCGTAGACTTGCCGATGCCAAGCGGGCCGTTCAGCACGATGACCACGTGCTACTTCGTCGCGTAGGCGTCCGCGCCGAGGAAGTGCAGCGAGACGTACGGCGTGTCGCCCACGACCCAACTGTCGT
>CAZNOC010000649.1:0-1608 GCA_964574545.1 uncultured Bifidobacteriaceae bacterium | reverse complement strand
CCCTGGTCCCTGGTCCCTGGTCCCCGATCAGATCTTCCGCACGGCATTCGCCATGTTCGTCAGGCCGAGCTCCACGAGCTTGCGGGACGTGCCCAGGTTCATGCGCATGTGGTTCGCGCCGCCGACGCCGTACGACGCGCCCTGATTCAGCTGGATCCGCGCTTCCCTCACGAAGAAACGCTCGACCATCTGTTCGGGGGTGAGGTCGGCGTCGCCGGGCGCCTTCGTGCGGTTGGCCTCCGCGGCAAGCCGCGCCGCGCCAATGCGCTCGGCCACCTCGGTCACGTCGAGCCAGGACAGGTACGTGCCTTCCGGCTTGTAGGCCTTGATCATCGGCATCCGGTTGTCGATGAAGTCCATGGCGAAGTCATGGTTGCCGTCGAGGTACTCCAGCAACTGGTCGAGCCACGCCCCGCCGTCCGTGTAGGCGGCCTGATTGGCGACCACGCCGAGGGTGCTGATGTCGGCGCGATGGTTGACCTTCACCCGCTCGAGCAGGTCGGCGTTGTCGGCGAAGAACCACCCCACCTTGTGCGCCGCGAGGCTGAACGACTTGCTGGCCGCCTTGAACGTCAGGCTGTTGGCGACAATCGCCTTGTCAGGGAGGTTGCTGAACGGCGTGTAGGTCTGCCCTTTGGTCACGAAGTCGCAGTGGATTTCGTCAGAGAGGACGACCACGCGTCGCCGGAGGCAGATTTCGCCAAGCCGCATCAGCTCGGCCTCGGTCCAGCAGTTCCCGGTGGGATTCTGCGGGTTGCACAGGATGAGCGCGTGCGTATCGTGGCTGATCCGCCGCTCGAGATCCTCGAAGTCGAATTCGTAGCGGCCATTGACAAGCCGCATCGGGCTCTCTTCGGGGAGTACCTTGGCAAAGCGGAGCATGCCGTAGAAGCCGTTGTAGGTCGGCGTCTGAAGCAGCACCTTGCTGCCCGGCGGGCAGAACGTCTGCATCGCCGCGATGAGGCCGGGGTAGACGCCCGACGAGATCACGAGCTTCGCCGGGTCGATGGTGACGTTGTACCGGTGCTTGTTCCAGCTGATGATGCTCTCGGCGAACGAGTCCGGCATCTCGAGGTAGCCCCAGTTCTCGTGCGTCAGCCGCTCATTGAGTGCCGCCGTGATGGCAGGCGCCGCCCGGAAGTCCATGTCGGCGACGCCCATGCCGACGACGATGCTGTCCCGGCCGTATTTCTTGATCTGCTGATCGTACTTGACGCAGTCGGTGCCGATCCGGTTGTACGGGGTGTCGAAGTCGTATCTGCCGTTGACCGGCTCGGCCGCAACGCCGGCCGTCACCGGGCGCGCGGTGGCGCTGCCGCCGACGACGCCGGCGACCGCGGTCATTCCGGCACTTCTGAGGAACGTTCTGCGGTTCAGTCCTGCCCGCTGAGACATGCGCTGGCCTCCCACGAATAACGTAGTGTCCGTGCCGCACGTGCTGGTGCCCGAGCCTTTGCGCCGACCGATGTCAACAGCGGATACTACACCCGTATGGCCGATGCGGGTGGGATTATTCGGGGGGCTGATTCGGCCAGCGACTGGGCTTGACCCCCGCCCATGCCTGGGCGTACAGGTCGGCGCGCGTGGCCAGATAGCCGGGGTACCTCG
>CAZNOC010000648.1:0-1611 GCA_964574545.1 uncultured Bifidobacteriaceae bacterium | reverse complement strand
GGGCAGGAGTTCCGGGATCTCGCCGTGCGCGTCACGGCGCATGCGCGGCAGTAGCGGGCGGCCCCGCCGGCACCTTTCGGTTATCGTTCCGGGCGTTCACCATGTCCGATCCCGCTCAGCCTCACGATGCGCCCGCGCCCGCCCGTCCACTGTCGCCGCGGATCAGCCTCGCGTTGACGGTGCTGGCGGTCGCGCTTGCCCTCTTCATCCTCACGAGCCTGCCGCTCGGGCGCGCGGGCGAGATGGATGCCAGCACCGTCGTGCCTCCGAGCCGCTTCGCGGAGATGGCACAGACCTTCGCGCCGGTATCGTTCTCGCTCTTGAGCGGGTTTTTCTATGGTGATCCCCCAGGGTTGTCGGAGGCCGAGACGGGCCGGCGGCCCGATCCGATTCCACCGCAAGTGCTCGCGTTGGATGGCCGGCAGGTGGCGGTCGCAGGATTCATGCTGCCGCTCGATTACGATGGCACGGGCGTCAGCGAGTTTCTCCTGAATGCGAGCTACGACATGTGCTACTTCGGGGCGCCGACTCGGCCGAACGATTTCATCGTCGTCCGGATGTCTGGTGGCCGGCGCACGGAGTTCGTGCACACGCCCATCGTCGTCTTCGGCACGCTGACGGTGCGCGAGGAGCGTTCCCGAGACCGCGTCGTGAGCCTCTACACGATGGAGGCAGAGGGCGTCGGTTTTATCCCCCAGTAGCCCGCAACGGCCCGCTCGACCGGCAGACGCTCGCGGGGTCAGGCACCTCGGCCGTGCCGAACACGTTCACCCGCTTCCACGTCCATTCATCGCGTGCGGCCGCCCACCTATTGGATCCACGTGCGAGCCGCGTGGCACGCGCGTCAGACTGGAACGATGACAGCGCCAATCCTGACCATCGCACTCGTGGTCTTCGCGGTGCTCTCGCTCGCAGCGGCACCGCCTGTGCAGGACGCCCGCGCTGGCGTTCGTGCGGCCGACGTGTGTCCAGAAGGACCCGCGCCGCATGTCGAAACCGTCCTCGCGCTCACGCTCTGCGGCGGCGCGGCGACGGTCGAAACGCCCTGGGGCGAGAAGCGGACGGGCGCGCGCATCGCGACGATCGCGCAGGACAGCGCCGGTGCGCGCGCGGGACTCCGGGCGGGCGACGTGATCTACCAGGTGGCCGGCAGCCGCGTCTCGTCTGGAGCAGAGGCGGCCGCCCGACTGCAGAACCCCGGCCAGCGCATCACGCTCATCAACTTCTGGCGTGACGACGCGCCGCTGCTCGTGCGTATCTGGCCAGGCTGAGGCGTGTCCCTGGCATCCCCCTCCGCCGTCCCCGTCACCGTCCTCTCCGGCTTCCTCGGCGCCGGCAAGACCACGGTGCTCAACCGCCTGCTCGCCAACCGCGAGGGGCGGCGCCTCGCCGTGATCGTCAACGACATGAGCGAGGTGAACATCGACGCCGAGCTCATCGCCGACGCCGAGCCCGCCTTGACGCGCGCCGACGAAGCGCTCGTGGCGATGTCGAACGGCTGCATCTGCTGCACGCTGCGCGAGGATTTGCTCATCGAGGTGTCGCGGCTCGCCCGCGCCGGCCGCTTCGACGCCATCGTCGTCGAGTCGAGCGGCATCTCCGAGCCGATGC
>CAZNOC010000647.1:0-1614 GCA_964574545.1 uncultured Bifidobacteriaceae bacterium | reverse complement strand
GGCGGCGTCGAGCCAGACCTGTCCAATCGCTGCATACACCCGCGGGGCTTCGGGAAACCGCTCGATCGCCTGGCTCAAGACGACGACCGCCGCGTCCTGCCGTCCCGCGCGGGCGTGCGCCAGCGCAACGGCGATGGGCCTCTCGGGACGGTTGGGCTCGAGCGTGGCCAGCGCCTCCAGTTGCGCCAACGCGCGGCGATGATCGCCGCGGATCACGTACAGGTCCGCCAGCGCTTCCCTGGCGGGCAACATGCCGGGCGTCGTCCTGACGAGGGTTTCGAGGATTTCCTGGGACTCGTCGAGGGCACCGGTGTCGCGCAGGCAAACGCCCAGCAGGTAATGCGCCTCGACCATCGCCGGTTCGAGCGCGAGCGCCGCGCGTGATGGCGCGAGCGCGGAGCCGGCGTCGCCATGCCGATAGTGCGCGAGTGCCAGCTTGTAGAACACCCTGGCTGAACGATCGTCGAGCGCGAGGAACGCCGCATACTGGCCGGCGGCGCGGTCGTAACGCTGCAGCGCCGCATACACGTCCCCGGTGAACTCGAGGGGCTGGGTGGCGGCGGGATCGAGTTCTGCGGCGCGACGCAGGTCACGCAGCGCTTCGTCGAGTTCGCCACGGGCCTGATACGTGATCCCGCGCTTGAGGTGCGCGAGCATCGAGTCGGGCTGGATGGCGATGGCGCCCGAGTAGGCCTCCAGAGCCGGGTAGGGCAGGTCTGCGGCCAGGGCCCGGTCTCCCGCCAGTATCAGCCGCTGGTACTCCCGTTCGTTGGCCACCGCGGTCCAGGCGAGGGCGGCGGCAACGGCCGCGCCCGCGACGAGCAAAGCGAACAGGAAGGGCCGGCGCATGGAAGGCTCGATTACGCGCAATGGTAGCAAACACGGGGAACTTTCGGGCGGTTCCGGGTTCTAAACACCGTAGACGACCAGAATCACGAATCCGTTGCGTGACAGGCCACGACTTGCTTGTTAGACTGCCTATGGGACTACTTGCCAGCCCCGGAAGCGTGATGAAAGACGCCGGAGCCCTTGAATGGTCTGACGTCGGCGGCGACGAGGCAGCGCTGATCGAGCGCTGTGCTGCCGGTGAGGACGCCGCCTGCGCCGCCTTGGTGGCCGGCCATGAGCGCATGGTCTTTCAACTGGGGCTGCACCTGCTCGGCGATCGTGACGAGGCCCTCGATCTCTCGCAGGAAGTGTTCCTGCGGGTCTTCCGCACCATCCACGGGTTCCGTGGTCAGTCGGCGCTTCGCACATGGATCTACCGGATCGTGATCAACCAGGCGCGCAACCGCCAGCGGTTCTGGCACCGGCGCCGTCGGAAGGATCACGAGTCGCTCGACCAGCATCTGCTCGAATACGGCGACCTTCGTCAGGCCGGCGATGCCGAGTCGCCGGACCGGGTGTTCGCGCGCAAGGAGATGGCCACCCGCCTGTGGCAGGCTCTGGAGTCCCTGCCGTTCGAACAGCGGACCGCCATGGTATTGCGTGAGATTGACGGCATGAGCTACGAGGAGATCGCATTTTCCCTCGACGTGGCGGTGGGCACCGTGAAGTCGCGACTCACGAGGGCGCGGCAGGCGCTGCGCGCGCAACTGCGGGAGGTCCGGCCAT
>CAZNOC010000646.1:0-1617 GCA_964574545.1 uncultured Bifidobacteriaceae bacterium | reverse complement strand
CGTGCCTGAACGGCGGCCTGCTCCTGGGTTACGCCTGAGGCCCTGATGGAGCTGCTCAGCCCCGCCGCGCTGTGGTCGCTCGCACTCGTGCTGTTGGTGCTGCTGGCTCGCCGACGGACGGCTCGGCGGCGTCTGGCCGTCTCGAATCTGTACCTGTGGCGTCACGACCCCGACGAGCCTCAGCTGCAGGTCACGCTCCGGCGTCTTCGACGTCACTGGCTCGTGATGCTGCAGGTGGCGTTCATGCTCGCGGTCATCGCCGCGCTGGCGCGACCGCTCGTCTCCTGGCAGGCGCCCCGGGCCGTCTTCATCGTAGATGTCTCCGCCAGCATGGGGGCGCGGGATGGCGAACTCACACGGATCCAACTGGCGACCTCGCGCGCACAGGAAGTCCTGGGCGGCCTGCCGTCGGGGACGCTCGTCCGGCTGATCTCGGCGGGAGCCTCGCCGGTGGATCTCGGGGTGTTCGCCGTGGGGAGTCCGGCGCTGCGACAGACCATTGGCGCGCTCGAGGCCACGGCGGGATCCTCGTCGCTGGACGAAGCGCTTCGTCTCGCCGTGTCGGCGGAGGACGCGGCGTCGGCGACATACGTCTTCACCGACACCCCGTCCGCCGGGGGCGATCGCAGCACGCCGCCAACAGGCGCACCCCATTGGTTCGTCGTCGGCCATCCCGTGGACAACGCCGCCATCGTCACGTTGGCGGCCCGGCGCTTGCCGGCGTCACCGACCGACGGACAGGTGCTCGCCGAGATCTGGAACTACGCCGCCACGCCCCGCGAGACCGAGGTCGAGTTCACGCAGGACGCCGGGGTCATCGAGCGCCGCCGCGTTCGCCTCGCTGCGAACGCCTCCACGAGCGTCACGATCGATGTGCCGGCGATCGACGGAATCATCAGGGCACGCCTGGTCCACGAGGATGCCCTTGCCATCGACGACATGAGACTCGCCAGGGTTCCGTCCCTGGCGCCAACCCGCGTGCTGCTGGCCACCGAGGGCAGCTTTTTCATCGAGAGGGCGCTCGCGGCGCATCCCGCAGTGATGCTCGATGTGGCGTCCCCGGGTTCGGTGACACTGCCAACCGCCGCCAGCTACGACGTCATCGTCTGTGACCTGTGTCGGGAGGTGCCAGATGTGACCGCGGGTGTGCTCGTCATCGCGCCCCCGGCCGCGGGCACGGGACCTCTCGTCCCCCTTGCACTTGGCGCTGCAGATCATCCTGTGGCAGAGGCCCTCGACGTCGGCGATGGGCTGGTGGCTCCAATTGCCGAGAGGGACGCGCCCGAGGCGGCGGTGATCGTGCGCGCGGGCGGCGTTCCTGCGGTGCTGGCCTACGAGCGGCGGGGCCGGCGGGTGGTCGAACTTCGGCTGGATGTCACGACGCCCGAACTGCCCCTGATGGCGGCGTTCCCTCTCCTGATCGCGAACACCGTCGAATGGCTCGCGGAGCGCGACGCGAGACCTCCCGAGGTTCTCGCGGGAGAGCCGCTGCTCTGGACGGTCCGGGATCCGCTCGCGCTCGCTGCTGTCACCGTGACCGGGCCGGACGGCTCGCCGGTGGCCGCCCAGGTGAGCGGCCGCCACTTGACGATCACCGGCGCGACAGCACCCGGCACC
>CAZNOC010000645.1:0-1621 GCA_964574545.1 uncultured Bifidobacteriaceae bacterium | reverse complement strand
CCGCGATCGCCCGGTTCAGAGCCACGACGGGATTCGCCGTGAGTGCGTGGAGCGCGTCATACAGCGTCAGGATGGCCGCCCAGTCGGTGTCGGCATAAGAGGGGGCCGCGGCGTGGCACGCGGCGATGCCGGCTTCGAGATGGTACCGCGTCTCCTCGTCGCCACTGGCTGCCCGTCCGAGCGCGCGCAGCCCCTCGGCGATCAGCCCCCGATTCCACTTCGTGCGATCCTGCGCGCGCAGCACGAACAGCGCGCCGTCACTGCCCGCCCGCGCCGGGAAGCGCGCCGCCTGCAGGCACAACAGGGCGTACAGGGCTTGCGTGCGCGGGACGGCCGTGGCCTGGTGTGCCGCGAGGATCGACGCCAGGCGCAGCGCCTCGGCCGCCACCTCCTCGCGCACGAGCGCATCGCCCTCCGTGGCCGCGTAGCCTTCATTGAACAGCAGGTACACCCCCTCGAGCACGGAGTCGAGCCGTTGGTCGATGTCCGGAGCACCAGGCGTCACGAACGTCACGTCGAGTTCGCGGAGCCGGCGCTTGGCCCGCACGAGCCGCTGGGCGACTGTGGACTCCTCGACGAGAAACGCACGGGCGATCTCGCGCACGCTGAAGCCGCCGACCAGCTTGAGCGTCAATGCCACGCGCGACTCCCGGGCGAGCGCCGGATGGCACGCCATGAACATCATGGCGAGCTCGTCGTCTTCGATCGGGGCGGACTCGCGTCGAAGCCACGCCTCCGGGAGTGGTACGGGTGGAGGCGCCGCGGCCGCCACGATGGCCGTGTGCCGCGCCCCCACGAGCCTGGCATGGCGAAGGCGGTCGAACGCACGGTTGCGTGCCACCTGGAAGAGCCAGGCCGCGGGATCGTCGGGCACGCCGCGAAACGGCCACGTCTGGAGCGCCGCCATCAGAGCGTCCTGTACCGTGTCCTCGGCCAGCTGCAGATGCGCCACCCCGAGCGTCCGCGTCAGCGCCGCCACCAGTTGGGCACTCTGGCGGCGGAAGAGGTGATCGACAAGGCCAGACACAGACATAGATCGCGAATCTGGTGATGTTGTGATGTGGTGATGTGGCGATGGATGTTTCGATGTTCCGATCTTGGGACTTCGCGGAATCTATCTACTGATCCTCGGAGCGCCACGCGGCGGCGGCAAGATCAGAAGATAGATGAAGGCGCAGCCGCCGCCTCAGATCGCACATCTTCACATCACATGACCACATCACCACATCAGAAGATCACCAGATTGTCCATCTATGTTGGCTCTATCTCCCGAATCTCGATTGCGCCGATGTCCACGTGAGGGCAGTCCTGGCAGAGCGCGACGGCATCGTCGTAGGTGGGGGCCTCGATGACGAAGATCCCGCCGATGACCTCACGCGCCTCGGCGTAGGGGCCGTCGGTCACGCCGACGCGTCCACCCTCACGGCGCATCACGCGGCCCTCGCCGTCGCGCAGCTTGTGGCCGTCCACGAGGTGGCCGGCCTTGGCAACCTTCGTCCGCCAGTCCACGTAGCGCTGGATGATCGCCTGAATCTCTTCCGGGCTGATGTCCGCGGGCATCGCATCCGGCGCTTCGTGGACGCCCTGGGCCTCCGGCTCGAGGTGGATGGATCGAACTTTG
>CAZNOC010000644.1:0-1624 GCA_964574545.1 uncultured Bifidobacteriaceae bacterium | reverse complement strand
TGCGCGAGGCGCGCCGGATGGATCAGTTCGGCTTCACGGAGGCAGAACTCGACCGAGCCAGCCGCGGGCTGCTCGCGTCCTACGAGCGCGCCTACAACGAGCGCGGCACCCAGGAGAGCCCCGGCCTGGCGATGGAACTCGTGCGCCACTTCCTCCAGGGAGAACCGGTGCCCGGGATCGAGTACGAGTACCGGCTTGCCGCGGAGTTTCTGCCGAAGGTGACCCTCGGCGATGTCGCCGCGCTGGCGCGGGAGCTGGTGCGCGACGACAACCGCGTGGTGGTCGCCGTGGCTCCGGAGAAGGCCGGCGTGCAGGCGCCGACCGACGAAAGCCTGCGGGCCGCGCTCGACCGCGCGGCCGCGGCGCCCCTCGAGGCGTACAGCGATGGCACCGCCGGGCGCGCGCTCGTCGCGGAGGCGCCGGTCCCGGGTGAGGTCACCGCCCGCCGGCAGGTGCCCGAGATCGGCGTCACGGTGCTCACGTTGTCGAATGGGGCCGAGGTGTGGCTCAAGCCCACGGACTTCAAGGCCGATCAGGTGCTGTTCACCTCGTACGCGCGGGGCGGCCACTCGCTGGCCGGCGAAGCGGACTTCCTGGAGGCATCGCTGGTGACGGCGCTTGTCGGCACGGGCGGGCTGGGCGGCTTCACGCCGGTGGACCTGACACGCGTGCTGTCGGGCCAGATCGCGCAAGCCTCACCGACGGTCGGCGCCTTCACGCACGGCATCACCGGATCGAGCACCCCTCGGGATCTCGAGACGGCGCTTCAGTTGCAGTACCTGGCGTTCACGGCGCCGAACCTGACGCCCGACGCGCTGGACCTGCTGAAGCGACGCTTCACGGGCCTGCTCGACAACCAGCGCGAGAATCCCCGCTTCGTCTTCAGCGAGCAGGTACAGCTCGTCAACAGCTCCGGGCACTACACGGCGCGCGCCCCGACGGTGGAGGGCATCGCCGGCCTCGACCTCGAGGTGATGCAGCGCTTCTATCGCGGGCGGTTCAGCAACCCCCGCGACTTCACCTGGTTCATCGTCGGCGCCTTCACGGTGGAGGACGTGACGCCGCTCGTGACCCAGTGGATTGGCGGGTTGCCCGCCTCCGACACGCCGCCGAGCGCGCATGCGGAACTCGCCATCCGCTTTCCCGCGGACATCGTGACCGAGGAGGTGCGCAAGGGCCGCGAGCCGGCCAGCCAGACGGTGATGTCGTTCTTCGCCGATGCGCGGCTCGACGAACTGGAGATGCATCGGGCGAGGACCGTCGCGTCACTCCTGACGATCCGGCTCCGCGACATCCTGCGCGAGGAACTGGGGGGCACCTACGGCGTCAGCGTCAACTACAACAACCTGCTGCCGCAGCCCGGGTACGGATCGATCACGGTTACGTTCGGGAGCGCGCCGGAGAACGTCGGGAAGCTGAGCTCCGCCGTACTCGAGGAAATCGCACGACTGCGGAAGGTGGGGCCGGACGCCGCGGACATCGCCCGGGTTCAGGAACTCGAACGCCGCGAGCTCGAGACGTCGCTTCGCCAGAACCAGTACTGGCTCAACTCGCTCCAGACGGTGCACCTGCTTGGCTGGGATCCGGTGGGCATCGCCAGGCGCGGCGACCGCATCGAGAAGAT
>CAZNOC010000643.1:0-1633 GCA_964574545.1 uncultured Bifidobacteriaceae bacterium | reverse complement strand
CGATGTCCGACTCGGCCTGCTGCACCCAGCGCTCGTAGCGGTAGTAGAGATCCTCCGAGGGGCCGAGCGACGCGCGGTTGCCGACGAGCACGACGTCGCCGCTCACGGCGCCCACCTTGTCGTCGGCGAATGCGCTGACGAGCGCGCGGACGGCGTCGGGGGCGAGGAACGTGTTGGCATCCGAGAGCACCACGACCTCGCTCGTGACCGAGCGCATCCCCTCGTTGATGGCGGCGATCTTCCCCCGGCGCGGTGTCAGCTCGATCAACCGGACGCGGGGCGCGAAGCGCCGCACGATGTCGTTGGTGCCGTCCACCGAGCCGTCGGAGGCCACGACGATCTCGAGGCGATGCGGCGGGTAGTCGATCGCCAGCGTGTTCCGGATCTTGGCCTCGATGACGCCCTCCTCGTCGTTGGCCGCGATGAACAGGCACACCAGCGGCTCGACGGGCAGGCGCTTCACGGGGCGGTGGAGGACACGGCCGAGCGCGGCCAGCACCGCGGGATAGCCGAAGTAGACGTAGCCGAGCACGGCTCCGGAGGTCCAGAAGGTGACGGTGGCGAACGCGTCCTCCGACAGGACCCGGTATAGCGCGATCACACCCGCCACGGCGAGCACGCTGGCGATCTGCAGGATCCGGCCGACGGGCACCATCACCCGCGGCGCGCGTACGGCCTGGCCCACCTCCCGCGGTGTGGCCCACACGCCCGACACGCGGCCGAACGTTCCCTTCAGGAGGCCCCCGAGCGACGCGGCGTTGATCACGGCGAAATAGGCGGCCATCCTCGACAGGCGGCGTCCCACCGGCGTGGCGACAGCCGCCACGACCGTGCCCGCGGCCAGGCCCAGGGCCAGATCGGCGCGGTAGGCGTACAGCTGCGCGAACGTGCCCGCCGCCCCGATGGCGCCGAGCGCCACGAACACGCTCGACCACCAGCGCATCACCTTGTGCGACAGCAGCGACCAGGTGAACACCCCGACGCGCCGCGGGTCGAGGACGCCGGGCGCCTGGAACACCGCGCGCCAGCTGCGGCTGACGATCCGCACGCGGCGGCGGAACTCGGTGCGCATCCCCCCGGCAGTGTCCTCGTAGCAGACCGCGGCGGGCTCGTACACCGCCCGCCATCCGGCGGCGACGATTTGCAGCGGGCTCAGGAAGTCGTTGATCGAGTCTTCGGGCAGCGTTCGCCAGAGCGCGCGGCGTATCGCGTAGATCGCGCCATCGCCGCCCACCATCGAGCCGAGGGCCGTCTCGAGGCGCTTGATCTGGATCTCGTAGCCCCAATACGCGCGCTCGCCGAGGTCGGCCGTGGAGGTGCCGCCTTCGAGGTAGCGGGCCTCGCCCGTCACGCAGCCGACCTTCGGGTCGGCGAAGTTGCGCGCCAGCATCCGCAGCGCGTCGGGCTCGTACATCGCGTTGGCGTCCGAGAACACCACGATCTCGCCCTTCAGCGTGGGCAGAGTGCGATTGAGTCCGGCGGTCTTACCCAGCCGCGGGTCCTGCCTGGCCAGCCGCACCCCCCGCGCGGCGTACTCGGCGACGATGTCGTCGGTGCCGTCGGTGGAGGCGTCGGACACCACCACGATCTCGAGCGCCTCCTTCGGGTAGTCGAGCGCGAGGCAGTTCTCGAT
>CAZNOC010000642.1:0-1638 GCA_964574545.1 uncultured Bifidobacteriaceae bacterium | reverse complement strand
GTTTCATCGATGAATGTCCCGTCGTGGGACGCCATCACCTTGGTGGCCTCGGCGGTTGCGCGTTCTAGTTGGCGGGCGTCCTCGTTGAATAGGACGAGCGCCAGCGAGCAGTCGCCGAAGAAGTGCCCGTTCACCTCCAGTTCGGTCAGCGCGTCGCCTAGCTGCCGCACGGTGGCGTTGGCGCTCTCGTCGACGAGCATCTCCTCAGGCCGCGTGTCCGGCGATACGTAGTTCACCATCGAGACGCGTTTGTTGAAGAAGTGGCGCCGTCGGAGCTGGAGCGTCCGTCGCATGCGGTCGTTGGGAATGCGGCACCACTCGAGGCAGGCAATGAATTCGCCCGGCAGCGTGTACAACTCTTCGAGGACTTGCGGGAAGGTGGCGCTCGGCGGCTCCTTCATGGTGAGCACCTTCACGTGCGCCGGCCCGAGGTCGAGGTGGTCGCGATGGCAATCGAGTGCGCTGTCCGTCACGAAGTAGTCCAGGTGGGTGTCGTACTGCAGCGCGGCGCCCTCCGCGATGCGCGGCGTGTAGTTCACGAGTCGGCGGAAGAACTGGAAGGCGTCCGCCTTCGTGAGCCGAGTGGGGCGAATGCTGTCGGCGAGCTGTACCTGAAAGGCCTCGGCCTTCTGGTGCAGCTGCCCGATCGCGCGTTCCAGATCCGCCTCGACCAGCGCAAGGGTGGCGCTCGGCGAGAGCCAGTCACGCACAGCGGCTCGCGGGTCACTCCAGAGGCTGCGCAGCCGACGACCAGACGGCGCGTGTGATCGAAGCCCGTCGTACACGAGCACCAGATGCAGATCGAGTTGGAACAGCTCGTCACGCCGCCCATTCAGATAGGCCGCGCGTCGGTGGACGGCCTCGTGCGCGACGCGCTGCCGGCAAGTCGCCGGCGTGATTGCCGGCATTCTTCGCTTACAGAGGTACTGGTAGACGCGGCAGGACTCATCCAAGCCGCGCAGCGCTGCCTCGTACCGATGGACGATATCCCGGCGCTGTGCCTGGTCGAGGCATTCGAAGTCGATCCCCGCCAGACGGTATACAACGCCCACGTGCCCCGCCTTCGTGAGAAACGTGCTGTCGTCGACGAAGCCCCAGAGCGCAATGAGGCTGTTCAGGCTTCCCGCGTTTTCGTAGTCGCGGAGGATGCGCCGAATGGTCAGCATGGTCGCACCGTGATGTGGACGGGGATGTGCTTGGCGGGGTCGTAGCGTGGCCGGAAGCGGGACGACGACAAGAGGATCCGCAGCATCTGCGGGTCCCGCTTGGTCGTCCACAGTGCAAAGGCGTAGAGCCCGACGAACATCAGCAGACCCGCCAGGAACGAATAAAAGAGGTTGAACGTCGCGGCGCCCATCAGGAGTGCGAGGAAGAACAGCCGGCGGTCGACGCCGCAGACCGTCAACGTACGGTGCAGGGCCTTGTGAACGGGCCGGGCGACGGGACGACTGGCGGAGTGCGTCACGACAGCACGTCTTCAGAACAGCCAGGCCAGGAACTGGCCGGCGAACAGGGCGAGCCCGCCACCGAAGACGATGCCGGAGATCTGGCGCTTCGCCCCTCCCTCTCCAAACATGAACATCAGGCCGCCGACAACGATGGCAACCAGCGCCAGCGACCGGGCGAGCGGCCCGGTGA
>CAZNOC010000641.1:0-1638 GCA_964574545.1 uncultured Bifidobacteriaceae bacterium | reverse complement strand
CGACGGCCGGGAGATCGCGCGGGGGCGCATCGACGAGGCGACCCTTCTGGCCGCGCTTCGGCGGTTGTAGACTCGCCCTACGGCTCGCGTGTGTTGACAGCTCCGAAGCAGGTGGCACCGGACGGCGCCCCCGCAAAACGACAAACGCCGGAGCGCAGTCAGGCTGCACTCCGGCGTTTGAGGGTCGAAGACCGAGTCGAGGGCTACTTCGCGGTGATGATGAAATGGCCCCGGCGGTTCTGCTGCCAGCAGCTCTCGTTGCTCTCGTTGCAGAAGGGCGTTTCCTTCCCCTTGCTGACGACCACGATGCGCTCGGCGGGGACGCCGAGGCTGACGAGGTAGTCCTTCACGGAGTTGGCGCGGCGCTCGCCGAGCCCGAGGTTGTACTCGGCCGTGCCCCGCTCGTCGCAGTGGCCCTCGATCGAGATCCGCGTGGACGGCCAGCGCTTCAGCCACTCCGCGTTCTTCTGCAGCGCGCCGCGCGCATCGTCGCGCACCGACGACTGATCGTAGTCAAAGAAGACATCGTCCATCGGCCGCTCGGCGTTGAGCTGCTCGAGCGACTTGCGGGCGAAGATCTCCTCCTCGGTGAGCGGCGCCGGCGCCGGGGGCGCGGGCGGGGGAGGTGGAGGAGGAGGCGGCGGTGGCGGTGCCGGCTCGGCCGGTGGTGGAGGCGGCGGCGCTGGCACAGGCGCCGGCTTGGCACACGCGGCCGCCCCAAGGCTCAACATCAGGCAGAGGGAGATGACCCCTGCGTAACGTCCAAGCAAACTCATCGTGGCTCTCTCCTGGTTACGAGACGTAGGAAGCAGTGGCGACGCCCCGGAGATTACCCGGTCGAGTTGCGGCCTGTCAACGCAAACAGGTCGAGGCGTGCGCGATCCTTCACGATTCTTCGCCGTGTTCACTGCACCGTCACCCGCAGCAGGCGCAGGCCGAGCTGACGGCGATCGGGCGGGCCGCCCCGCTCGGCCGGCACGAACACCAGGTCGGTTTCGATGGTGACGCGGCCGTTCGCCTGGTCCAGCGCCTCGGCGGGCACGGCGATGGTCTCGTGGAAGGCGGCGGACGGCGCGAAGCGGGCCAGCTCGCGGCCGCCCGCGCGCACGACGACCGTGGGCGGAGCCTCGAAGTCCGCGAGCGGTGACGCGCCGGCGAGCGTCAGCACGCGGTCGCCTGTGGAGTGACGGATCTCGATCGCGGCGCGCGCGCTCATCCAGCGCCACTGCTCGGACCGTGCCTGATCCAGTTCCGCCTCGTGCCACCCCTCCCCGAAGCCCCACACGAATGAGCCGACAGACTGCAGATCGAACTGCTCGATCGCCGTCTGCGCTTCCGGCGGTTCGGAGCGGATCGCCAGGGCGGCAAACGGACCCGTGCCGGAGAGCGCGCCCGCGGGCAGTTCAACGAAGCGCAGGAAGAAGCCGGGCGGGCTCTCCCACTGAGCGACAGGTACACCATCGATGTCCACGTGAAACCGCGCGGGCGCATCCGCCCCTCCGAGGTGACGCCCACCGACCATGACGATGACCGCCTCGGGGCGGCGCGCGATGGCGCCCGCGATCGGTGCCAGGTGCGGCGCCCGGCCGGCCAGCTGCGCCATCCCCGCCGTTTCAGGCGTCAGCGCCCATCCCTCGT
>CAZNOC010000640.1:0-1640 GCA_964574545.1 uncultured Bifidobacteriaceae bacterium | reverse complement strand
GCGCGCCGCCCCACCGATGTTCGTGTCGCCGGTGCTGGAACGGACCCTGCGGCCCGTGCTCGACGACGCGGGCAGGCTCGTTGGCCGCCTGCTCAGCCGCCTCGGCATCAGGACCGCGGACCTCGAGCAGCGGCTTGCCACCGGCTGGCCGGGGATGACGGCCTCGCAGTTCTTCGGGCAGAAACTGGCTGTGGCCCTGCTCTTCGCTGCGTTCTTCCCTGTACTCAACTTCGCTGGTCTCCAGCCATTCGGGACCTGGCCCGCGTGGGCCTGGCTGGGTGCAGGCCTGCTCGGGTTCGTCCAGCCGGACTGGCTGCTCGAACGGCGCGTCGCCCGCCGGCGGCAGCAGGTCCTGGTAGAGCTGCCGACGGTCCTCGACCTGCTGGCCATGGCAACCAGCGCCGGACTCTCGCCCGAACAGGCGATCCTCGACGTCAGCCGCCAGGTGGAGGGTGTGCTCGGCGATGGACTCCGTCATGTCGCCCGCGAGGCGGGGCTCGGGACGATGACCCATCCCGAAGGGCTGCGGGCGCTGGCCGCGCGCGAAGGTGTGCCGGAGATCGCCACCATGGCCGATGCCTGGCAGTCGGCGCTGGAGCAAGGGCTGCCCCTTGGGCAGGTCATGCTCACGCTTGCCGACACCGTCCGCAACCGCAAGCGCACCACCCTCATCGCCGAGGGCGAGAAAAGCAGCGTGAAGATGCTCATCCCCGTCACGCTCTTCATCTTCCCCGTCTTCCTCGTCGTCCTCCTCTACCCCGCGGGCGTGCAGCTCCTGGGCCTGAGTGACTGAGTGACTGAGTGCGCCCTCCCACGAAAGGAGAACCCCATGAAGAACCTGCGCCAACGACTCCGCGCCGCACTGCAGGAGAGCGAGTCCGGCCAGTCGATGGTCGAGTACGCGCTCGTCACAGCCCTCATCGCCGTCGTCGCCATCGTCGCCGTCCAGACCCTCGGCGACGGCATCGTCGGTGTCTTCGGGAGCATCACCGATGCGATCAGTGGCATTTAGGCCGTGGCGGCAGCGCCGCTTGCGCCTGGCCGGTGGCGAGGCGGGCGAGAGCATGGTCGAGTTCGCGCTCGTCCTGCCGCTGTTGCTGCTCGTCCTGCTCGGCGTGGTGCAGTTCGGGCTGGTCCACCACGCCCAGAACGTGGCCACGATCGCGGCCCAGGAGGGCGCGCGGCTGGGGGCGGCTGAAGGCGGTGACCCGGCAGTCGCCGAGCAGAGGACGCTGGACGTGTTGCGTTCCGGATTGGGCAGCGTTGGAGACGAGTTTGCAGTCGATGCGTCCGGCTCTGCCGAGTGGATCACCGTCAGCGCCACCGGCGGCTACCCACTCATCATCCCCTGGCTGGGCAGCCGGACCATCGCCATCGACGCCTCGTCCGAGATGCGCAAGGAGGGTTTTCGTAGTGGCCCCTAACCGATGGCGCTCCACGACGGTGCAACGTGGGCAGAATGAGTCGGGCCAGGCGCTCGTCGAAGCGGCGCTCGCGATCCCTGTCCTCTTGCTGCTGGTTTTCGGCGTCGTTGCGGTGGGCCGCGTCACCGAAGCAAAGGTCGCGGTCCAGGCGGCCGCACGTGAGTCGGGCAGGGCGCTCGCCGTCGCACCATCGGAGGAGCAGGGCGTCGCCGATGC
>CAZNOC010000639.1:0-1645 GCA_964574545.1 uncultured Bifidobacteriaceae bacterium | reverse complement strand
CCAGAAGCGGGCCGCGGCAGAAGGAGATGGCCATCCGCATGGCGCTCGGCGCCGGCCGCGGCCGGGTGGTGCGGCAGCTGATCACGGAGAGCGTCATGCTCGCCATGCTCGGCGGCGTGGCCGGCTGGGTGTTTGCGGTCTGGTCGAACTCCACGTTGGATTGGATTGCGCCGGCGCTACCGGAGTTCGTGCACCTCCAGCTCTCGATGAGCTGGAGAGCCTTCGTCTTCACGTTCGCCCTGACGCTCGCATCGGGAGTCCTGTTCGGCCTCGCACCGGCGCTCCAGGCCGCCCGATCCGAGGTGGTCTCCGGCCTGAAGGGCGATCACGCCGCCGGGCGCCGCAGGCGGCGCTGGCTCAGCTCGCGGAACCTGCTGGTGCTGCAGCAGGTGGCCGGATCCCTGATGCTGCTGCTCGTCACCGGGTTCGTCGTGCTGGGATTCAACCGATCGGCCTCGCCGGATCTCGGATTCGATCCGCAGCACATCTATACGATCTCCGTCGATCCGGTCCGCAACGGCTACGTGCCGGATGCCGCAGCGGCGTTGCTCGCGTCCCTGCCGGAGCGCATGAAGCGCATCCCCGGGATTGAGGAAGCGGCCATCACCTACAGCACGCCGCTGACCATGTTCGGCGATGCCGCAACCCGGGGGACCCGAACCACCCGGGGTGACACGACGCCCCTGACGACGCTCCGGGTCGAGCGCGTCACTGCCGGCTTCCTCGAGACCGTCGGGGTCCCGATGGTCCGGGGCCGCGCGTTCACCAGGGAAGAGGGCACAGCGGAGGCACGCGTCGCGATCGTCAACGAGACGGCGGCGAGGGGACGGTGGGCCGGTGACGATCCGATCGGCCGTCCGCTCGACATCGAGGGGACGCGCTACGAGGTGGTTGGCGTCACCAGGGACTTCAGGAGCGCAGCGCTGCTCGAGCCGCGCCGGCAGGGGGCCTTCGTGCCGATGGCCGTGGAGGACATCGCCCGGCCCTCGCCGACGGGCGTCACCGTGATGGTGCGGGCGCAGCACGGCGTCGATCCGCGGGCGGCGATGCGGGCCGAGTTGACCACGATCGATCCCGGCCTGACCGTGCTCGGGACGGGCCGGGCGACCGACGAAGTTGATCGGTTCATGTCGATGATTCGAATCACGACGCTGACCTACGGCGGCATCGGCGTCTTCGGCCTGCTGCTCGCCTGCGTCGGCCTGGCCGGCATCACCGCCTACACGGTGTCGCAGCAGACGAAGGCGATCGGCATCCGCATGGCGCTTGGCGCCCGGCGCGGCCACGTCTTGAGACTCGTCCTCGCCGAAGCACTGGCGCTCGTCATGGCGGGCACGATCGGCGGCCTCGCGATGGCGTGGGCCACCGTCCGCGCGATGGGCTCGTTCTTCGACTCGCTCGCCACGATGACGGCCACGACCACGACCGATCCGCTCCTGATGCTGGGCGCCCCCCTCCTCCTCGCCGGCTTGACGATACTGGCGTCGCTGGTTCCTGCGCGGCGGGCGACGCGAATCGATCCGCTGGAGGCGCTGAAACAGGAGTGACGGGGCCTACTCGCTCCTGAGCGCGACCATCGGGTCCACGCGTGCGGCGCGCCGGGCCGGGATGCAGGTCGCCAGCAGAGCGACCGCGGCGAGCACGA
>CAZNOC010000638.1:0-1645 GCA_964574545.1 uncultured Bifidobacteriaceae bacterium | reverse complement strand
ATCGCGCACGACCTGAACAACGTGCTCTCGCCGATCATGATGTCGGCGGCGTTGCTCATGGACGGCGAGCAGGATCCCTCCCGGGTGCGGTTGATCGAGACCATAGAGAAGAGCGCCCAGCGGGGCGCAGACATGGTGCGGCAGGTGCTGTCGTTCGCGCGGGGGGTTGAGGGGCGCCCGGCGGAGACCCACCTGGGTGAGCTGATTGCCGACGTCCACAGCATCATTCGCGAGACGTTTCCCAAGGACATCGAGCCGGTCGTGGCAGTGCCCGACGATCTGTGGCCCGTTCATGCGGACGGCACGCAGTTGCATCAGGTGCTGATGAACCTCTGCGTGAACGCGCGGGACGCGATGCCGCAGGGCGGCCGGCTCCGGCTCGTCGCCGAGAACGTCCATCTCGACGAGTCCTACCCGGGGGTGAACCTCGCCTCCGGTCCCGGCCCGTACGTGCGGTTGAGCGTCGTCGATTCGGGATCGGGCATGCCGAAGGAGATCCAGGACAGGGTGTTCGAGCCATTCTTCTCCACCAAGGAGGTGGGCAAGGGCACCGGACTGGGCCTGTCCACCGTGCTGACGATCGTGAGAAGCCACGGTGGCTTCGTGAACCTGTCCAGCGAACCCGGCAGGGGCACCCACATCTGCGTGCACCTGCCTGCCCGCCCTGACCCGGCCCCGGCGGAGCCGGCCGCTGACCGCGCAGCGTCACTGCCGCACGGCACGGGAGAACTGGTGCTGGTGGTCGATGACGAGGAAGGCATCCGCAAGGTCACGCAGCAAACGCTCGAGCGCTACGGCTACCGCGTGATGCTCGCGGTCAACGGCGCCGAGGCCGTGGCGCTCTACGCCACGCATCACCGCGAGATCGCCGTTGTGCTGACGGACATGGCGATGCCGGTGATGGACGGGTCGGCGGCGATCGTGGCGCTCAAGGCGATCAACCCGGAGGCGAAGATCATCGCCTGCAGCGGCCACGCCGTGGCCGACGGCCTGGCACAGGCGCTCGCCGAGGGCGTGCAGCACTTCATCCCCAAGCCCTACACGGCCGAAGACATGCTGTGCGCGCTGCACGCGCAGATCGGCCGCTCCTGAAGCGGCGTGATCGCGACGCGGCCGTGCTCGATCTCCAGCACCGTGAGCGACCACGCATCGAAGCCCGCGCCCGGGCCGTGAGACCACAGAATCCCGTTCGGATCTCTCAGCGCGTCCGGGTCCGGAGCAGGATCAGTCGTCCCCAACCCCCAGCCAGAACGCCGCACCTCCCTTCACGACGGCGGCCTTCAGGCCGCTGCCGCCCACGTCGATCGTCAGGAACCGGGAGAGCGTGGCCGTGTTCACGGGGGGCTTCCGCATGGGCCCATCATGGCAGATTCCGAGTGGTGCATTGCGGCCCAGGGTCCATCCTCCGCCGGGACGCCGTTTGACGCACGAAAGCTCTGCCACCCATAATGGCGATTGGCACGACGGCATTTTCACGAGGAGATCGAGATGGCCCGAGCTATGGGGATCCTGCTGGTGGTTGGCCTCGCCCTGACGGGCGGCACTCTGCTCTCCGGCCAGAGCGAAGTGCACCGGTCCGCCTTCCACGACTACCGCGTCACGACGGTCGTGGACGGGCTGATGAATCCATGGTCCATCGCGTTCC
>CAZNOC010000637.1:0-1649 GCA_964574545.1 uncultured Bifidobacteriaceae bacterium | reverse complement strand
ATCCAGTTCCGGACGTACGCCACGTGGTGGCGGTTCACGAACCGCAGCCGCTCGAAGTACGCGGCCTCCACGGATCGCGGCAGCATGCCCCAGTAGGCGTTCTCGAGGTTCGTGACGGAGCTGTCCACGTCGAACTCCGCGCGGACCCGCTCCCAGTAAGCGGCATCCCGGACCGCGTCGGCCGGTGCGGCTTGCGGCACGGGGGGAAGCCCGGTGGCAGCGGCCGTCAGCGACTGCAGAAACGGCGCGGCGGCGCCGGTCGCGACGGCCATCAGGAGGCCTCGTCTGGTCAGGTCGGGGATGTGCGGCATGGATGTCGCTGCTCTCTCAATGCGCTGTTACAGGGGACCCGGCGCCGGCCGCGCGATCGTGGCCACGCTCTCGCCGGCGCGGACGGGCGGGCCCGCGAGTCCGTACATCACGTAGCCCGCGATGGGCGACGTGATCTCCTGGACCACCCGGCCCGCGTAGTCGCGCACCGTGCCCAGGAGCTCGCCCTCGGTGACGAACCGGCCGGCGGCGGCGACCGGCGTGAAGATCCCGGTGTGCGTCGACACGGCCGAGGCCGTCGCGTCGAACCACCGCGTATCGGCGCGGGGCGGCGTTGCCGCGCCATCCGTCATGCCGAGCACGCGCAGCGTGTTCTCGACGCCGTTGACGATGGCGTCGACGAACGCGGGATCGCGCCGGCCGTTCTCACCCATCTCGATGAGCACGGTCGGCTTGCCGTCTGCCACGGCCTGCCGGTTGAGCGACCGGCCCGCGTCCACCTGCGCCTGGGTGAGCATCTCGTAGCGGATGATGTTGCGGAACCCGAACGCGAGTCCGATCGCGCGCGCCGTCTCATACCGGGCCGCCAGCGGTCCCCCGTAGATCCCCGCGAAGCCTTCGAGCCACTCCGCGCCGTCGCCGCTGTGCAGCTCCACGTGCACATCGCACCGCCGGATCACCTCGGTTGTCAGCGCCCAGGCGATACGCTCGGTCTGGGTGCCGTCGGCGCGCCCGGGGAACGAGCGGTTCAGGTTCTGGCGATCGAACGGGTTCACGTACGGCACGCGCTGCTCGAAGGCCTCCACGTTGGCGATCCGGACGAGGATGACGGTCCCCCGCAGGCGCGCCGGGTCGATGCGATCGAGCAGGGCCTGCGCCGCGAGAATCGGGGGGAACTCGTAGCCATGGACGCCGGCCGTGAGCGCCAGGACGGGGCCGTCGGCCGCGCCGTGAAACACGGTCACGGGGACACGGGTCGCTGGGTCCGAAGTCCCCGCGGGGATCTGGAGGTCCAGGTCGAGCCGCTCGCCGGCGGCCACGCGCTGGCCGCCGATCGCGAAGGCCTCCCGCGGCTGCGCCGACGCTCCGGTGGCCATGAGCAGTCCCGCCGCCAACGCCGTCACCATGTATGCCAGCATCGTCACTCCTCGGAACTGGTCGCGCGCCGCGGCCGGGCGGTCCGCCGCCTCGCTCGTACCGCGTAGAGAGTATACGAGCGGAATCGACTCGACGGGCCGTGGGACGGTGTGGCCGCGCAGCCTACAGCTGCAGCAGCCACGTCAGCTTGACGAGCAACTGGCGCGACCCGGGCGGTGCGGTGGCAACGATGCCTCGGCCGTCGACCGCCGCGCGGTCGTTGTAGACGATCGTGAAGTACG
>CAZNOC010000636.1:0-1660 GCA_964574545.1 uncultured Bifidobacteriaceae bacterium | reverse complement strand
ACGACTACAACCAGCCCTCGACGATGTACGGGTGCAATAAGCTGTACTGTGAGCAACTGGGCCGGTACTACGCGAGACACTACAAGCAGCTGTCGGCCGAGCCGCGTTCGGGGCGGGTGGACTTCCGCTGCGTGCGGTTCCCGGGCCTCATCTCCGCGCTCACGGTGCCCTCGGGTGGCACGTCTGACTACGCACCCGAGATGATTCACGCGGCGGCCCGGGGCGAGCCGTACGCGTGCTTCGTGCGTCCCGATACGCGTATTCCGTTCATGGCGATGCCGGACGGGGTGGACGCCCTGCTCACGCTCGCCGCCGCTCCGCGCGAGCGGCTGTCGCGGACGGCCTACAATCTTGGCGCCTTCAACCCGTCGGCTGAGGAGGTGCGCTTCGAGGTGCTGCGGGCATTCCCGGAAGCGGACCTCACGTGGGAGAACGACGTGAAGCGACAGGGGATTGTCGACTCGTGGCCCGAGGACGTGGACGATTCCTCGGCGCGCCACGACTGGGGGTTCGCCCCACAGTTCGATTTCACGCGCGCGTTTCACGACTACCTGATTCCCGGCATCCGTGCGCGCTACGGGCGGTAGTCGTGGGGAGGAGAATCATGCGGGTGCGACACCTGGCCGCCCTGTCGCTGGCGGCCGTGCTTTCGGGAGGATGCATGCCCTCGGTGGAGTCGGCTCGGTCGGAGGATGCGGCGGCGGAGGCGTACGTGAAGCTGGTGCTGGGTCTCGGCACGCACGACCCCGACTACGTCGACGCCTACTACGGCCCGCCGGAGTGGCGGACCGAGGCGGAACAGGCCGCACACAATCTGATCGAGCTCAACAAACGGGCGGCCGCGCTAGAAGTGGACCTGCGCCGCCTGCCGGCGGTCGAGCCGGGATCCGAAGACGAAGCGATGCGCACGCTGAGGCGCGAGTATCTGGCCCGGCAGCTTCAGGCCCTTCGTGCGCGTATCGGCATGCTGCAGGGCAAGCGGCTGACGTTCGACGAGGAGTCGCGCGAACTCTACGACGCGACATCGCCGAGGCACACCGAAGAGGAGTTCCGGGGAGTGCTGGACGAACTGTCGGCCAGACTGCCGGGCGAGGGCGCGCTCAGCGAGCGCTACGCCGCCTTCAAGCAGGACTTCATCATCCAGCCCGACCGGCTTGACGCGGTCTTCCGCGCGGCAGTCGCCGCCTGCCGCGAGCGTACACTCTCGCATGTGACGCTACCGGAAGGCGAGAGCTTCACCGTGGAGTACGTCACCGACAAGTCGTGGAGCGGATACAACTGGTACCAGGGCGAGTACCGCAGCCTGATTCAGGTGAACACGGATCTGCCGATCTACATCGATCGCGCCATCGATCTGGCGTGCCACGAGGGGTATCCAGGCCATCACGTTTACAACGTGCTGCTCGAGCGGGCGCTCGTGCGCGACCGCGGGTGGGTCGAGTTCACGGTGTATCCGCTCTTCTCGCCGCAGTCGCTGATCGCGGAGGGGACGGCGAACTTCGGAATCGACGTGGCGTTCTCCCGCGAGGACCGCCTGCGCTTCGAGCGAGACGTCCTGTTCCCCCTGGCCGGGCTGGATCCGTCGCGCGTCGATGAGTACTACGGCATGCTCGCGCTCACCGAGCGGCTGAGCTATGCCGGAAACGAAGCCGCACGTCGC
>CAZNOC010000635.1:0-1663 GCA_964574545.1 uncultured Bifidobacteriaceae bacterium | reverse complement strand
GGGGTCGTGCTCGGCACGGTGGCCTACATGGCGCCGGAACAAGCCCGGGGACACGAGGCCGACGAGCGGACGGATCTCTTTGCCCTTGGCGTCGTGATCCACGAGATGGCGACGGGCACGTTGCCGTTTGCCGGAGCCACGTCGGCCGTGATCTTCGACGCGATTCTCAATCACCCGCCGTCCGGACTCGAACGGCTGCCGCCAGATCTGGCGCACGTCGTTCGTAAGGCGCTCGAGAAAGCGCCGGCCCTGCGCTACCAGACCGCCGCCGACGCGAAGGCCGATCTCCTGCGGCTTCAGCGCGGTGCGGCGTCCGGCGGTGCCCCGGCGGTCAAGAAGACCGCTCGGGCGAGCGACGCGCGCCGGCGCGTGGAGTCGCTGGCGGTGCTGCCGCTCGTCAGCGCCGGCGGAGACCCGGACACTGAGTACCTCAGCGAGGGGATCGCGGACGGCCTCATCAACAGCCTGTCGCAGATGAAGCGGTTGCGCGTGGCGCCGCAACAGAAGTCCTTCCGCTATCGCGGCGACGCCGTGGACCTGCAGCAGGTGGCGCGTGACCTCCACGTCCAGGCGGTGGTGACCGGACGAGTCGTGTCGCGCGGCGACACCCTGGTCGTGAAGGTGACGCTCGTGGACGCGGAACACGACGCCCAGATCTGGGGGCAGCAGTTCACGACGAAGATGGCCGACATCTTCGTGCTGCAGGACGACATCGTCGACAAAGTGCTCGCCGCGCTCAAGGTGACGTTGACCGGCGCCCGAGCGCAGAAGGCCGTGCCCGCACGGCCTGCAACCGACGTCTACCATCTGTACTTGAAGGGTCGCCATCATGCGGCGAAGCGAACGCCGCCGAACACCCAACGCGCGCTGGAGTTCTATAAGGAAGCGCTCGACCTCGATCCGACCTTCGCGGCGGCCTACGCGGGCGTGGCCGACTGCTACGCCCACCTGGGCTTCACCCCGAACAGCACGATGGCACCCGGGGAGGCGTTTCCACGGGCGAAGGCCGCCGCGCAGAAGGCCCTGGCGCTCGACGGGTCCCTTGGCGATGCCTACGCGTCGCTCGGCATGTGCAGCTTCCTCTACGACTGGGATTGGGCGTCGGCCGAGCGAGCGTTCAAGCGATGCCTGGAGTTGACACCGACCTCGCTCGGCGCGCGCGTGTGGTATCCGGTGCTCCTGGCGGTGATCGGGCGGCACGACGAAGCCATCGCCGAGGCGAAGCGGGCGATCGACATCGATCCGCTCTCCGCGAACGCGGCGATTGTGCTGGCGCAAGTCCTCTTCTTCGCGCGCCGGTTCGACGCGGCGGAGGTGGCGGCGAGAGAGGCGCTCGAGCTGGACCCGAACTACCTGACCGCAAATGTGTTCCTCGGATTCATCCACCTGGCGCGGCAGGAGTACGACCCGGCCGTCTCCATGCTGGAGAAGGCGGTGTCGATTGACCCGCACCACGAGCGTATTGGCAGCCTGGCACTGGCCCTCGGTCTTGCCGGGCGCCGGGACCAGGCCGTCGACATGCTCCAGCGACTCACCGATCTGGCGAGTCGTTCGTACGTGTCCCCATACTCCCTTGCGGAGGCGCATGCCGGCCTGCGTCAAACCGAGCCGTGGCGGCAGGCGATGGCCGCGGCGCTCGAGGAGCGAGCAGGCCTGCTCGTGT
>CAZNOC010000634.1:0-1665 GCA_964574545.1 uncultured Bifidobacteriaceae bacterium | reverse complement strand
CGGCGAGGTGGATTCGCGCCTGTTGCCGTCGACCCTCGCTTCGAACGACGAGACGCTGGAGGTGCCGGTCGATGTCGCACCGGGCGACTGGGTGCGTATCAATATCCGCGACGCCGATGGCATCACGGTGATGGGGAACCCGGTCTACGTCCGCCAGGGCTGAACCGCCGGCCCTGCCTTCCGCACGCGTTGGACGCGCCGCAGTCGCGTCGCGCGGCTGACGCCCCTTCCGTCGGTGTCGGCACCGTGAGGCGACTCCATCTACAATGCGCGGGTGGGCGACACCACTTGCCTGAACTGCGGGGTGGTGCTGCAGGGGCCGTTCTGCGCCGCCTGTGGCCAGCGCGCCCTGCCGCCGAATCCGACGGTACGGGAGATCGCCGCCGACGCGTGGTCGGAACTGACCGGCTACGACGGCCGGCTCGTGGCGACCCTCCGGGGCCTGCTGCACCCGGGGTTCCTCACACGCGAGTACCTCAGCGGCCGCCGGGCACGCTACGTGACGCCGGTCCGCCTGTACCTGGTGCTCAGCGTGCTGTACTTCATCGTGGCGGCAGCCGCCCCCCAGGTGGACGCCCGCGTCGGCGACGGCGTCGTCACGGGGCCCGGCGGATTCAGCCTCCAGGTCGACGGCGATGCCTGGCGAGCGATGTCGAATGAGGATCGGGCCTCGCTGATGGAGGGTCTTGCGGACGCCCCGTGGTTCGTCCGCCCGATCCTCCACGCGCTGGCGGAGGACCCCGAGGCGCTTCGGGCGCGCATGTTCGTGTGGATGCCGCGAGTGTTCTTCGCCCTGCTGCCGGTATTCGCCGTCATCGTCACCCTGTTCTACCGGAAGTGGAACCTGCCGACAGGTCTGGTGTTCGCGACGTACACGCACGCGGTCGGGTTCATCTTGTTCACGATGTCCGGCGCGGCAAGGTTTGCGCCGGCGCCTGTCGTGGCGTCGGTCGTGGACGGGATCGCTGTCCTGACCTTCGTCGCGTACGTCGTGGCGTCATTGCGAGCGGTGTTCGGTGGCGGATGGACGCGCACGGTGCTCAAGGCGTGCGCCATCGGGGTCACCTACCTGGCGGTGTACCTGCCGGCCATGCTTCTGCTCCTGCTCTGGGTGTCCCGGCGCTGACCCCGATCGGAGCCGCTACGAACGGTGCCGATGCCCGTTCAGGCCGAACAACTGCGGCGTTTCGGCTTCGAAGTCCACTTCGATCAGGACCGCCGGCTCGTCGCCCACCACCCAGGCGTCGTGCCCCGGATGGATGGCGATCACCTGCGGCGCCTGGAACTCCTCGGTGCAACCGTCGGGGTACTCGACATGGACCTGGCCGCGCGCGAGGAACCCGACGTGGGCGTGCATACAGCGCTCGGTGCCGATGATCGGCTGCATGTGGGTGGACCAGCGGAAGCCGCTGGGGTACACCACCCGCTTGATGCGTCCCGTTCCCGCGGTCGCGACGTCCATCTGCACGCCAGCCATCTCGCGGCGATCTGTGTCCTTCATCGGCGCCAGCAGTGGGTCTGCGTGTGACATGATGCCTCCTGTTCGAAGCGGTCCCCGGCGCTCGACGGGTGTCTGGTCCACGTGCTCCCGTGTCAGGGCCTGGTTCGCACCGCCGGCCCGTACAGGATGCGGCCGGGGCGGGCGGCGGTCATGGCACCGTCCTC
>CAZNOC010000633.1:0-1666 GCA_964574545.1 uncultured Bifidobacteriaceae bacterium | reverse complement strand
CCCACGCGCCGGAGCACCTCGTGGCTCGGCAGATGCGAGTGCGCGGGCTTCGGCACCCCGCCATAGGACGGCGAACCGTGGACCGGGTCGTCGTCGATGTACATGTAGGCGATCTCGATGAAGAGGTCCTTCACGAAGGGATCGGCGCCCATGGCCTTCAGGTTGGGCAGCGCCTGTCCGTTCGGATCCAGGACCGGCTGGTCGGATGCCTCCCACACGTCCAGCAGTCCATCGCCATCGCTGTCCTGAACGCCCGTGCTGAATACGACCGCGCTCAACGCCAGGCAGTTGATGTCGTTGACCCACGGAGTTTCGACTCTCAGATCGGCGGACGACGCGCCGGGCTGCACGGGCAGATTCGCGAAGGTCGGCACGTCCCATCTGGGTCCGGCGCTGCCCGAGAAGGGGCCAACGGCCACGAGCTGGCCGTTGAGCGACACCTGCTGAGAACGGAACGGCAGGCCGTTGCCGACAATCGGCGTCATCTTCGCCTGCGGATCCGAAGATGCCTGGTAGAACCCGTCGATGGTCAGGTCCATCGTCTGAGTGGCGAGCGTCGAGTAGCCGCCGTCATGAATGACGATGGCCTTGAACGGAGAAGACGAGTTCCGATAGACCACGACAAGGGCCGCGCCGACGGCGCGCGGGCCCATCCCGCCCCACGACTCCGGAGCTTCATCGATGTCCGGATACGCACTCCCGTCGTCGGGCACCTCGATGGTGTGAATGCCGTTGGCGCTTGTCTTTCCGTCGGCGCCGATGGGGAGGAAGCGCAGGACGTCGGCCCGGTAGGTGACGATCCGCCGCCTCGGATCCCACTCGGCCCAGCACGGGTACGTGCCGGCGTCCCAGTTGAGCGCCCGGGCAAACGACCCGTCACCGGGACCGAGGCTGACGCCGTTGAACGTCGCGTGGTCGATGCCTGACCACTGTACGGCCTCGGCGGTCTGCACGTAGAGGAACGCCGCAACGATGTCCGCGCCGGCGGGCGCGCCCGAGATCTCGATCTCGGCCGCGGCGCGCCCGTTGATGCCCTGGCGCCACACGCTCGAGCCGCCAACCAGGTAGTCGCCGGTCAGGAAGTAGTTCTTGAAGAAGGCAAGCGGCGAACCGGCGGCCAGTGGCCGGGCCACGCCTGGCTGCAGGAACAGCCATGCAGTGACGACTGCGAGGAGGGCTCGACTCATGACACACCCGCTCTCGTCGATCTGGTGTACGTCTGGGGGCGATCGACGGCGGGTCATTGTGCACGCGGTCGGAACATCGAAGCGAGGGAATTTGCGAGTCAGCCCCGGCGCAGACTTCCCCTGGGCGCGCCGGCTGGCGCGCGCTGCTGACATCGGTGTGGCAGACGGCTCGCCAGCCCCTGCAGCTCTGTGGATGGAAGAGAGCCTCCCGGTGCGCGTTGTGGGGGCCGTGAGGGTCGCGACCCCGACAGGCGGTCACGCCACCGGGAGGGCCGGTCGCGCGGGTTCCTCCACCGCTGGCGGTTCGGGAGCGGTCGTGTCATCGTCGGTGGCAGCGGAGAACACCGACATGTCCGTCTGCCCCAGAAGGCGGCTCGTGACCGCGCCCGCTGTCATCGATCCGCTGACGTTGATGGCCGTCCGTCCCATGTCGATGAGCGGCTCCACCGAGATGAGCAGCCCGGCGAGCGCCACCGGCA
>CAZNOC010000632.1:0-1670 GCA_964574545.1 uncultured Bifidobacteriaceae bacterium | reverse complement strand
GGCATCGGGCGCCAGGGAATGTCGAGCGCGAAGCGGCTGATCCCCCACGTGAGTCCGATCGCGCCCACGGACCCGATCGTGCCGGCCAATGCACCCAGAACACCGTACTCGAACAGCAATACGCTCGCGATGGTGCGGCGCGTGGCGCCGAGGGTCTTGAAAATGGCCGCCTCGTACACGCGGCGGAACTTCGTCATGGCCACAGCACCCACGAGTATCAGCAGTCCGCTCAGCAGGACGAGCGTGCCGACGACGGTCACCGCGAGCGTCACGTTGTCCACGAGCGCGCGCGCCGCCTGCAGGATCTCGCGCACGTCGATGACCGAGACGTTCGGATACTGCGCGACAAGCTCGCCCTGGAGCGCGCCGCGCGCCGCGGCGTCATCCGGCCCGCGAAAGGGGGCGAAGTACCAGTGGGGCGCCGACTCGAGCACCCCGGGCCGGAACACGAACATGAACCCGCCGGCACGCCCGTCGCTCCAGTTGACCCGCCGGACACTGGTGACGCGCGCTGACACCGTGCGGCCGAGCACGTCGAAGCGCATCACGTCACCGACCCCGATCCCGTAGTCCCTGAAGATGTTCTCCTCGATGGACACCTCACCGTCCGCCGACGGTGTGCCGTCCCAGAAAGCGCCCGAGACGACTTCCTCGTTCTCCTCGAGCGCTGGCCGGAACGTGATGGTGTACTCCCGGGACGGCCCGCGGCGGGCGCGAACCTCCTCGTGGCTTGCCCACGACACGGTTCGCCCCTCGACGCCCGTCACCCGCGCCCTGAGCACCGGGATGAGGCGCACCGCCTCGGGCTCTCCCTCCGGGCTCCACTGCTGGAGAAACCGCCGCACGCCGTCCGCCTGGTCCGACTGCACGTCCAGGAGCACCATGTCAGGGCCATTGAGCGTCAGCCCGCCGTTGAACTCGTCGATGAGCGTCTCCTGCAGCGAACGGACGCCGACGATGAAGAAGCTTCCGAGGCCGACGGCGAGCAGGACGACTCGGGCCTGGCTGCCCGGCCGGCTGAGCTGGAGCACGGCATGGCGCAGCGCGAACCACTTCGTTCGTGACAGGGGTCGAATCGCCCGGATCAGCGCCCATCCCGCCAGGTTCAGCACCAGCGCGGCGGCCGCGAAGCCGGTGGCCACCACCATCCCGATCCTCCACGATCCCGCCTGCCACACGGTAAGCCCGACCAGCATCGACGCCACGACGGCGATCGCAGCCCAGCGCAGGGGGTCGAAGCCGCCGGGGCCCGTCTCGTCGCGCAAGAGCAGGGAGGGCTTGACCTGACGTACCTCGAGCAGCGGCACGAGCGAGAACAGCAGCGCCACGGCGAGGCCGATCCCGAGACCCTGTGCGGCGGCCGCCGCGGTCACGCCGAACTCCACGCCCACGCCCGGTGTGATCGATGCTGCCAGGTCCCGTGGCACGGCGGCAATCGCGCCCGACGCCAGCGCCACGCCCAGCAGGCTGCCCGCCAGGCCGAGGACCACCACCTGAAGCATGTAGATCGACAACAGCTGCCAGGAGCGCCCCCCCAGGCACTTGAGGATCGCGATGCTTCGGATCTTCTGCTGCACGAACACGCGGACAACACTCGAGACACCGATGCCGCCGAGGATCACGATGACGAGCCCGACCAGGCTCAGGTAGTTCTCGGCGCGCTCGAGGTT
>CAZNOC010000631.1:0-1672 GCA_964574545.1 uncultured Bifidobacteriaceae bacterium | reverse complement strand
GTCTCGCCGACGTTGGGGCGCACGTTCCTTGCCGAAGAAGACGCCGCCGGCGGCGGGCCCGGCGGGCGACCGGCGATCCTGAGCTGGCAATCCTGGCAGGACCACTTCGGCGGCGACGCCGGCGTGATCGGGCGCTCGATCGACCTCAACAACGCGCCCTTCACCATCGTCGGCGTGATGCCCGCCGGCTTCAGGTTCCCCGTGCAGCCACAGCCAACCGAAGTCTGGATCTCGACCGCGCTCGATAACGAGCAGCCGATGGGCCCGGGCGCGATCATGGTGTCGCGCGGCTATCGCGGCTGGCGGGCGATCGGGCGGCTACGCCCCGGCGTGACGCTCGAGCAGGCGCAGGCCGAGGCCACGGTGATCGCCGGCGCCCTCGCGGTGCAGTTCCCGGAGGCCAACAAGGACATGGGCATCGGCGTCAGGCCGCTGCTCGAGTCGATGGTCGGCAACCTGCGGCCCACACTGCTGATCCTGCTGGGCGCTGTCGCGTGCGTGCTCCTCATCGCCTGCGTGAACGTCGCCAACCTGCTGCTCGAACGCGCCATCAGCCGACAGCGTGAGATCAAGATGCGGCTGGCGCTCGGCGCGAGCGGCGCACGCATCGTCCGCCAGCTCCTGACGGAGAGCGTGCTGCTGGCCGGCCTCGGCGGCGTCGCGGGGACGTTGCTTGCGGTGTGGGGCATGGATCTGATCGTCGCGCTCAGCCCCGATTCACTGTCGCGGGTGGCGGAGACCGAGCTCGATGCGCGCGTCCTGGCATTCACGGCGCTGGTGTCGCTGGCGACCGGCATTGCCTTCGGACTTGCCCCCGCGCTGCTGGTGTCGAAGACGAACCTCGCCGAATCTCTGCAAGAAGGCAGGCGCGGGGCGACTGCCAGCGTCCAGACGACCCGCATGCGTAACCTGCTGGTAATCGCCGAGGTCGCCGTGGCGCTGGTGCTGCTCGTTGGCGCCGGCCTCCTGGTCAACAGCTTCGTTCGGCTTCAACAGGTGGCCCCAGGATTCGATCCGGGACAGGCCCTGACCTTCAACGTCGCCCCGTCGGCCGATCGGACGACGGATCCGAGCCAGATTGCCGGCTTCTATCGGGAACTGACGGAACGACTCCAAGTGCTGCCGAGGGTCGTCAATGCGAGCGTCATCTTTCAACTGCCGCTCGGCGGGAGAGCCGCGAGCACCAGTGTCGCGATCGAGGGAAGGCCAGTCGATCCCGGCGATCGGCCAACGGCCGTCATTCAGATGGCCGGCCCGGAATACTTCCGGACGATGGGCATTCCGCTGGTCAAGGGACGTGAGTTCACCGATCGCGACGACCTCGGCGCGCCGCCGGTGTTGATCATCAACGAGGCCATGGCGCGGCAGCACTTCCCGAACGAAGATCCGATCGGCAAGCGCATCGCACCCGGTTTCTCCACGGTGCCCGTGAGTGAGAACGATACCGGCATGCGGGAAGTGGTCGGCATCGTCGCTGACGTCAAGCACCAGAGCCTGCAAGGACCGCCGCAGCCCGAAATCTACTTCGCGCAGGCGCAAATGCCCATGGCGGCAATGACCGTCGTGGTGCGTGCGACCGGCGATCTGCGCGCGCTCCAGACGACGGTGCGCAGTGTGGTCCAGTCCCTCGACAGCAACGCGCCGGTCTACGGCGTGCGCACGGTCGAGGAGG
>CAZNOC010000630.1:961-1677 GCA_964574545.1 uncultured Bifidobacteriaceae bacterium | reverse complement strand
CGGCAAGATCGTCACCCTCGCCGGCGCCGAGATCGAAAACGGCGTGATCGTGATCGAGAACGGTCGCATCGCCGCGATCGGCGCCGCTGACAGCATCGAAACGCCCTGGGACGCGACCGTCATCGGCGGGCCCGAGCATGTCGCGATGCCGGGCTTCGTCGAAGCCCACTCGAACAGCGGGATGGACCGCACGAACGAGAACATCGACGTCGCGCCGTTCCTCGACATTCGCGACTCGGTCGACCCGGTCGCGTACTACTTCGAGGATTGCCTGCGTTGGGGCATCACCACCGTGAACCTGCAGCAGGGCTGGAACTGCGTCATCGGCGGCAAGGGCATGATCGTGCGTCCGCACGGCATGACGGTCGAAGCGATGATGGTGCGACCGACCTACGGCCTGAAGCTGAGCGCGCGTCCCAAGTCCGGCAAGTCGCGCGCGACGCAGGCGCAGGCGCTGCGCACCGCGTTCGGCGACCTGCGCCGCTACCTCGAGGATCTGGTGCAGAGCGAGAAGGACGAGCGCGGATTCGCCAAGCGCGAAGCCCTCTTCCAGGGCCGCGACCTCGAGGGCGAGAAGTCCGAGGGCAAGGCGATGACCGGCAAGGCCTGGACCGTCGAAGGCTTGGAGCTGATCCCGCGCGGCGCGATCGACGAGAAGCAGGCGCCGCTGCTGGACATCGTCGACCTGGGTACGCGGTTTGGCGTCGATGCGGCGT
>CAZNOC010000630.1:675-951 GCA_964574545.1 uncultured Bifidobacteriaceae bacterium | reverse complement strand
TGGACATCGTCGAAGGCAAGCAAACGGTCTACTTCGAGTGCGATCGCGCGATGGACGTCGACACCGCGCTCGGCATCGCGCGCGACAACGGCTTCCTGGAGAAGACCGTGCTGGTCGTCGACGCGGACTGCTGGGAAGCGTTCGACGCGATCGCAGCGGCCGGCGTTCCGGTCGTGCTCGACGGCGAGCTGGTGCACACGCATCGCGACCCGCTCTCCGGCGAAGAGATCGAGAAGTTCGCGCCGGCGATCCTGAAGGAAAAGGGCATTCCGTTCG
>CAZNOC010000630.1:0-665 GCA_964574545.1 uncultured Bifidobacteriaceae bacterium | reverse complement strand
GAGGAAGCGCTGGCCGCGGTGACCAGTTCACCCGCCCGCGTCCTGGGCGTCGACGTCGGCACGCTCGAGACCGGCAAGCTCGGCAACGTCGTGCTGATGACGGGCGATCCGCTGCGCGTGACGAGCCTCGTCGATCACGTCGTGATCGAAGGGGCGCACGTCTACGACCGCTCGAAGGATGTCCGCAACAAGCAACTCCTCGACGGCACGCAGCCCACGGGCACGCAAGCCGAACCCACGCCCACCGCCGCCAAGGACGCGAAGTAAGCAACCCGTGAAGGTCTCCACTCAACTACTTGCGCTCGCTGCTGCGGTCGCCGTCGCAGCTTCGGCGCCGACGGCCCAAACGGTGGCGATCCGCGCCGGCACGATCCTGACGGTCGAGAACGGTCGCGTGATCGAGAACGGCGTCGTCCTCGTGCGCGACGGACGGATCCAAGCCGTGGGCGCCGATCTCGAGGTGCCGCTGGGCGCCGAGGTGATCGACTACGGACCGGACGCCTTCTTGGAGCCCGGCATCGTCTCCGCGTTCAGCGACGACCAGGGCGCGCGTCCTTCCGAGCGCACGGTCAATCCGATGCTCGACGCGCTCGACGGCTACGACTTCTACGCGAAGCGCTACGGGCTCCTGCGCGCGGGGGTCACGTCGACCTACATCGTGCCGT
>CAZNOC010000629.1:0-1679 GCA_964574545.1 uncultured Bifidobacteriaceae bacterium | reverse complement strand
AGTTCGACGAGCTTCTGGCACTGGAGATCCGGCAACGGCAGCTCGAGATCTCTTCACAGGACGCCGCAGTGGCTGCTGCTGACGACGCCATTCGCGCGGCGCGGGAGACGCGGCGGATCGTGAACGAGCGCTATCTGGCCGGTGCGGCCACCGCGCTGGAGGTGCTCGACGCCGACTTCACGCTGCTCGAGGTGGAGCTCGATCGCACCCGCGCCCTGGCGAACCTGAGATTGGCCGAGGCGCAGCTGGCGCGAGCCCTGGGACGATGAACACACTCGTCGAGCGTCGCGGTGCAAGGGACTGGTCGCGCCCAAAGGAACGACAGAATGAATGATCGGCGGTTTCATTGCGTTCAGGGACTCACGCCGTGTGGACGAGGTAGCGTCGACACCCAGCCACTTCTGCTCCCGAACCGACTCGCCACGTCTATTGAACGCCCGCTCGGGGCGAAATCTTTCAGCCGGATGTTCCCGGCTGCCTTAGCACGCTAGGCGTGCTATAGTGCTAGACGGTGATTCGGACGCTGGCCGACGACTCAACCCGGGACATCTGGAACGGCGTGTGGCCGATCGTCCGCCGCAAGCTCGACCAGATCGATGCGGTGACGAAGCTCGACGACCTGCGCGTGCCGCCGGGCAATCGACTGCACGCCCTCACCGGCGATCGGGAAGGCCAGCACGCGGTGCGCGTCAACGACCAGTTTCGCATCGTGTTCCGGTTCGGAGGGTCCGACGCATTTGACGTGCGCTGCACCGACTACCACTGAGGAGCTCGACATGCTGCCGACCCATCGTCCGCCGACGCACCCCGGTGAGATGCTCTTGAAGGAGTTCCTTGAGCCGTTGGGCGTCTCCCAGGTTGAGGCCGCCAAGCGAATGCACATTCCGTTTCAGCGCCTCAACGCGATCGTCAGGGGACGTCGAGGCGTCAGTGCGGATACGGCGCTCCTGTTCGAGGCGCTGACGCACTGGGACGCCGAGATCTGGCTGACGCTCCAGGCCAAGTGGGACCTCTGGCAGGCCCTGAAGCTCCGGGGGCATCGTCCGAAGGTGCGTGCCCTTCCAAAGAGCCCCTAACGTGGTGGTTTCCGCCCTGACAGTGGCCGCCTCGGAGACCGAGGCGGAGAGGGGCTGTGGCTGACGTCCGAGCGATTCCGAGGAAGCGGGCCACCACACGGCCGAAGCTGGTGCACCAGTGCCTGGTCGTGCTCTCCGGCACCGACCCGCTCGTCTGGCGCCGCATCCAGGTGCCCGAGCGGTACTCGTTCTAGGACCTGCACGTCGCCATTCAGGACGCGATGGGCTGGCTCGACTACCACCTGCACGAGTTCCGGTTGCTCGACGCCGCCGAGCGAAGCGTGGTGTCGATCGGCATCCCCACCGATGACGACCCGGAGAACCGACCGGTTGTGCCTGGCTGGGACGTATCCCTGTCGACGTTCTTCGACCGGCGGGGCTGGCACGCCCCGCCCGCACTGTATGCGTATGACTTCGGCGACGACTGGCAGCACGCGCTCGTGCACGAGGGCGTCGAGTCGGCCGAGGGTCACCGCAGCTATCCGCGTTGTGTCGCCTTGAAGGCCGCTGTCCGCCCGAGGACTGCGGTGGCGTCCACGGCTATCGTTGTACGCATGATGCACGATCGTACCATGGCTGCATCACTGCATCACACACGCTCAA
>CAZNOC010000628.1:0-1688 GCA_964574545.1 uncultured Bifidobacteriaceae bacterium | reverse complement strand
GGGAAGGGCGTGGTCCTCGAGGTGCGCAACAACGGGCGCCACCTGGTTGAGATCAAGGGACGCGCGGTGGAGGCCAAGGCGGATCTGCTCACCGCCATCGAGCCCCAGCCGAAGCCCTCTCGACGACACCGGTCGTCGTCTGGTGGGGCGGAAGCGCCGCCGTCCTCTGCCACGTCACGACGTGCCCCTGGATCGATCGACCTGCACGGCAAGACCGTGGACGAAGCGGTGGAAGCCCTGGACGCGTTCCTGAACGAGGCCCTGCTGGCGGGCCTGGCCGAGGTGCGCGTGATTCACGGAAAGAGCGGCGGACGCGTGAAGTCCGCGGTACACACGCGTCTCGGCGCGCTGTCTGCCGTGCGCGGGTTCCGCGTGGACGAGCGGAACGCGGGCGTGACGATCGTGGCGCTGTAGGGCTTCCGGCACTCCGCCTCAGGATGGCCAGCCCCGTCGGGGGACTCGGCGCCTCCTTCCATCGGGATCCTGCCAAGGCGACGCTCCCGGCCTCGGGACGCGGGGATGCCATAATCACAGGGATTCCCAGCCTGCCATGTCGATGCTCCCAGGGACCCGTCTCGCCCAGTACGAAATCCTGTCGACCCTCGGAGCGGGAGGCATGGGCGAGGTCTACCGGGCCCGGGACGTCCGGCTCGGCCGCGAGGTGGCCCTCAAGGTGATGGCCGGCCACATCGCCGCGGACCCGGAGATGCGCCGCCGCTTCGAAACCGAGGCGCGCGCCGTCGCCGCGCTGTCCCATCCCGCCATCATGTCGATCTACGAGCTGGCGTTCGTGGACGGCCACCCGCTCGCCGTGATGGAGCTGCTCGAGGGGCAGACCCTCCGGGCCCGGCTGGGAGCGGGAGCGATCGCGTGGCGGGAGGCAGTGGAGTTCGCCGCGGCCGTGGCCGAGGGGCTCGCGGCCGCCCACGCCAGAGGGGTCATCCACCGCGATCTCAAGCCCGAGAACATCTTCCAGACACGCGACGGCGCGGTGAAGATCCTCGACTTCGGGCTGGCGCTGCGCCGGCTGGACACGCCCGACCCCGACGGGGACGCGCCGACGATGATGCGGACCGACCCGGGCATGGTGCTGGGCACGCTCGGCTACATGTCGCCCGAGCAGGTGCGCGGCGCGCGCGTGGACGGCCGCAGCGACGTCTTTGCCCTCGGCTGCATCCTGTACGAGATGCTCGCCGGCCAGCCGCTCTTCAGGGGCGCCACGCCGCAGGAGGTGCTGGCCAACCTGCTCCATGACGCCCTTCCGGAACTGTCCGCCTTTGATCCGCTCGCGCCGCCCGAACTCCGCGCCATCGTCTCTCGCATGGTGGATCGGGAGCCGAATCGGCGTTTCCAGACCGCGGGCGACGTGGGGATGGCGTTGCGCGCGCTGCAGACCGGATCGGCCGGGCGCGTGTCGGCCAGACGTCCGCGGCCTCGCGGCAAGTCGCTCGCCGTGCTGCCTTTCGTCAACGCCGGCGCCGACCCCCAGTTCGAGTACATCACCGACGGCATCACCGAGAGCATCATCAACAGCCTGTCGCAACTCGACGGCATCCGGATCGTTCCGCGCAGCCTCGTGTTCCGCTACAAGGGGCTCCAGACGGATCCCGCGACGATCGGGCTGGCGCTGAACGCGCGGACGATCCTCACGGGCCGCGTCGTGCAGCAGGGCGACGTGCTGAGCATCC
>CAZNOC010000627.1:0-1705 GCA_964574545.1 uncultured Bifidobacteriaceae bacterium | reverse complement strand
AGGCGGTGATGCCGGCCAGGCCGACGCAGGCGAGCAGCAGGCCGAACACGCCGATGCCGCCGTAGGTCAGCGTCGTGATTCGAATCATCGACACGAACCGATCGACCTCGTCGATCGCCCGGCTCGTGCCGAGCACGGTCAGGCCGGGATCGATCGTGGTCAACTCGGCACGCACCGCCGCCCGTGGATCGACGCCGTGCTGCGCCCGCACCATCACGGTGACGCCCGTCGGCGAGGGCCGGGCGATGTCCTCCAGGGCCATCGGCACGAAGGCCGCCTGCCGCCGCGGCTCGAGCAGCGCTCCGCTCCTGAAGTCCGGCGTGACGCCGACCACCTCGTAGCGCGTCCCCTCGATGTCGAGCGGCCGGCCGATCGGGTCCCCGCCGGGCCATCGTTCCCGCGCAGCCGTCTCGTTGACGATCGCGACGCGCGTCTCCCCTCTGCCATCCTCGCGGGTGAACGCACGGCCCCGAACCATCGGCGCGCCGACGGTCTCGAGGAAACCGGCGGTCACGCGCTCGACCCGGAGCGTCGTCAGCTGCGCCGCGTCACCTGGGGCGGTTCGGCTTCGGCGGGTCGTGGCATCGCCGAACATGGTCAGCGGCGTGCTGTAGGTAAGGGCCGCTTCCTCGATGCCGGGAATGCGCGTCATGCGCTCCGGAAGGGAGGCGAGCAGCGCCGATGCACGGTCAGGCGTGTAGCCGTTCCGAATCGGATCGACCGAGATCGTGTAGACGTTCTGCGGGTCGAACCCCAGGTCGGGCGACGCCGATCGGTTGAAGCCGAGCACGACGAACCCCGTGATGAGCAGCAGCATCAGCGACCCGGCGACCTGCTGCAGGACCAGCAGGTTCCGCGAGGTGAGCCAGCGCTGCCTGCGGCGTCCGGCCGTGCGGTCGCCTTTCAGGCCCGAGACGACTTCGGACCGGGCGGCCTGGAGAGCCGGCGCGAGCCCGAACAGGACTCCCGAGGCGAACGTCAGGGCAAACGTGAAGAAGAAGGCCCTCCAGCTCATCGAGAGCTGGACGTGCACGAACTCCGGCAGCGCCGGTGCGATCCAGTCCATCGTGGAGTTCGACCAGACCGCAAACAGCCAGCCGGTCACGCCGCCGAGCATGGCGAGCATGACGCTTTCCGTGATCAACTGCCGCGCCACACGCCCGCGGCCGGCGCCGAGCGCCATGCGGATGGCGATTTCCTTCTGGCGGGGCCCGCCCCTGGCGAGCAGAAGCGTGCCGACGTTCGAGCAGGCGATCCAGAGCGCCAGTCCCACGATCACGAACGGCAAGCCGACCATGATCCAGGTGTCCTGCTCACGCACGGGGACGAGCTTGCCGCCGGTGAGCAGGCTGACCTGACGGCCGCGGCGGTCGTCGATGGAGGGCGTGCCCTCGAGCTGGCGAAGGACGGTGTCGATCGCCGCCTCTGCCTCCGGAACCGACAGGCCGCTGTCGAGCCGCCCGACGATCCTGAACTCCGCCCTGCTACGGTCCCGCAGAGTGTCGAGGGCCAGTTCGGGTGCAATCCCGCTGTCGATGGTGACGGGCAGCCACAGATCCGCCGCCGCCAGAAGCGGAGACGCGCCGAGGAAGTCGCGAGGGGTCACGCCGACGATCGTCACCGCGTGGCCATTCACGCGAAGCGTGCTGCCGACGGCTGAGGGGTCGCTGGCGAGGCGCGCCTGCCAGAAGCGATCGCTGACGAC
>CAZNOC010000626.1:0-1708 GCA_964574545.1 uncultured Bifidobacteriaceae bacterium | reverse complement strand
GGCGCTCCATTGGGACACGCCCTGGTCGACACTTGCCGAATTCGCTAGGCGACCTTCGGCAACAGACAGATAAGCAGCGGCGAATCGCCGTTCAAGAGGACGCCACACGACTTGGCGCTGTGACGTGGGCCGCCTGTCGTCCGCGTGATCAAGTCGTCCGTGAGGGCCAATCCACTCTGGCAACGCGTGATACGCCGATCATCAGCTGAGCGTACCCTCCCAGTTCCTCCCAGCATAGAACAGGCGAAGGATGGTGACGCGTGTCTCGGCGACGGTGAAGGCAATCGTGATGCGGCGCTCGAAACCGACGATGCGCATGCCGGCGCGGATATCCTCGCGCCGATGACCCCGCTCCGCAGCTACAGCCATGCCCCGGCAAAACGTCTCGAGACGGTCAATATAGCCGATTGCCGTTTCGTCACCGGCCGCGTCGGCAATTCGATCATAAAGGTCGCGCAGGTCTTCCAGAGCCTCTGGGGCGAAGTCGACGATGCGCTGCCTCACGCCTCGCCCGTCAGGCGTCTCGCATGACGCGAGCGGACATCCGCGAACGCGTCGTCGAGGCTGACGGCGCGGGCCGGATCGGCCTCCATGGCGTCATGCACCGGCGCCACTTCATCGCGGAGCCAGCGCTCCACGGCGGCATCGCGCTCCTGGAGCGCGCGCAGGCCCGCGCGCACGACCTCGCTCGCCGATGCGTAAGTCCCCGAGTCGACCAGCTGGTCGATGAAAGCCGTGTGCTCCGCGCGCAGGCTCACCGTTCGCTTTTCGATATTGGCCATACTGACAATCCCCTTTCCACAACCCGAATACCAGAAGGTATGACGTCTTCATACCCAAAGATTTGCGAGCGGCCGAAAGCCCCATCCCCGACCGATATCGGCGCCGATCGCTGACGACGTCCCCGTAAAGATGGCTTATGAGCCCACCCATGACCCACCCCACGCCACCCGTCGACTGCCCCCTTTGCCCCCGCCTCGCGGCCTTCCGACAAGCGGCGCGCACCAAGCAGCCCGACTGGCACAACGCCCCGGTCCCCTCCTTCGGCGACCCGGCGGCCCGCCTCCTGATCGTCGGCCTCGCCCCTGGTCTTTCCGGCGCCAACCGCACCGGCCGGCCGTTCACCGGCGACGGTGCGGGCAACACCCTCTATCCGGCGCTCGCCCGTTTCGGCTGGAGCCGGGGCACCTTCGACGCCCGCCCGGATGACGGCCTCGAGCTGGTCGATTGCCGGATCACCAATGCCGTCCGCTGCGTGCCACCGGAGAACAAGCCCACTGGCGCGGAGATCCGCACCTGCCGCACCTATCTCGAGGACGAGCTCCGGGGTCCCCGTGCGATCCTGGCGTTGGGCCGCATCGCCCACGAGTCTACACTTCGGGCGCTCGGCCTGAAGCCTGCTGCTTACGCCTTCGCCCACGCTGCCTGGCACGACCTCGGGCCGAACCTCGTCCTCGCCTCCAGCTACCACTGCTCGCGCTACAACATGAACACCGGCCGGCTGACCGAAGCCATGTTCGATGCCGTCCTCGCCCGCTTGCGCCGGCATCTGGACGGTCACTAGAGTGCCCCCACAAACCAGGGGCTGAAAAAACACGAGGGAGAGCGACCTTGGCCATTCTGCTCGGCTGCATCGCCGACGACTTCACCGGCGCCACCGATCTCTGCAACACGCTGGTCAAGGGCGGCATGCGCGCCGTCCAGCTGA
>CAZNOC010000625.1:0-1710 GCA_964574545.1 uncultured Bifidobacteriaceae bacterium | reverse complement strand
GCCCATTCGAAGCTCACCGCTCAGGGTCAGATCTCCGTGCCCGCCGAAGTGCGACGGCGCCTTGGCGTGGGGCCGGGCTCCATTCTGGAATGGCACGAAGAGGGCGATGCCGTCGTCGTCAGGCGGTCCGCTCGACATAGCTCGGAAGACGTCCATCGCGCGGTCTTCCCGAAGGGCGCGCCCAAGACGCGCACCGTCAGCGACATGAAGGAAGGCATCCGTCGCCACATCCGGGGGCGGCGTGCGCGCAGTTGACACGAATGTCCTGGTGCGCCTGATCGCCAGGGACGATGCGCGGCAGGTCGCCGCGGCGGAGGCCTTCGTGACCAAGGGCGCGTGGGTCTCACACCTGGCGCTTGCCGAGACCACGTGGGTGCTCGCCGCCGTGTACGAGCGCAGCGCCGGCGACATCGGGACGGCGGTGGAACTCCTGCTCAACCACCGCGAGTTGAGCCTGCAGGATCCAGAGACTGTGGCGGCAGCGCTCGACCGCTTCAAGGCTCGCCAGGCCGTCGGGTTCTCCGACTGCCTCATGCTCGAGATCGCACGCCGGGCTGGCCATCTGCCCTTGGGCACATTCGATCGCGCTCTCGGCAAGCTGGAGGGCGCTGAGACGCTGTAGCTCCCGCTCGGGATCCTCGAACGTGTGGTCCGACAGGGCAGGCTTCTGTGGTGCTGGAACTGTCGTCCTGGAGGTCGACGTTGGAGGCGCGCGAGGGGTCGAGGTACGCAACTTGCGCCGCAGGGAGCGAGGGTTTCGAGTGCCGGCGCCGTAGGCTCAGCGCCAGGCGCGGCCGGGTAGGCCCGACGCGATGGGCGTCAGCACGAAACCTGAGTGGACGGAGGTGCAGGTTGCGAGCCTGAGCTCCCGTCGACCGGAAGGACGGCAGTTCCTGATGCCACAGAAGGAGGCCTGACAGATTCGGACGCAGGCTACTCGATGCGCGTGAACTCCTGCCGGCTGGGCGGAAACCACGTCTTGCCCTCGTCCGGGCTGAAGGCGCTCTCGATTGTCAGGGGCGTGCCCGGCGAGATCACCAGCCGACTGTGGAAGCGCTGGCCGCTCGACTGGTCCGTCACGAACGTGTTCGCGCGCACGTTGGTCATCACCAGACGATCGCCGTCCCAGTCCCCCTCGAAGATGTCGAGCTGCCCCGTCATCGCGTCCGCCGCCGACAGCCGGTAGACCCGGTTGAAGCGGTCGTACGCCAGGATGACGAGCACGTCGATGGGCTCGGGACTGAACGGGTGCGGACCCTCGACAAGCAGGGCGGCGCCGCCAAGGATGCGCGAGATCGTCACGCGCGTCGTCGTGTCGAGCGGCGCCGTTCGTCCGGGCAGGAAGAGCCTGACGTCGTACTCGCCGGGCAGCGAGTCGAGCCGCGCCATCTCCGGCGGCGGGCCGGCACGCCAGTGCGGCTCTTCCGGCGCCTGCGCGCGGGTCACCGACGGCACGACGAGGAGCAGGACGGCGATGGCGATGCTGGTCATTGGCGGTCGGCCCGTCCGGCCGAAACCGGCTCCCGCGTACGGCTGGCTTCGCGGCCCGTGGTGAAAGCCTGGCTGCGTTCGACGGGCGATGCGCCTCGCCTCCCCGTCCCGATGCGACGCCAGACTTCCACCACGGGTTGCTACGTACCCGCGACGGGCCTGGTCGGCTCCTCGACCCAGTCCTCGCCCGGATTGATGAAGCGGTTCATCTCGAGCTTG
>CAZNOC010000624.1:0-1715 GCA_964574545.1 uncultured Bifidobacteriaceae bacterium | reverse complement strand
CTAGCCCGGAAAATTCACCACGGTGTGTAACTGAGTAGTTACAGAAACGCCTCGATGTGATAGAAAAGCCTTGCTGAAGGGCACCTTTCCACACACCGAGGCGTTGCCGTTGACGAGCGATACCGTAACACAGTCTGTCCTGTTCGCGGAACTCTTCGACCGGCCCGTGGTGGTCACGTTCGACCAGCCCCACGCCAGCTCCGACGGGGGCGCCGTTCTGCTGAAGGCGGCCGACCGGCGGCTCGGGTTGATCGACGTATTGGCCGGCACGCTGACGGATCGCCGGGCCCCGGCCCGTGTCCAGCATGGGGTGCGGGATCTGCTCGCCCAGCGCATCTTCGGCATCGCCTGTGGGCATGCGGACGCCAACGACGCGGACACCCTGGCCGACGACCCCATCCACAAGCTGCTGCTCGATCGCGATCCCATCGCGGGCACCCGCCTGGCCTCGCAACCGACGATCTCGCGCTTCGAGCACAGCGTCTCGCCGCGCACGCTGTATCGGTTCGGGGAGGCGTTGGCCGACACGGTGATTGCGCAGCATCGGCGGCGGCGCCGCCGTGTCCGGCGAATCACTGTCGATCTCGACCTCACGGAAGATGCCACCCATGGGGCGCAGCAGCTGGCGCTCTTCAATGGCTTCTACGGCGACTGGTGCTACTTGCCGCTGGTGGCGTTCCTCACGTTCGACGACGAGCCGCGCCAGTACCTGGTCGCTGCGATCCTCCGGCCCGGTACCGCGCCGGCCACGGTCGGCACGCCCGGGCTGCTGCGCCGCCTGCTGCCGAAACTGTGGCAGGCCTTTCCGGGGGCGGCCGTGCGCGTGCGCCTCGACGGCGGCTTTGCCAGTCCCGCGATCTTCGATCTGCTCGAGGACGCGGACGTGGAATATGTCGTCGCCATGGCCAAGAATCCCGTGCTGCTGGCCGCCGCGGCGCCGAGCTTGGGCGAGGCCCGCACGGTGGCGGAGACGACCACGCACTCGGCCCGCGTCTTTGCCGACACCACCTATCAGGCCCAGACCTGGCGCCAGGCGCGGCGCGTGATCATCAAGGCGGAAGTCGTCGCCCACCCGGGCCGTGACCTGCGGGACAATCCGCGCTTCCTGGTCACCAATCTGCGGCACGCGCCCGAAACGGTCTACGCCGACATCTATGCGGCGCGGGGCGACAGTGAGAACCGGATCAAGGAACTGCATCACGCCCTCGCGCTCGGGCGCACCAGCTGCACGCGGTTCTGGGCCAACCAGCTGCGCGTCCTGCTCAGTACCGCCGCCTACGTCCTCACGCAGACGCTGCAGATCGCGGCGGATGACACGGCGCTGGCCGGCGCGCAGGCGCCCCGACTGCGGCAGGCGCTCCTGACGATTGGCGTGCAGGTGACGCGCTCGGTGCGCCGCCTCGTGCTGCATCTCCCGCGCAGCCATCCCGAGCAGGCGGCATGGCACCACGTCGCCTGCGCCCTCGGCGCCACGTAAGAACGCACGTACGTATCGGGGTGGCACCAACGCGGGAGACGTGTCTCTGTCGAGCCCTGTCCGGGCCGCCCGGCCGCCTGCCACGCGCGCATTCGCGTCGCTCACACGTCGTCAGACCCCGACCGCCGTCTCTGGCCCGTCTCCGCAGACCCCGGCGAGGGCAGTCCAGTCGATCTCACCTCGCCTGGTGAATAATGCGGGTTAGCATGGCGCGATACGGTGTGTTGACAGATCCAGT
>CAZNOC010000623.1:0-1717 GCA_964574545.1 uncultured Bifidobacteriaceae bacterium | reverse complement strand
TGGCGGCCATGGACGGCTAGCCCGGATTATTCATCAGACGGTGTGATTCCGTAGAAACAGAAACGCCTCCGAGTGGTACAAAGGGCTTGCTGAAGGACCTTTGCGCACACGGAGGCGTCGCTGTTGAACGACAACACGGTACCACAGACTGTTCTCTTTCCCGACCTCTTTGATCGCCCGCTGGTCGCCACCTTCGATCAGGCGCACGCCAGTTCGGATGGCGGCGCGATTCTGCTCAAAGCCGCGGATCGCGCGCTCGGCCTGACGACCGCCCTGGCGGCGGCGCTGCCCGACCCGCGCGCGGCGGCGCGGGTGACCCACGCGTGGTCCGACGTGCTCGCGCAGCGGATCTTCGGGATCGCGTGCGGCTATCCCGATGCCAATGACGCCGACGGGTTGGCCGACGATCCGATCCAGAAGCTCTTGCTCGATCGTGACCCGATCACCGGCGGGCGGCTCGCGTCGCAACCCACCGTGTCCCGCTTTGAGAACGCGGTGACGCCGCGGGCGCTGTATGCGATGGGCGAGGCGCTGACCGACACCGTGATCGCGCGCCATCGGCGCCGGAAGCGCCAGGCGCGGCGGATCACGATCGACCTCGACGTCACCGAAGACGCCACCCACGGCGCGCAACAGCTCACCTTCTTCAACGGGTTCTACGGCGGCTGGTGCTATTTGCCCCTGATGGCGTTCCTGACGATCGACGACGAGCCGCGCCAGTATCTCGTGGCCGCCGTGCTGCGCCCGGGCAACGCCGCGACCGCCGTCGGGGCGCAGGGCCTGCTGCGGCGCCTCATTCCCAAAGTGTGGGCGGCCTTTCCCCGCGCCCGCGTCCGCGTCCGTCTGGACGGGGGCTTCGCCACGCCCACGCTCTTCGACGAACTCGAGGCCGCCGGCGTGGAGTACGTCGTGGCGATGGCGAAGAACACGGTGCTGGAGGGCGCCGCGGCGCCCTTGCTCGCCGAGGCGCGCACCCAGGCGGAGGCCACCGGCACCTCGGCGCGGGTCTTTGGCGAGACCCGCTATCAGGCGAAGACCTGGCCGCATCCGCGCCGCGCGGTCATCAAGGCCGAAGTCGTCGTCCACCCGGGGCGCGCGCTCCGGGACAACCCGCGCATCGTGATCACCAACCTGCGGCATGGCCCCGAACGGCTCTATCGCGAGATCTACTGCGCGCGCGGCGACAGTGAGAACCGGCTGAAAGAGCTGCATCACGACCTGGCGGTGGGGCGGACGAGCTGCTCGCGGTTCTGGGCCAACCAACTGCGGGTGACCCTGACGGCGGCGGCCTACGTCCTGCTGCAGGAACTCCAGCTGCGCGCGGACCGCACGTCGCTCGCGCGGGCCCAAGTCGGACGCCTGCGACTCGTGCTGCTGAAGATCGGCGTGCGCGTCACGCGCTCCGTCCGTCGATTCATGCTGCACTTGCCACGCGCCCATCCCGACCCCCACGCGTGGCGGGCCATCGCGGCCAGCTTCGGCGCCATCCGCCCTTGATCGCCACCGCTCCTCGCCGTCACCGCAGCCGACGTGTGTCCGGGCGGCGACGACCCTCGCGCGGCGGGCCGTGCCGACCGCGCTCACGCACGGCCCCTCACGGCTCGTCAGGTCACGGCCGAGCGAGCCGTGCCGTCACCACGGCTCATACCTCGCACGGTGACCTCATCATCAGCTTTGATGAATAATGCGGGTTAACGTCGTCGAGGGTGACGCCTGT
>CAZNOC010000622.1:0-1717 GCA_964574545.1 uncultured Bifidobacteriaceae bacterium | reverse complement strand
GGTGAAGGGCCGCGTCTCCCATCCGGTCGAGTTCGTCGAGGTAGGGCCCCGGGTCGAGGCGCGGGTACTCGACGCGAGCCACCAGGAATGCCGGCGCGGCCAGATCGGGTCCCGGCCGGTCGGCGGCTTTCACGAGCTGTGTGGTGAGCGATTGCGGGCCCTTCATGTCACCCTTCGCACAGACGATCGAGCGCCTCCATCTCGAGGGCGTGGAGGCCCGGCACGATCAGTTCGGCCACGCCGCTCAGTCCGGATGCCGGGTAGGTATTGGTGACGCCAACGGTGCGCAGTCCCGCGTCCCGGGCGGAGATCAGGCCCCAGGTCGAGTCTTCGATGGCCACGGTCCGCCGGGGGGCAATCGCCATCCCCGCCGCGGCCTGCAACCGCTGGAAGGCCTCCAGATACGGATCAGGATGCGGCTTGCTTCGCTGGGTCTGGTCCGCGCCCACAATCGCCGAGAACAGGGCCCTGAGCCCCGCGCGATCCAGGACATCCTCGATCTCGTGCGTGAGGGCGCCGGATGCGATGGCCACCGGCACGGCCGCGGCGGCCACGCGGATGAAGGTGGCGGCGCCGTGGAAGAGCATCTCGCCCCGGGCGGCCAGCGCGTCGAAGCGCTCTCCCTTCCGTGCGATGAGCGCCCGCAGGCGTGGCTCCGCCAGCGCCACCCCGTGGTCCGTCGCCAGCGTCCGCAGCACGCCGACATCGTCATACCCGAGGTAGCGTTCGTAGTACGCCTCGTCCGAAAGCGGGAGCCCTTCGTCCGCGAGGACCTCCTGATAGGCGCGGAGGTGCAGCCGTTCGCTGTCGGCGATGACGCCGTCGAAGTCGAAGATGATGGCCTGCAGGGCCCGCGTCGTCATCGTATTTGCAGCGGCTGTTCCGGGGGGCCGAGCTTCTCGCCTGCCCGCACGGCCACCGGCAGCCGGTTCTCGGCCGGCGGGAACGGGCAGTCGTACTCGGGGTTGAAGTAGCAGTAGGGGTGATACGCCACGTTGAAGTCGACGATGTAGATGCCGGTGGGCGTCGGGTCGAGGTCCATGTAGCGCCCGGCCGAATAGGTCTCGTCACCGCTCGTCTGGTCGGCGAACGGCACGAACAGGCGCGTGACGCGCGTCGTGCCGGCATCGACGAAGGCGGCAAGCTGCAGCGGCTGCCCCTGCAGGGTGAACTCGAGCGCCCCGATCCGTTCCATCTCGCGCATGCGACCCGTGGAGGTGGGCATGACGACCGGCTCCCGCGTCTCGGCCATGGCGAGCTGCGCCGGCACCGCATAGGCCAGGTCGATGTCGTAGTACGACAGCGGGAGGTAGACCTCCCGGACGGCCTCGGGCATCGGCGAATCGGGGTCGTTGCGGAAGAACTGGTCCTTGATGGCCCGCTCGGCCGAGATCAGCCGGACGTGTTCCTCGTCAGGCGTCAGCCCGCCACAGCCGCCGGCCACGCCGGCGGCCAGCAGCAGAACCATTCCCATCAGCACACGCACCTTCTCACTATGCCATAGCGCCCGCGCCCCGGTCACCCGGCGTAGACACGGTTTGCGGGGCCCCGCTGAGGTATGCTCTCGGGGTCACTGCCATGCCACAGAATCGCATCGTCGTCCGCTTCGTTGACGGCCGCACCATCAAGGGCACGACCCAGGACTTCGCGGCGGCGAAAGATGCCTTCCACGTGATCTCGTCGGAGGGCGGCGCGCGTCCAGTCAAGGTGGCCACGG
>CAZNOC010000621.1:0-1725 GCA_964574545.1 uncultured Bifidobacteriaceae bacterium | reverse complement strand
CGGGGCGCCCGGGCCACTGCCGGCTGCACGCCCGCGTTGGAGCCGTCATGAGTCGCCGTTGAGCCGCAGCAGATCGCTCACCGTCACGAAGCGAAAGCCCCGCTCTCGGACGCCCTGAATGATGCCAGGCAAGGCCCGCCGCGTCTGCTCGCCGCCTTGGTACCAGGGATGCAGCAAGATGATCGATCCCGGTCGAATCCGCTCCAGGACATGCCGGACAATGGCCGGAGCACTTGATGCAACCTCCGAGTACGACTCCGGTTCGATGTCCCAGGTGACGGACGTGCGACCGCTCTGCCGGAGGTACCACGGCAGGCCCACGAACTTCAGACCGTACGGCGGCCTGAACAGAATCAGGCCACTGTGGCCGGCGGCGCGAATGAGAGCGTCGGTACGTTCGACCTCGACTCGGGCGGCTGCCGCTGACGTCAGGACCATACGCTGATGCGAATACGCCCCGCCTCGACGAGCCGACGGCCGGCGGCCGGACTCGCCTCGAGCTGGTTGCCGACGACGAAGAAGGTCGAGCGCACGTCCGACGCCGCGAGCACCGCCAGAATGCCCTCGAGCGTGGCATCGATCGGTCCGTCGTCGAACGTAAGGGCCACGACGGGCTCACTCGTCTCCACTCGCGCCACCAGTTCGCCGAACAGCTGGAAGGACCTCGCCCGAACGACCGCTCGGAACCCCGCCAGCACCAGGACGATGCTGATCGTGATCGCAATGAGCGCGCGAGCGCGCCGCGTCATGTGCCCGGGTTCCGGGTTGTCGGCCTGGCGGTGAGCGCCTTCGGCGCTTGGTTGGACCGCAGGGTTCACCTCTGCTTCAGTGAGGCACAGTGCTGTGTGATCCGGCCGATCTGACCCTGTGAGCCCGGCATCAAGGCTATCCGCCCGAGCCGCATCGTCATGTAGTCCTGGTCGGCGCAGAGTTCCCCGGACAAGCGGGACATCGTGATCGTGCTGGGATCACCCAGGTAGATCCACGCATCGAACTGCTCCTGCATGAGGGTTGTGCTGATCGGTTCGCCGGCCTGCTTCGCACTGTCCGGATAGTAGAGGGCGACGCCCTCGCGGCCAAACGGCGTGTCGTGCAGGAGCACGAGAGCGGGCGTCGGCCAGTCCACAACATCCGCCTGCCGCTCCATGAGCGCGAGAAGTGACGGCGCAGAAGAGGAGACGTTGAACACCTTCGCGCCGGCCGCAACGGTCTGCATCAACAGATTCTGCCGCGGCCCGCGCCGCCACAGGTGACCGTCGCCGTAGACCACGAGCGCACGCCGGCCCTTGTCGAGTACTTCCCGGCGAATCACCTCAACAGGATGTGCCGTGCGGGCGGGTATCCAACGCAAGTAGTCTTCGGCCGACCTCACCTCTGCCCAATCGATCGGCGGATCGCCAAGCACGACACGCAGTCGGCGCTCGACGGGCAGCGTCAGGTTGAGTGCACGAATCGCCCGAAGGAACTCTTCATAGATCGGAACGTCCCACACCGTTCCGGTGACCGCAGCGTCCTGCCAGACGCGCCTGAGGAGGTCGTGCGCCACACGGTCGCCCTGGATGTAGCTGTCGACCACCGCTTGATAGCGAGCGTTGCCGAACTCCACCACGATGTCGTTGACGACGCGCGTGAATGCCGGATCCTGGACCAAGGAGAGGCGGAATGCGTGGCCCTGCTCGTTGTTGTGGGCGCCCTCACCGAGCGCCACGATGTCGTGAGTCTGAA
>CAZNOC010000620.1:0-1725 GCA_964574545.1 uncultured Bifidobacteriaceae bacterium | reverse complement strand
GCGCGGATGTAGAACGTCTCGGTCACCCGGTCTTCGAACAGTCCGGTCACGCGCTCGCCGTCGCGCATGACGACGGTGACGCGGTCCTGGGCGATGGCAGCACTGGCGGTGACGGCCACCAGCACGACGGCTGCGAAAGATGTCTTGAGCACGGCTCTCTCCTGGTTGAGGTTGCAGGGTCAATTGCGGCGATATCAAACCTCGATCATCGCATGAGACCCTCAGAACGAGTGTCCCGTTTCGCACAACCTACGGACGAGGTCGCGATCCGCGTCCGGAAACGCGAGGCTTCCCAGCTCGTCGCGCGGTACCCAGCGCATCTCCTGTCCTACCATCGGCTTCGGATCGCCTGAAAATTCGCATTCGTAGAAATACAGTACGACCGTTCGTTCTGTATAAGTGTGGCTGACCGTGTGCACGCAGCGGCCCACCTCTGCCAGGATGTCCAGCTCCTCGTGCAGCTCACGGCGAAGCGCTTCGGCATGGGTCTCGGCAGGGTCGACCTTGCCCCCGGGAAACTCCCAGTGGCCGGCCAGGTGAGTGCCAGTCTGGCGAAGTGTCAGCAGGAAGCAGTTGTCCCGCTCGATCACGCCCGCCACCACGACCAGGGGGTCGCCCATCTCCCCCCTAGCGATTCTGCGACCTGCGGTCCGAGCCGGCGGCGGAGAGGTGGCGGTCGAAGAAGTCAGCGGCCAGCCGAAACGCACGCACCCAGCGCTCGTGCAGCAGGAACCCGTGCACCTCGTCTGGAAAGACGAGCTGTTCCACGGTGACGCTGCGCGCGCGCAGCTGCTCGATGAGGTCGACCGACTCGCTGAACGGCACGTTCCGGTCGTCGTCTCCGTGGATGAGCAGCACCGGTGAGCGCCAGCCGTCGATGAAGTGCATCGGCGACGACTCGAACGCCCGGCGTGCGATGTCGGCGCGCGCTTCGGGGTTGTAGGCCGGCTGAAAGTTCCTGATGGCGACGTTCCAATCGTGAACGCCGTGGACGTCCACGCCGGCGGCGAACAGGTCCGATGCGCGCGCCAGGCCGAGCGCCGTCAGATAGCCGCCGTACGATCCGCCCCACAGCCCGACTCTCTCGGGGTCCACATCGTCGCGTCCCCGGAGGTACAGCGCCGCGCCGCTGACATCCTGGTACTCGCTGGCGCCGTTGGCGCCGTAGTCGAGCGCCTCGCGAAACTCGAGGCCGTAGCCAGTGCCGCTGCGGTAGTTCATCGAGAGCACGATGTAGCCGCGGCTGGCGAGGTACTGATTGAAGGCGTACGTGTTGTGGTAGTAGCCAAGGTAGTGCCATCCGAGCAGCATCTGGCGTCGCGACCCGCCGTGAAAGAACGCCACGGCCGGGAGCTTCTCACCGGGACGGACGGACGCGGGCTTGAAGAGCTGTGCCGGAATCCGCATGCCGTCGGCCGCGACCACGGTCACGGCTTCTGGCTCGACGAGCGAGGTCAGCGGGAAGCCGGCCGGCACGGTGCCTGGCGCCAGTTCGCGCGCCTCGGCTCCCGGCTCCCGGATCATCGGCTGCGCGGGACGCCTCGCATCCGACTGCAGAAAGACCAGCGTCTCGTTGTCGGCCAGCAGCGCGGCACTCCACTCGATGCCGGTCCCACGGGTCAGCGCCTGCGGTGGCTGTCCGCCGGCTGCCGCCACGCGCCACACGTGCCGCCGATCGATGTCGTCCTGGTTCGAGTTGTAGATGAGGGTGCGCCCGTCGGGGGC
>CAZNOC010000619.1:0-1731 GCA_964574545.1 uncultured Bifidobacteriaceae bacterium | reverse complement strand
CCCTTTCGCCACCGTTGCCTCTGCCAACCTTCGCCGCATGGCGACCGTATTGGCCGGCGTCACCTTCAGCAGCCGGCGTAGCGCGGCCAGCTGCGTGCGGAGAACGTCCCCCTCCGCCATGGCGGCCAGGACGCTTCGGGCGGCCAGTTCGATGCGGCCCGCGGCTTCGTGCGTGAAGGTGCGGGCGGCGTCCGCCTGCAGGTCCGCATTCGGCAGTGCACGCCCTGCCGCGTCCATCGCCCGCAGCACGGCGCTCTCCGAGGCATAGGTGTCGATCAGGAGGTCGGCGAGGGAGCTGAGCACTTCCTGTTCGCCTTCGAGCGCCGTACCGTAGCGCTGCATCGCCGTGCCGGCGACGAGCAGCACCACCTTCTTCATCGCGGCCACCGCCCGGCGCTCTTCCGCCAGTGCGCCTTCCTCCGCCGGGAGGGCCGGAGAAGGGCTCATGATCTCGTCCTGCAGGGCCTTTGCCGCCGCGACGAGCGGCAGGTCGCCCTTGAGCGCCTTCTTGATCAGCATGCCGGGAATCAGCAGCCGGTTGATCTCGTTGGTGCCCTCGAAGATCCGGTTGACGCGGGCGTCACGGTAGCGGCCCTCCGCCTTGTAGTCGCTCACGAAGCCGTTCCCGCCGTGCACCTGGACGTTCTCGTCGATGACGAAGTCACAGACCTCGCTGCCCAGGACCTTTGCAATCGACGCTTCGACCGCGAACTCCTCGAGCGCCTGCAGCATCGGTGCCGGATCGTTGGCCTGGCGTCCCGCCGTGGCCTCGATGCGTGCATCGATGAGCCCCGCCGTCCGGTACATCATCGACTCGAGCGCGTACTGCCGCGCCGTCATCTCGCCCAGCTTGTGCTTGATGGCGCCGAACGTGGCGATGGCCGCGCCGAACTGCTTGCGCGAGGCGGCGTACCGAGCCGCTTCCCCGATGGCCGCCTTGGCGCCGCCGGAGCACATCGCGCCGAGCTTGAAGCGCCCGAAGTTGAGCACGTTGAAGGCCACCTTGTGGCCCTTGCCGATCTCGCCGAGAACCGCGTCCGCAGGCGCCTTCACGTCCTGGAGAATCACGGGCGTCGTGGAGGACCCGTGGAGGCCCATCTTGTGCTCCTCCTTGCCACTCGTCACTCCGGGCCACGCCTTCTCGACGATGAAGGCGGTGAAGTGCTCGCCCCTCGACTCCACTCGGGGCGACCCTGAGCCTGCCGAAGGGTCGCCGTCCACCTTGGCGAAGACGACGAAGATGTCGGCGAAGCCGCCGTTGGTGATCCACATCTTCTCGCCCGACAGGACGAAGCTGCCGTCTGGCTGGCGTGTCGCCTTGCACTTGGCGCCGAGCGCGTCGGACCCGGATCCCGATTCGCTGAGGCAGTAGGCGCCGACCGTGTCACCCGCTACGAGGGCCGGCAGGTACTTCTGCTTTTGCGCCTCGGTGCCGAACATGTAGATGGGCAGGATGGTGAGGTTGGCCTGCGCGCCGAAGGTCGCGGCCCACGAGGCATAATGCGAGACCTCCTCGGAGACCACCAGCGTCGCAATCTTGTCCAGGTCGACCCCGCCATAGGCTTCCGGCACGTTGGTGCCGAACAGCCCGAGGGCCCCGCACTTCGCCACCAGCTCCCGGTTGAGGGCCCAGTCCTTCTCTTCCAGCCGCTCGACGACCGGCATCACCTCCTGCGCGACGAACTCCGCGGCCGTCTGCGCGATGAGCTTGTGCTCCTCCGTCAGCTTCTC
>CAZNOC010000618.1:0-1744 GCA_964574545.1 uncultured Bifidobacteriaceae bacterium | reverse complement strand
AAGCTGGACGAAGAGGTGGCGCGCCTGCACCTCGGCAAGCTGGGAGTCAAGCTGACGACGCTGTCGAAGGAGCAGGCCGACTACATCGGCGTGCCGGTGGAGGGGCCGTACAAGTCGGCACACTACAGGTACTGACGCTGGCGAGGTGGGGCGTGGGTAGTGGGTCGTGGGTCGTGGGTCGTGGGTCGTGGGTCGTGGGTCGTGGGTCGTGGATGGTGGGCGGGGACCGGAGGACGGTGGACGGTGATTGGTGGACCGCGCTCCGAGTAAGCTGGGAGCGCCATGTCAGCATCGGTTCCCGCCATCAAGATCCTGCTCCTTCCGAAAGACACCAACGGCGTTGGTACCATCTTCGGGGGCGTCATCCTGTCGCAGATCGACCTTGCGTCGGCGGTCGAGGCGCGGCGGCATGGCGCCTACCGGTGGGTGACCAAGGCCATGCGCGAGGTGGAGTTTCATGCGCCGGTGTTCGTCGGCGATGTCGTCAGCTTCTTCACCGAGACCGTGCGCGTCGGCAGGACGTCGGTGACCGTGAAGGTGCTCGTGGAAGCTGAGCGCTGGAGCGGCGGCCACGGCGAGCACGTGAAAGTGACCGAGGCCGAGGTCGTGCTCGTGGCCACCGGCGCCGACGGCCGTCCAACCGTCGTCCGGTCGGCGCAGCTCCCCGGCGGGGGGGCCTCGTGATTGCCGCCTACGCCCCCGCCACCGTGTCGAACGTGGCCTGCGGCTTCGATGTGCTCGGTTTCGCCCTCGACGAGCCCGGCGACATCGTCGGCGCCGCGCTGTCGGAGGCGCCGGGGGCGTCCATTGCCGCCATCGACGGCGACGATGGGCGGCTGTCGCGCGAGGCCGCGCGGAACACGGCTGCGATGGCCGCGCAGGCGCTGCTCGACCGGCTGGGCACACGGCAGGGCGTGGCGCTTCGCCTCCACAAAGGACTGCCGCTGGCGAGTGGCGTTGGCAGCAGCGGCGCCAGCGCGGTGGCGGCCGTGGTGGCCGTCAACGAGCTGCTCGGACGGCCCGCTCCGCTGGAGCTGCTGCTCGCGTGCGCCATGGAAGGAGAGCGGGCCGGCTGCGGCGCGCCGCATCCCGACAACGTCGCCCCGGCGCTCTACGGCGGGTTCGTCCTCGTCCGCGCCGCCGTTCCCCCCGATATCGTCCGGCTGCCGGTACCGGCGGGACTCGCCTGTGCCGTGCTCCATCCGCACCTCGAGGTCGAGACGGGCGCGGCTCGGGCGCTGCTTGGCGAGACGGTTCCCCTCGGGACGGCCGTTCGGCAATGGGGCAACCTCGGCGCGCTCGTGGCGGCGCTCTTCACGAGCGACCTGGGGTTGCTGTCGCGTTCGCTCGAGGACGGAGTGGCGGAGCCAAAGCGGGCGGGTCTCGTGCCAGGGTTCGCGGCGGTGAAGGCGGCCGCGCTCGAAGCGGGGGCTCTCGGTTGCAGCTTGTCGGGATCGGGACCCTCGATCTTTGCCCTGACGGCGGACGGGAATGGCGCGACGCGCGCCGGCCGGGCGATGCAAGAGGCCTTCGCGCGCGCGGGAGGGGGCGTGGAGGCCGATCTCTGGGTCTCGCCGGTGGGCACCGCGGGCGCGCGCGTGGTGGCTGGCTTCGAACGGGGGGCCTGATGCGGCTCGTCTCCACGCGGGGCCACGCGCCGCCCGTGTCGCTCGGCACCGCCCTCATCGAGGGCCTCGCGCCGGACGGCGGGCTCTACGTCCCGGCCATGGTCGTGCCGCTCGAG
>CAZNOC010000617.1:0-1750 GCA_964574545.1 uncultured Bifidobacteriaceae bacterium | reverse complement strand
TATCGCTCTACCTGGCGAGATTAAGTCGTTGACTTGGAACATCTATCGCCATGCGGGCCACGAGTAATCGCAAGCTCGCCGAGGCGCTCGGGGTGAGCGAGACGGCGGTCCGGAAGGCGCTGGCGGCGGGACGGATCAGCCGGGAGGCGGACGGCGGGTTCGACATCGCCAGGGTGAAGCGGCAATGGGCCGGCAACACCGATGCGGCGCAGCAGCGGCCGGCGGCGAAGGCGGGTCTGCGAGCCGTACCGGCGGCCGCGCTGGCGAGCGTGCGCGAGACGCTCCGTGAGAACGGTGATCCACATGGTGGCGAGCCCCTCGCCGCCGGCGGCCCCAGCTTCCTGCAGGCGCGCATCGCCAACGAGGTCCTCAAGGCGCAGGAACGCAAGCTCCGCCTGCAGCGGCTGAAGGGCGAACTGATCGACCGGGCGCGGGCGACGGCGCTGGTGTTCACCCTGGCCCGGCAGGAGCGCGATGCCTGGGTGCAATGGCCGGCGCGGGTGGCGGCCGACCTGGCGGCGGCGCTGGGCCTGGAGACGCACACGGTGCAGACGGCGCTCGAGGCCGCGGTGAAGGCGCAGCTCGCCGAGTTGGCCGAGCTGAAGCCGCGCTTCGACTGATCATCAATCCGGATGGAGGGACGGCCCATGCGACGCTGGCTTGCCACGGCGCTCATCGGCACGCTGCGTGACGCCCTGGTGGGCTGCCTGCTGCTGTTCGTGCTGCTGCAGTCGCTCTCCAGCCTGATCGGCTGAGCCAACATGACGGTGCTCTGGCGATCCTCGCCGGCAGGACGGATGTGCTTTCCCCGGCTGTCCAGCGTCGCAAGCGCTCGCCACGCGCCGGCGAAAGTTCGGACAAATCATTGAGGGCGAAGGACGGCACCCCATTTGGACATCCCGGCAGCGAAGGGGTGGATTTTCGTGACGGGTCGGCAAAGACGGTTGAATCGGCAGTTCGAGATGCTGGCGCAGACAGTCCCGGCGATGAGTGGGGCGATCGACTGGCTGCTGGCACGCCAGCGGCGGATCATTCGCGTTCCCATCGCTTGTTTGCTCATCCTCGGCGGCTTCTTGTGGTTCTTGCCTGTCCTCGGACTGTGGATGCTGCCGCTGGGGCTGCTGCTCCTCGCGGTCGATATCCCAGGTCTACAGCCGTTCGTCACCGGCATGATCGTCAGAATACGTCGCCGTATCCGGCCGTGGCTTCGTCGGCTACGGAGCTAACCTCGGCGCTCCACCGCTCCGTCCGGGGGTCGGTCCGCTCTCTCTCGGGTTCGGCGCACCGTTGCGGAAGACCCTCTTCGACGGTTGCGTGGCCGATGGGCGGCGGGTCGAACGACGGCCGACTCGTCATAGGCCTCGCGCGCGATTTCTTCTGACCGACTGACCCACCCCATGCGCCTCGACGACTACGACGGTGCGGCGGCGATCGCTGCGGCCTGGGCCGATGGCCTGCGCCCAGATCCCTCGCTCACTGTGTCTGCGTGGGCCGATCGACACCGGGTGCTGAGCCCGCGCGGCGCCAACGAGGCGGGGCCGTGGCGGACGGCACGGACCCCGTACCTGAAGGAGATCATGGACCACCTCTCGCCGTCGCATCCCTGCCAGCGGGTGGTGTTCATGAAGGGAGCTCAGACGGGCGGCAGCGAAAGTGGCAATAACTTTCTTGGCTACGTGATCCACCACGCACCGGGCCCAATCCTGGCGGTGCAGCCGACGGTGGAGCTGGCCAAGCGGTTCAGCCAGCA
>CAZNOC010000616.1:0-1763 GCA_964574545.1 uncultured Bifidobacteriaceae bacterium | reverse complement strand
CCAAGCTGGCTAACAAGCGGTCGCACTTGACGGCGGCCGCAGTAGGATCTCGGCAGGTCGAGCCGCACACCCGCGGCCGCCGCAAGTCAACCGCGAGCGTTGGCCGGACGACGCTCGAATTGGCGGAGCGGGACGATGACTGAGCTGGGAACCCTCCTGCCGTGGGCGGCCTTGTGGGCCTTGCTGACGTTCGCCGGCCAGTTTATCGACAAGTATCACGTGCGCCAGAACTGGCAGACTGTGGTCCAAGCGCGACTCGTTGCGCTCTTCCCGTTCCTGGAGGCAGTGCCCGAGCGACTCTTCAGTGGATCGCGCGTGGAGAAGACCTCGGGCCCAGCGGGAAGGGCAGGCCAGGGCGCCGCTTCTGACAGAGCGTTCAACGCCAACAAACCGATGCAGCGGACCGGCCTCCGGCCGGCCTCTCATCGGCAGCACTTGGGCGGACAAGAGAGCGACCCGAAATGGCGACCGACAGAGCAAGGATCGACGACTTCAAACGTCGGATCGAAGAAGAGTGGCAGGATCCACGCGTGACCGACGGATACCGCACGTGGGACCGTCACGAGTCGGAGTGGGGCTTTGACCAGCCGATGTACCGCGACGTCATCGTCGGCTCGGGTCGTAAGGACACATGAGAAACTGTATCTGACGCGCGGATCGATGGGGCCGCGTGACACGCCGCTGCAGGCGAGGAGCGGCGGGCGGATCCAAACCGAGTGAAGCCCGCGCCGATTGCGAAGGAGCCCGGTTCGAGCGGAGAGGACGATGCCTCAATGGGCGGTGCGTCCGGTCGTCGCCATGGGTGTGGTGGCCCTGGCCAGTGGGGCGTCCTGGTGGCTGTCCAGCGGAAGTGCGCCGCCGGAGGCCACGTTCTGGTTCGAGCCCGTTGAGCACGCCTCGCCGGCGTTGGGCTCGTTGACGACGGCGGACATGGACGCCATCGCCGCCATCGCGCGCGCCGAGATCGACGGGGCATTCAGGGGCCTGGCGATCACGTGGACACACCGGCGGGGCGCCAGGTACCGCGTGCGTGTGGTCCAGGAGCTTCACGATCTCAGGTTCGGCCGGCGCCTTCCCGTGCCGGCCGAAGCACGCGCGGTCCCGGGATTCGGCGGGCAGGGCGCCGTCAACTTCGCCTGGTTCGCGAGCGCGGCGGCTGGGTATGCGCCGCCGGGCGCCGATCGCCAGTCGGTGGTCGAGGCCATTGGGCGGGGTATCGGCCGCGCCGCGGTGCACGAGTTCACGCACCTGTTCCTGCCGAGCGCCCCGATTCACGACAGCACGGATGTCCGCAGCTACGAGTACGCATCGGCTGCTCGCGCCGAGCAGTACTTCGGCGAGATGCGCTGGGCCTTCGCGTGGCCCCTCCTGCAGCGCCGGTTCAGCGCAGAGGACCGCAGCCAGGGCGGACGCGTCAATCCGCCTTAGGCAACTGCCCGCTCGTTATCCGAGGCCCGGCTCACCGCCGCTTGAGGTCGTACCAGAGCCCGACGGTGCCCGTCTTCTCGTAGAGGCGCTGCTGGCGCAGCACGAGACCTGCGCGCGCAGCCGGGGGAGGCAGGAGCGGAATCCCGCCCCCCAGCAGGACGGGTATCACTGAGACGGCCACTTCGTCGACCAATCCGGCCGTGAGCAGGCTGCGGAACAGGTCGCCGCCGCCGAAGAGGGCGATGTCCTTGCCGGGTTTCGTGCGGAGTTCGGCAACCGCGCGTTCGGCGTCGTCGCTGATCGTCAGCTGCGGATAGTCAGCCGGCTTCAGCGTA
>CAZNOC010000615.1:0-1763 GCA_964574545.1 uncultured Bifidobacteriaceae bacterium | reverse complement strand
GGGAGCCGACGAAGGGCGTTCACCACATCAGGCGGGTAGAGATTGTCGCCGTTCACGACGAGCACCGGATCGGCGCTCGCGAATCGTGCCGCCGCAAGGAGGGCGTCGGCGGATCCCAACTGGCGTTCCTGCACGGCAAGCGTGAGCCGAAGACGCCGCGTGAGGTGCGACTGGTAGTGGATCCGCACCGGGTCGGCGCCCGGTCTCACCACCACGCAGACCTCCCCGATGCCTCCGTCCGCGAGCGCGGAGAGCACGTGGCTCAGGAACGGATGTCCATGGAAGGGGATGAGGGTCTTGTGCCCGAGGTCCGCGGCCGCCTGCTGTGCTGGATCGAGGCCTCGTACCCCGGGGGCAGACGCCGCCATCCTCGAGCCCCGCCCGGCAGCCATCACCACCGCCTTCCCGGCCGGCGTCCTCGAGCCTCCGGTCATGGACGTCGGGACCTCACTTCCCTTGTGGCTCGGCCCCACGGACCTGCGGCCACAGTCGTGCCAGGCACACACCCGCCACAACGGCAACGCCGGCAGCGGCAGCGGCCGCCGCGACCCGTCCGTAGAGGAAGAGCCCCGTCGCGAACAGAACGCCGTACACCGCAAACGCACCGGCCAGCATCGCCAGAATCCCTCCGGGTACGCTCCACTCCTCGTCCGCCCCGTCGATGTGGATGCCGAGCGCCTTTGCCTCCCGCACCGTGTGTGCCCACCCTGGCCCGCCGGGGCGGGTGAGCGCGACGAACGCGCGCAACGTCGCCGGGTCGGTGGGCTGCGTGACAAACGTCGCGGCCACCCAGGCGATCGTGGTGATGCCGACGCCCGCGAGGAGCTTGACCGTGGCGGTGAGTTCGACCGCCGGAAACCAGCGGGGGTGCAACAACTCCACGTACAGGGCGACCAGGAACGACACCACCATGGCCGTGATCTCGCTGTAGGCGTTGATGCGCCACCAGAACCAGCGCAGGATGAACAGGAGCCCGGTCCCCGCGCCAATCTGCAGGAGGATGTTGAAGGCCTGAAGCGCGTTCTCGAGCCACAGCGCCACGACCGCCGCCAGCACCATGAGCAGCACCGTGGCGATGCGCCCGACGCGGACCCGTGTGCGCTCGTCCGCGTCCGGCTCCACGAACCGGCTCCAGAAGTCGTGCACGACGTATGACGAGCCCCAGTTCAGATGCGAAGAGATCGTGGACATGTACGCCGCTGCCAGCGATGCCGCCACGAAACCCAGCAGGCCCGCCGGCAGAAACGTGAGCATCGCCGCGTAGGCAAGGTCGTGCCCGAGGATCGCAGGCGGGATGCCTGGAAACGCCTCCTGCAGCGAGTCGAGGGTGGGGAAGACCACGATGGACGCCAGGGCCACCAGGATCCAGGGCCACGGACGGATCGCGTAGTGCGCGGCGTTGAAGAACAGCGTGGCCGTGATGGCCTCGGTCTCGTTGCGGGCGGCCAGCATGCGCTGGGCCACATACCCGCCGCCGCCCGGCTCCGAGCCCGGGTACCACACGCTCCACCACTGCACCGCGATCGGTATGACCAGGAGCGCGACGAGGGCATCGCGGTCGGCAAGGTCGGGGACGAGCGACAGCTTCGCGGCGACGTCTGGATGCGCCAGCAGCCCCGACAGGCCGCCCACCTCCGGATGCCCGAGCGCCACCCATGCCACCGCGATCGAGCCGGCAATCGCCGTGACGAACAGCAACAGATCGGTGAGCACGACGCCACGGAATCCGCCGGCGGTGCTGAATACGACCGTCACCCCGCCGG
>CAZNOC010000614.1:0-1765 GCA_964574545.1 uncultured Bifidobacteriaceae bacterium | reverse complement strand
GCGCCCTGTCGGGTGATCAGGGTGTGGTCGCCCAGGGTGATCTTCAGGGTGCCGCTCTGCGGCAGGTGCTCGAGCTCGCCGACATAGATGCGCGTGGTGTGCCCGAAGGCATCGAGCTGGCGCGTGCGCTGGTCGTTGGCACCATAGCGGAAGGCGCTCACCCCGCTCGGGCGCTGCAGCCGCACCGGCAGGTTCATGGCGTCGTAGACGGCCTGGAAGCCTGCGTTGTCGGACACCATGTTGCCGTTGGCGTCGTAGCCGTAGGTGCGCTTCACGCCGCCGGGGAGGTTCACCGCGGACACCGCATTCGGTCCGCCGCTGCCGATGTAGCTGTAGGCGTTGTCCTCATCGGCGCTGAAATCGCTCTTCTTCTTCAGGTTGCCGACCGCATCGTAGTCGTAGTAAACGTCGTAGTTCGCCACGCCGACGGTGCGCGAGGCGTGCGTCAGGCGGTGCAGCGCGTCGTACTCGAAGTTCTCGAAGGCGGTATTGACATCCAGCGTCTGCTGGATCAGGCGCCCGAACAGGTCGTAGTCGTAGTCGAGGTGGCGCAGCGGTGCCTGGCCCACGTTGTGCGCCAACGCGGTGAGCTGGCCGGTGACCGGGTCGAAGCCACGCAGGCGACGGAGGCCGCCGATCGACTCGTCGACCGGCTGGCCGCGGCCATCGACGGCGTTCAGGCTGCGATAGACGGTCCCGCTCAACGCGTCGCGCTCCTCGATCAGGTGGCCATAGGCGTCGTAGATGAACTGTAGCGCTTCCAACCCGTTGAAGCCACGCGACTTCAGGCGCCCGTAGTTGCCGTCATAGGCATAGCCCATGCGGTAGCTCTGCATCGACGCGCCATCGAACTGTTCGATCGCGGTCTCGCGCAGCCGCGCCACGCTGTCGTAGTGATGCGTCACTTCGCGCTCCACGTAGGGCGTGGTGCCCGCAATGTCGACATCGCGCCGCCAACCGAGCGGCTGGCCCAGGGCGCCAGGCGGGTCGTAGAAGTAGGTGTCGGTCACGGTGCCGGTCTGACCCTGCCCGTGGGCATCGGACTGCGCCGTGCGCTGCGTGCGCCGGCTCAGCAGGTCGTACTCGTAGCTGGTGAGGTGATGGCGTGCATCCACCTGGGACTGCACGTCGCCCAGCGCGTTGTAGGCAAAGGTCCAGACGCCCTGGTTGGGGTCGTCGACGGCCGTGCGCTGGCCCAGTGCGTTGTAGGTGGCCCGGGTCACCACGTTGTTCGCGTCCTTGAGCGCGACCGGCTGGCCCGCGGGGTCGTACCAGTAGAGGGTTTCGCCGTCCATGGCATCGATGGTGAGCGCGAAGCGGCCCAGCGCATCCTGGCTGCGGCTCAGCGTCAGCTCCTGCTCGCCGAGGCCGGGGCATGTCGGGCTGAGGTTGCCATCGCAGACCAGGATCGTGGTGGTGCGGCCATGGTGCTCGTAGCGCGTGACGAGTTCGCCGTGGCCGGCTTGCGGGTTCCGGGGTTCGGATTTCAGGCGGACGCGGCCGAGCACGTCGTGATCCAGGAAGAGCCGATCCCAGCGTGCGCTCCCTGGCGCGTGCGGCATCGATTCGCTCAGCAGCAGTCCGCGGTGGGTGTAGCGCCGCACCACTCGACTGCGGCTGGGCGACTGCGCATCGCCCGTGGCCGGCAGCGCCTGGTCCTCCTGCACCGGGCGGCTGAAGTGATCGAACCAGACCGTGCGCGTCGGCGCGCCCTCCTGCACCTCGGTGACGGCATAGCTGCAGGTCGATGGCACGCCACTGCGAC
>CAZNOC010000613.1:0-1772 GCA_964574545.1 uncultured Bifidobacteriaceae bacterium | reverse complement strand
GCAAACGGCTGGTCGCCGACCACGCCTTCGAAACGGATCGAGACCGGCTGCTCCGACGGCTCCACCGCCGGCTGCGCCCACGCTCCGCCGGACATCGCACCAAGCGCCACGGTCATCAAGGCCACACGCACTACGATCATCACATTCTCCTCGAGAGGAACCGCCTGCGGGATCGACGCGCGGCCATCACGGCCAGGCGGCGTGGGACACCCGGGGTCACAGTGTGGCATCACGCGCGGGAGTTGTACGTGAGGCAAATTGTCGCGACCACACGGACGGGGCCCGCGCCATGCGATGCCGCACGCCCGTCTACGAGGATGCGACAAAAGACCGCACCCCGGCAGTGAGACAATGACCTCGTGGACACCGCGCCGATCGTCTCCGGCCCGTGGGTTGTACGCTTTCGCTGGGCCGTGATCGCCGGTGCCGCCGTCACCCTCATCGTCGGATGGACCGCGCTCGGCCTGCGCTTTGACGCGCGCGTTGTCGCTGTGACCCTGGTGGTTCAGGCGATCAGCAATTTCTGGCTCGCCCTCCAGGTGCGTGCGGACGCTCCGTCCGCGCAGCGATCGCTCGGCCCGATGCTGCTGCTCGACATCCTGCTCCTCACGGCGCTGATCCTCGCCACTGGCGGTCCTGCGAATCCGTTCACCATCGGCTACCTCGTCTACATCACGCTCGCGGCCGTCATCCTGAACGCCTCCTGGGCCTGGGTGGCCACGATGGCGTCGGTCGCCGGGTATGGCCTGCTGTTTGTCGCCCCGCTGCGGGGGCTGTTCGATCCCCACGCCATGCACGAGGCGATGCAGCCAGGGATGGGGCACCAGGCGGGCATGTGGGCGGCGTTCCTCGTGGCGGCGCTCCTCACGGCCAGCTTCGTCACCCGGATCCGATCGGCCGTCGAAGCGCGCGAGCGCGCCCTCGAGGACGCGCGGCGTGGCGCGGCCGAGCGCGAGCGACTCGCTTCCCTCACCACGCTCGCCGCGGGCGCCGCACACGAACTGGCCACGCCGCTGGCGACGATCGCGGTGACCGCGCGCGAGCTGGATCTCGCGGCCTCCGCGCCCGGCGTGCCCCCCGCCATCGCCGAAGACGCACGGCTGATCCGGTCGCAGGTAGATCGCTGCCGCGCCATCCTGGATCAGATGAGCGGGCGGGCGGATGACAGTGTGGCGCAGGCGTCCCGCCAGGAGCGGGTCGGTGCCATCGTCGAGGCCGCACTCGAGAGCCTGGACGACGCCGATCGCACTCGGGTCGTCATCGACACCGATCCCGACCGGCTCGTGCGAGTGCCGGTGCAGGCCACATCGCGCGCGCTGCACACGCTCATCAAGAACGGACTCGACGCCTCGCCCGAACCGGACCCTGTGCACGTCGACGCCGACATCGTGCCAGGGGGCCTTGCGTTCGTGGTGCGCGACTCGGGCACGGGCATGACCGACGACGTCCGCGCCCGTGCCGGCGAGCCGTTCTTCACGACGAAACCGCCAGGCGCGGGCTTCGGCCTCGGCCTGTTCCTCGTCCGCACGTTTGCCGAGCAGCGAGGGGGGCGGCTCGACCTGGCCTCCACGCCCGGCATCGGCACGACTGCCACGCTGACGCTGCCACAGGAGCCCCATGAACGCTGACGCCCGCACGTTGCTGGTCGTGGATGATGACGAGGCGCTGCTGTCGCGACTGACGAAGGCGCTCGAAGCGCGCGGTTACGTGGTGTGGCCGGCGCGGACCGTGGCCGAAGCCGTCGAGCGCGCCAGGGAGGAGAGCCCCGAGGC
>CAZNOC010000612.1:0-1774 GCA_964574545.1 uncultured Bifidobacteriaceae bacterium | reverse complement strand
GCTGCGCGCGTCGCCCGGAGAGGTGTAGTGGCGTTTCTCGATCGCCTCACCGGCGGCCTACGCGCGCTCCTGCGGCGACGGCGCGTGGAGCAGGAACTGGACGAGGAACTCCGCGCGTACCTGGCCGAGTCGATGAAGGCGAACGAGGCGGCCGGGATGAGCCCCGATGAGGCGCGGCGTGCCGCCCGCGCCGCGATGGGGAGCCCGGAAGCCGTAAAGGACTACGTGCGCGACGAGGGATGGGAGTCGTTCGTCGAGAGCCTCTGGCAGGACGTCCGCTACGCGATCCGCGTGCTGTCCCGATCGCCGGGGTTTGCCGCCGCGGCGGTGCTGATGCTGGCCGTCGGCATCGGCGTGAGCACGACGACGTTCACCTTCGTGGACGCCGTGCTCCTGCGGCCGCTCGGCTTCGGCGACGCGGACCGACTCGTGGTCATCCGGCCGTCGAGCGGCGCGCGGCTCTCACCGGGATACCTCCACGACTGGCGCGTGGCGAGCGACACGCTGGCCGACATGGCCGGGTGGGAGGACGCACGGGTGACGCTCACCGGATCGGGCGATCCGCTCGAGGTGCTCGCCGACCGGACGACGACGAATTTCTTCGAGGTGCTTGGCAGTCCAGCCCTCGTCGGACGAACGTTCACGACGGAGCCGACGCTCGCACGAGCGGAGCGTGAGGCCGTGTTGAGCCACGGCTTCTGGCAGCGTCACTACGGCGGCCGCCCGGACGCCGTTGGCGGGCGCCTGGTGCTGAGCGGCGAGCCCTTCGTGGTCGTGGGCGTGATGCCGGCCGCGTTCGCGATCCGCACGAACGAACTCCCCGAGTCGCGCGCCGAGCTGTGGCTGCCCTTCTCGCTCGAGCCCGGCGAACGGCCGGGCATGGGTGGCACCTTGAACGTCGTCGCGCGGCTGGCGGCGGGCGCCGAGCCGTCGCACGCCGAGGCGGAGCTGGCGGTCGTCGCGCGCCGCATCGAAGCGCAGGCCCCGTCCTACAGCCGCGACTGGGGCATCAGCGCGGTGCCGCTCCACGAGGCCACCGTCGGGGACGTGCGTCTCAGGCTCATGCTCATTGCCGGGGCGGTCGCGGTGCTGCTGCTCGTGGCCTGCACCAATGTCGCCAACCTCATCCTGAGCCGCGGCATCACGCGGCGGACGGAGTTGGCGGTGCGCCTGTCACTCGGGGCCACGCCCGGGCGGCTGCTGCGCCAGTTGATGATCGAGAGCCTGGTCCTCGCCGTGGTGGGCGGCCTGTCGGGTGTACTGGTGGCGGCGTCGCTCACCGAGGTGCTGCGGTCGGTGTTGCCGGCCGCACTTGACCTGCCCCGATCGCGGGAGGTCGGGATCGATCTGCGGGTGCTGGCGTTCGGGGTGTGCCTGACCGGGCTGACGGCCGTGCTCGTGGGGTTGCTCCCGGCGATCAGGGCGGCGCGTGCCGCACCGTCCGCGGCGCTGCAGGCCGGGCGCGGCTCGGCGTCGGGCCCTGGGGAGAGCCGTGTTGGCCACGTCATCGTCGTGGCCGAGATCGCCCTGGCCGTGCTGCTCGTCGCGGGGGCCGGCCTTGTGACCCGCAGCGTCCAGGCCCTGGCGCAGGTCGATCCGGGATTCCGACCCGAGCAGGCGGTCACGCTTCGCACGTCGCTGTCGCCTGAGCGGTACGACCAGCCGGCGCTCGTGCGGACGTACGGGGCGGAACTGGAGCGCCGCGTCAGTGCGGTGCCCGGGATCCAGGCCGTGGGCTGGGCAAACTACCTGCCCCTGACGCAGACCGGCGCCG
>CAZNOC010000611.1:0-1784 GCA_964574545.1 uncultured Bifidobacteriaceae bacterium | reverse complement strand
CTCGTGCACTTCCGCTGGCTCGAGGAGGTGGCGCTGTCGCCGCGCGGCGACCGGCTGGCGTACACGGTTCGCTCCGTCGACGTCGACCGGAACGGCTACCGCGTGCGCGCCTACCTGCGCGATCTCGGCGCGGGCATGGTGGAGGCGCTGAGCCCGGCGACCGGTCAGGCCGGCAATCTCGTCTGGTCGCGCGACGGTGCGACGCTCGCCTTCACGCACGCCGAGGCGGGGGCGCACGCGTTGCACCTGCTCGGCGAGGGGGGCCGGCGCAGTCTCCCGCTCGGCGAGGGCGGGATGGCGCAGCTCGCCTTCTCGAGCGACGGGATCCGCCTCGCCGGCGTCCGCTGGATCCGGCGAGGCGACCCCCGTGACGTCGGCCCGCGACCCGGGATCCCGGCACCCACCGTCAGGGTCGTTCGGCGCCTCCGCTACAAGCAGGACGGTGTTGGCTGGGTGCACGACCGCTACGCCCAGATCGTGACGCTCGACGTGCGGACCGGTGACGTGTCGCAGGTCACTGACAGTGAGTGTGACTTCAGCGAGCCCGCCTGGAGCGAGCACGGTCAGCTGCTGGCGTTCGTCGGGATGGGCCGCGAGCAGGACGTCGCGCTCGGCCAGGGGCAGCTCTTCGTCGCCGACTTGGCTGCTCCGGGGGTGGGACCGCGCCGGCTGCTTCCCGATTGGATCGGGGCGTGCCGTAGCCCGCAATGGGGCGCCGGCGATCGCGCCATCGCGTTCGCCGGGCACGAGCATCCGGCACCGACCAATCGGCGCGTCTTCCTCCACCCGTACATCGCGGAGCTCGCCACTGACGGCGGCGCGAACGCTCGGCCGCTCGTCCCTGGTCTCGACCAAGAGGTCGGCAACTACGCGGCATCCGACTCCCGCAAGGGGCTCTCGAACGTGACCGTGAAGTGGGCGCCGGGGGATGCATGGGTCTACTTCCTGCTCACGGAACAGGGGGCCGCCACCCTGCACCGGGTGCGCAGCGACGGCACGCACGAGCGGGTCGTGGCGGGGGAGAGCGTCACCTTCGAGTACAGTCCGGCTGCAGGCGACCTCGCCGCGTTCGGCCAGGCCGACCCCGCCTCGCCCGGCGAGCTCTACCTCTGGCGTGGTGGCGAGCGCACCTGCCTCACCGACCTCAACCCCTGGCTGCGTGACCGACACCTGGCCACACCCGAGGCGTACTGGTACGACGGCCTCGACGGCGCCAAGGTCCATGGCTGGCTCATGAAGCCGGTGGGGCTCGACGAGACGAAGCGCCATCCCGCCATCGTGTACGTGCATTGCAGCATGTTCTCCTGGGACTTCAGCCACGAGTTCCAATGCCTCGTCGGCGCCGGGCACGTCCTCACCTACTTCAACCAACGCGGCACCACCGCCGGCTACGGCCAAGCCTGGACGCGCGCCAGCGAAGGCGACCAAGGTGGCAGGGACTTCGACGAGACGATGATCGGCGTCGAGCGTTTCGCAGCGCTCCCCTTCGTCGACGGCGATCGGCTCGGCATCACGGGTGGTTCCTGCGGTGGCTTCATGACGAATTGGGTCATCGGCCATACCCACCGCTTCAAAGCCGCCGTCACGCAGCGCTCCATCACGAACTTCATCTCGTTCGCCGGGACCTCGGACCTCGGGCCCGAGTACGACCAGGGCGAGCTCGCCACCACCATCTGGGACGATGTCGACGCCGTCTGGCGGCAGTCTCCCCTCGCCTACGCCGATCGGGTCGAGACGCCGCTCCTGATCGTGCACTCGGACGAGGACTTTCGTTGCGCGTTGGA
>CAZNOC010000610.1:0-1791 GCA_964574545.1 uncultured Bifidobacteriaceae bacterium | reverse complement strand
CGGTTGGTGATGAGCGTCGTCTGCTCGTCGGCGCCGGTTCGCCAGACGCGACCGGGGGGCATGAGCTGGCTCTCGGGGCGGCCCTTCAAGAACGGGCGGCCGTACGTGATGGAGATGGCGGCCCCGTCGATGGTCCAGTCCGCCCTCACGTGCGGGCTGCCGCCCTTGCCGGGGTGGATCTCGGTGATCTTCTGGGCGCTGATGCCGATGGTGGCCGCCGCGACGAGGGCGAACACCGTGAACATGGACTTGCGCATCGAACCTCCTGCTAGTGGACGCGAGTGGCCATCCCGACCTCGGGACAGCCGGTGAGCTGTTGAGCTGGTGACCGCGCTCAGCGGGGGCTGCCGCGCTCGGCGCTTGCCAGGTCAATACGATCCTACATCGGTCGCCGTTACCTCTGAGACACCGCCCTGACCCACCGGACCTGTCGGACCTGTCGGACCCGTCGGACCTGTTTCAAACACCATCATCTCGTACCCCAGCCACCCGCGACGAAGTCCCGTCTGCAGCGCCTGGCCGCCGACGAGATGGCCGGCGCGCGTGCGGTGGAGGGGCAGCCAGCCGAAGGTGGTGACGAACGCGGTGACGAGATAGTCCCTGGGACGGCCGAGCTCGAGCGCGGCCGTGAGGTCGTGCGTGGCGATGTGCTCGAAGCCGGCGCGGTGCGCGGCCGCCAGCACCTCGTTCCTGCTGAGCAGCGTGTTGACGTGCCATCCCTGGCGGAAGCGCTCCAGGACCCGTTCGGCTGACGTGTCCGTCGTGGGACGCCGGACGTCGTCACAGACGATCAGCCGTCCGCCAGGCCTGAGCAGGCGGTGGCACTGCGCGAAGAAGCGCGCCGGATCCGGCCCATGCACGAACGACTCGATGGCATACGCGAGGTCCGCGGTGCCCGGCGACAGCGGCAGATCGCAGTAGTCGCCGACGAAGCACGCGACGCGTCCCGAGAGCCCGGCCCTTCGAGCTCGTTGGTCGGCCAGACCTGCCTGCACCGGGCTGAGCGTGATCCCGGTGCCGCGGATGGGCAGCTGCGTGGCGAGATAGCACAGGCTGCCGCCGACGCCGCAGCCGAGATCCACGACGTGAGGACGCCGGCCCGGCGTCCCGATCTGGCGCACATGATCGGCAATCTGGCGGTCCACGAAGTGGAAGGCCGCCTCCCGCGTGAGGACGCCCGGTCCCCACACGGCGCGGTGGATGGCGCCGGCGCGCCCGCCCTGTCCGAACCGTGAGAAGCCGGGCGTGTTGCGATCGTAGAAGCGCCGGACACGGTCCGGCGCGTGCGGCGCCATGCCGGCATCTTGGCATTTTCGGCGGCCGGATGGCATAGTGGCGAGAGATGCCTCATGGGTCAGCGGCGGATCCCGCCTGGAACCTTGTCCTGGCGGCTGGCGCAATGGCCGAGTCGCTGGATCGACAAGGGCAGCCGGCGTGGTTCAGCGCGGATGCCGCTGGTTCGCTCTGCCCCGTTGAGACGGGCGCGTCGGGCGCCGTCCTGTCGTGGCTCCCCGGGCACGGGTGGACGTCGCACCTGTCGGCTGATGACGAGCGCGCGGCGATCGTCGATCTCTACCGCCCGCTCTGCGGCGCGACGAGGTCGCGCCCGATGACGCTGGCCCACCTCGGCCAGAGCCTCGACGGGTTCATCGCCACGGTGTCGGGCGACTCCCAGTTCGTGACCGGCCACGAGAACATGGTGCATATGCATCGCCTGCGCGCGCTGTGCGATGCCGTGGTGGTCGGCGCCGGCACGGTGGCGGCCGACGATCCGCAACTGACGACACGGCT
>CAZNOC010000609.1:0-1804 GCA_964574545.1 uncultured Bifidobacteriaceae bacterium | reverse complement strand
GGGCCCACGAAGTGACCGCGCTCGTAGCCGGCCACGGTCCTGCCGCGGCCCTCGACGAGCACCGTCGCGCCCTCGCTCACACCGCGATCCACCAGGCCCTCGATGCGCGACCGGCTGCCGCCCGTGATGACCGGGCCCATCTCCACCCCATCGTCCAGGCCGAAGCCGACGCGGCGCGACCGCGCGGCCTCGAGCAGGCGCGGCGTAAACGTCTCCTGCGCCTCGCCGATCGGCACCACCATCGACGCGGCGAGGCAGCGCTGGCCCGCGCACCCGAACGCCGAGTCCATCGTGAGCGTCACCGTCATGTCGATGTCGGCGTCGGGCATCACGATGACGGGATTCTTGGCGCCGCCCTGGCACTGCACGCGCTTGCCGTTCGCGGCCGCTCGCGCGTAGACGTGGCGCGCCACGGGGGACGAACCCACGAACGAGATGGCGCGCACGTCCGGGTGATCGAGCAGGGCGTCCACCGCCTCGCGACCGCCGTTGACGAGCTGCGCCACGCCAGGCGGCAGGCCGGCGCGGTCGATCAACCCGAACACCTTCTGCATCGTCAGCGGCACGCGCTCGGAGGGCTTCAGGATGAAGCAGTTGCCGCAGGCGATCGCGTACGGCAGGAACCACAGCGGAATCATGCCGGGGAAATTGAACGGCGTGATGGCCGCGACGACGCCGAGCGGCTGGCGGATCAGGATCTCGTCGATGCCGCTGGCGATGTCCTCGACGTTGTACCCCATCGCGAGCGACGGAATGCCGGTGGCGACTTCCACGTTCTCGATGCCGCGGCGCACTTCCCCGCGCGCCTCGCCGATCGTCTTGCCGCTCTCGAGGGTGATGGTCCGCGCGATGTCCTCGACGTGCTCCTCGAGCAGCTGCTTGAGGCGGAAGAGCGGCTGGATGCGCTCGGTCGGCGGCGTCGCGCGCCACGCCGGCCAGGCCGCCGCGGCGGCACGGACGATGCGGTCGACCTCGTCGGGCGACGAGAGGGGTACGCGCGCGAGCACGTCGGTCGTCGCGGGGTTCTCCACCGGCAGCGCGCTCTCGATCGCGGGCGTTTCCCAGCGACCGGCGACGTAGTTGGCGAGGATCTCGACATTCTGAGCCATGAGCGTGTGTCTCCTGCGGCGCGGCGTCGTTGTCAGCTGCCCGTCAGCTCGAGGATGGTCAGGGCAAGCACCTTGGTAGCGTTGACCAGGTCGTCCACGCCGCACCACTCGTCCGGCTGGTGCGCCAGGTCGAGGATGCCCGGCCCGTAGGCCACGCAGTGGTGGATGCCGCCGATCCGGTCCACGTGCTTGTGGTCGTAGGTGCCGGGACTGGCGACCTGCGTCGCGGGGCGTCCAAGAACGCGGCTGACGTGGCGTTCCAGCGTGGAGACGAGGGGCGAGTCCTCGGGGGTGCGCACGGGGTGCACCACCATCAGGTCCTTGAGCACGTACTCGAACTTCGGGATGTCGGCGGCGACCCGTGCCAGCAGCGCCTCGATCTCCGATCGGGTCCGGTCGAATCCTTCCTCGAGGAGGAAGCGGCGATCGAACACCGCGCGGCAGACATCGGCCACGCACGGCGTCTGGATGCCGTCGACCGGCTGCCCGCCTTCGATGCCGTTGATGTTGAGCGTGGCGTGCCTGGCGCCGGGGGGGACCACGGGCACGTCGGTGGTCCGGGCCGCCATCGCGGGCAGCAGTTCATGGCGCATGCGCTCGAGCACCAGGCCCATGTGATCGATGGCGCTCACGCCCAGGAACGGCATGCTGCCGTGGCCGATGTGGCCGTGGGTCTCGACCTCGAACCAGTACAC
>CAZNOC010000608.1:0-1806 GCA_964574545.1 uncultured Bifidobacteriaceae bacterium | reverse complement strand
TGTGAACTCCTCGCGTGCGCGGACGAGGTCGCGTTCCAGCCGGCCGAGTTCGTGCTCGAGCGCGGCCAGCGCAGGTCCCATGCCGTCGAGATCGCCGTCGCGGCCGAGGAGTTCCACGGAGAGGGCGGCCTCCACTGCCGCCCGGGCGCTGAAGTTCGCCACGGATCCGCGCAGCGTATGCGCCGCCCGTTCGATGGCCTTCGGGTCGCGCTGGGCGGCTCCGCGTTGGAGCTCCGAGAGCGCGTGGGGCAGCTCCGACAGGAAGAGGTCGATGAGCTCGACCAGCAGCTCGCGGTCACCCTCGACCCGGGCCAGGGCTTCGGTGGCGTTGAAGGAGGGCTCGTCCGAGGCCGGTGCCGTGTCGGGACGAGCCTCGCAGAGAGGTTCGATGGTCGCCAGCAGCTCGGCGGCCCGCACCGGCTTCGGCAGGTACGCGTCGGCGCCCGCGGCCAGGCAGGCTTCGCGGTCGCCGCTCATGGCGTGGGCCGTCAGCGCCACAATTGGCACACGGCGGCCTGTGCCCACCTCGGACGCGCGGATCGCCGCTGTCGCTTCGAGTCCGTCCATCTCCGGCATCTGAACGTCCATCAGCACGACGTCGAAGGCCGTCGTGCCGACGGCGGCCAGAGCTGCCCGTCCGGTCTCCACCGTCGTCACGCGGTGCCCTCGCCGCTCGAGGATGCCGGTCACGAGGCGCGCGTTGACGTGGTTGTCCTCGGCCAACAGGACGTGGAGGGAGCGCAGTCCGGCCGGGGACGTCGCAGGCGCAGCGGGTCTGGCGGGCACCACCGGCACCAGCGGACTTGCGAGCGATCCCAGGATCGCCTCCAGCAGGACGGACTGGCGCACCGGCTTCGTGAGCGACACGTTCACGATCCCGTGGGCGTCGCGTGCCGCCTCGCCGGTCCGGCCGACCGAGGACAGCATCACAATCAGCGTGGACGCCCCGTCCGGAGACTGCCTGATGCGGCGGGCCACATCGAGTCCGTCCGTGCCCGGCATCTGGAAGTCGAGCAACACCAGCCGGAACGGCGAACCGGCCTGCGTGCCGGCTTCCACTGCGCGCAGCGCGGCCGCGCCATCCTCGGCGAGTGTTGGCTGCATGCCCCAGGCCTGCACGACGTCGTGCAGGATACGCCGGTTCGTCGCGTTGTCATCGACGATCAGGACGGGCATACCGGCGAGAGTGCCGGCATCGACCGGGTCCACCTTCGAGAAGGACGGAGAGGCCGCACGGAAGGGCATCGTCACGTGGAACGTGCTGCCCTGGCCGGGGGTGCTCTCGACCTGGATGCGGCCATTCATCAGCGTCACGAGCTGCGACGTGATGGCCAGGCCCAGGCCCGTGCCGCCAAAGCGGCGTGTCGTGGAGGTGTCGGCCTGGGTGAAGGCCTCGAAGATGGTGTCATGCTGCTCGGGCGCAATCCCGAGTCCGGTGTCTGAGACCGAGAAGCGCAGCCATGTCTCGTCCCCATGCTGCGGCTCTCGTGTCACCCGCAGCACCACTTCGCCCCGCTCGGTGAACTTCACGGCGTTGCTCGCCAGGTTGGTGAGCACCTGCCGGACGCGTGCGGGGTCGCCGGCCAGCGCATGCGGCACGTCGTGCGCGACGTGGTAGGCGATCTCCAGGCCCTTGTCGTGCGCCCGTGCGGCGAGCGACCGCATCAGATCGCCGACGAGGTCCTGGAGATCGAAGTCAACCTCGTCGATCTGGAGCTTCCTGGCCTCGATCTTCGAGAAGTCCAGGATGTCGTTGATCAGCCCCAGCAGTGAGTCCGCGGAGTACTCGATCATCTCGAGGTACTC
>CAZNOC010000607.1:0-1811 GCA_964574545.1 uncultured Bifidobacteriaceae bacterium | reverse complement strand
CGACGAGGCGCGGGCGGTCGCGGTGCTGCTCGCCCACGGCGCCGGAACCGCGGGTGGCGTGATGGATCCGCAGGTCCTGACCGTGCCGCTTGCCGCGACGGTGGCCGACGTGCGTGTCCTGCTCGACACGACGCCCGAGCATCTCTACTACTACGTCTACGTCGTCGATGACGAGCATCGACTCGCCGGTGTGTTCGACCTCGCCGAGCTCCTGCAGGCCGACCCGGGCGAACCCGTACGGGCCATCGTCAAACCGAGCGTGATCTGGTTGTCCGCCGACGCCTCCCTCGACTCGGTCTTCGCGCATCCCGGATGGCGAGTTCTCGACGCCCTGCCCGTCGTTGACGCCGACCGCCGGTTCCTTGGCGTCCTGCGGCACCGGCACATGCGCCAGCTCCGTGAGCGGGAAGTGAACCCGGGCGACGGCGACCACACGGTCAGGACCGTGATGGCCCTCGGTGAGATCTACTGGCTGGGGCTGTGCGGCCTGCTGCAGGGCCTGGCCTCGACCGCCACCGAACCGGCGTCAGGAGAGACAGCATGAACACCGAAGCCGCGCTGCTCGACACGCTGGCGCTCGAGTATGTCGCGCGTCACCCCGGGGCCGCCGCCCAGGTGGTACAGGACCTCGATCCCGAGGAAGCTGCGACGGTGGTGAGCGCCGCACCACCTCGCGCCGCCGCCGAGTTGCTGGCGCGCCTCGGGGCCGACTCGGCCGCGCGCATCCTTCGGCGCCTCCCGCCCGACACGACACGCCGTGCGCTGACGGATACCGACGCCGCGGTGGCAACGGCCATGCTGCAGCGCCTCGGAGCCGGAGACCTGCAGCGCGCCCTTCTGGAGAGCCTGCCGCCGGCCAGACGGCGTGAAGTCGGCGCCTACCTGAGCTACCCGGAGAACAGCGCAGGGAGCCTGATGGATCCGGCGGCACCGGTGTTCCGCGACGATGCACGCGCCGGCGACGTGGCGGCCGCGCTTCGCGAGTCGCAACGGTTCCGCGACGAGGTCGTGCTGGTCGTCACGCCGGAGGGGCAGCTGCGCGGGACGATCACGACCGTGGAAGTGCTGCTGGCGGGTGACGACGAGCGGCTGTCGTCGCTGCGGGTCCAGGCCACGCCGACGATTGAGGCGTTCGCCACGCGCGACGAGGTGGCCGAGCTGCTGGAGCAGCAGCGGCTGGCCACCATGCCGGTCGTCGACATGGCGGGTCGTCCGGTCGGCGCGCTCAGCCAGCGTGCCCTCGCGCGCGTCGCCGAGCAGGAAGTGGCTGCGGACATGCAGTCCATGGTGGGCGCGAGCCGCGACGAACGCGCGTTGTCCAGCGCGTGGTTCGCGGTCCGCAAGCGCCTCCCCTGGCTGCAGATCAACCTCGTCACCGCCTTCCTCGCGGCCGCCGTCGTCGGGATGTTCGAGGACACCATCGCGCAGTTCACCGCGCTCGCGGTGCTGCTGCCCGTGGTCGCCGGCCAGTCCGGCAACACCGGCGCCCAGGCGCTCGCCGTCACGATGCGTGGGCTCACGCTGCACGAGATCGGCCTGGGTCACTGGCTCCTCGTGGCGATGAAGGAGGCCGCCGTCGGATTCATCAATGGCCTGGCGGTGGCGGTGCCGACGATGCTCGGTGTCTACGTGTGGAGCGGATCGAACGGGCTGGCGGCGGTCATCGGCCTGGCCATGGTGCTGTCGATGACGATCGCCGGCATCGCCGGCGCTGGCGTACCGATGGTCCTGCGGGCGGCGGGACAGGACCCGGCGCAGTCGTCGTCCATCGTCCTGACCACGGTGACCGACGTGACGGGGTTCCTCAGCTT
>CAZNOC010000606.1:0-1813 GCA_964574545.1 uncultured Bifidobacteriaceae bacterium | reverse complement strand
GACCAGCGTCCGGCTTGCCCACGCAGGCGATCCGGTAGCGCACCGCTAGCGCGCATTATTCATGAGTAGTCCGCTGGTGGGGCTTGATGGTTCGTTTCTGCACGTGTCGGGCGGTTTCTTGGGGGTCGTTGGGGGTGGTCGCTGGGCTTGGGTGGCCGTGTCGGGTGGCGGGCCGCTGTCTCGGGTTGGTGGGTGGTGGTCGAGGGGTGTTGTGGTTGTCGTGAGCGCGTGGCGCTGCTGAGCAGCGTGCGTTGGGCGCGCTGCGGTTCGGGCTGTTCACTGTTCGTGTCGGGTTGGTTAGGGGGCGTTGGCTTGCAGGGAGTACGCGATGCGCGCCCAGGCGAGCTGGTTGGGTGTTTGCGCGGGGAGGCGTAGGGTGATGCGCCGTCGGGAGGCGTCGAAGACGCCGGCGAGCTTGAACAGGCGCTCGCGTAGGGTGCCGATCTGAGCGTGCGCGAGTTCGGTGCGGGCGGCGTGCAGCCGCAGGAGTTGGTAGAGCGCGAAGGCGCATAGCGTCAGCAGCAGCCGGAGTTGGTTCGCGAGCAGGCTGGTGCACGAGAGCCGGTCGATGCTCAGGGCGTCCTTGGCTTCCTTGACGCGGTTCTCCATGTCGCCGCGGTAGGCGTAGATGCGGCGGTAGATCGCTTCGGGCTGGCCGCGGAGGTTGGTGATCACGAAGCGTGGGTTGTCGCGCGGTGCGCGGCCGGGGTAGCGGGTGACCTCGGCCTTGATGACCAGCCGCCGCTCACGCTTCCAGGAGTCGGCCTGGTAGAGCGTGTCGGCGAAGACGCTGGCGCTCTCACCGCTGGCGACGCTCTTGGCGCGGGCGCGTTGCAGCAGGGGTTGGGTGAGCCTCGCGAGTTTCTTGTTGTTCATGAAGCCGATGACGTACTCGAGTCGATGTCGCTCCAGGTAGTCGTAGAGGTGCGGGGTGGCGAAGCCGGCGTCGGCGCGCACACGCAGCTTCGCGCGCGGGAAGGCGCTCCCGAGGCGTGGCAGCAGCCGCCGCAAGATCGCGCGGGTTCCGAGCGCGGCGTGCGCGGTGCCGGGCCGCCACAGGGCAGCGATGAGGTGCTGGTCGCGCTCGCGGTCGAACTGGATGGTGGCGAGCAGCGGGTAGAGGCAGTGCCGATCGTAATGGCCGTTGAACAGCACGCCCTGCTGCTGGCCGTAGGCGGGGTCGACGGTGCCATCGAGGTCGATGGTGATGCGCTTGACGCGCTTCGCGCGGCGTCCCAGGCGCGTTCGGTGCGAGGCGATGAGGGTGTCGATGATCGCTTCGCCGCCCGCGATGAGGCTACGCAGCTCATGCCGGTTCTCGAACCGTGAAAGCGTCGGCTGCGACCCGAGCGGCGCGCCAGCGAGTGGGTCGCGGCCCAGCAGCAGCCGTTGGGTGGGATCGAACCGCAAGCGAGCCGCGTCGTTGCCGTCCTCGTACCCGCAGGCGATGGCGTACACCCGTTGCCGAACCAGGTCGAGTTGGGAGTGCTGCACGCGGCTGGGGTCACGCGGGTCCGTCAACGCTCCCGCCAGGGCCTCGGTGATACCGAGGTGATCATCGAGCAGACGCAGGAGCACCGCGCCGGCGTCACTGCTGGATTGTGGTTGATCGAAGCGCGCCTCGAGCGGCTTCATGAACGAAGCACCGAACAGAACCTGCGTGGTCGTGCTAGACTCGCTCACCAGAAGGCCTCCGATCGTTAGGAAGTGCGTCTCCAACACACTTTCTACCACATCGAAGGCCTTCTTGCGTCAACCCTCATGAATAATCCGCGCTAGGCATGGCCACGACCGTGGACGCATGGATCTAACA
>CAZNOC010000605.1:0-1820 GCA_964574545.1 uncultured Bifidobacteriaceae bacterium | reverse complement strand
GTGCAAGGGGATTCATGCGGTGGAGCTGAGGGGATTTGAACCCCTGACCTCCTGCATGCCATCAAGGTGCTCCCCGGTCGACAGCCACCGGGCCGGCCTTGCGCCGCCACTCCGTGGGAGCGGTCACATGCGCCTGCCGTTGGGAGAGGGAACGTTCCGCGGGGCGCTCTCGGACTCTAGCCTTGCCGAGCTGCTGCTGCCGCACCCGTCATGCGACGGCAAGCGACTCGCTGACAACCGCACTTATCTACGGACGACGTCCCCAAGTCACAGTCCTGCAGCCGCGACGGCGATGGGGACCGGACGCCACCAGCGACTCGAGTGGCAAAGCAACGAGGACGGCCCGATATTGCCTCTTCGATTCAGAATAGTGAGATTCTTTGTTGTTACACCGCACTACACCTGTGTATGATGCCGCATGCGATGGCGAGCACCTACGTGACACCAACAGAACGAAGTCTTCGCGCCAAGCTGGCCGCCCACACGCTCCACTCGCGGGTGGACGCTTCGGACCACACTGCTCCCGCCAGGCGCGCCTTCATGACGAGGTTTGAGGATCAGGTGGATCCCGAGCGTCGACTGCCCCCAGACGAACGCGCGCGTCGGGCAGAGCAGGCCCGCCGCGCCTACTTCACGAGCCTCGCTCTCCGAAGCGTCCAGGCACGTCGGGCCAGATGACGATCAGAGCACTCGCTCGACGGGAGAAAACCGACGGTGCGCCTCTCGGGCCCTCTCGTCGGCGGCGCTCGCCGCGTAACGGGACACCATGTCGCGGGATCGCCATCCCGCCAACCGCATCAGATCCGTCTCGTTGCCGCCCGCCGCCAGGAACTCGTGGGCAAAGGTGTGCCGGAACTGATGCGGGTGCAGCTGAGCGATGCCGGCCTTGGCGCACCGTCGCCTCAACACCTGGGCGATCCCCGACGAGGTCAACCGTCCCTGCCCGCCCAACCAGAGCCAGGGCAGCTCGGCGGACCGATGGCGCTCTCTGGATCGCAGGTATCGATCCAGGGTCTTGATCGTCGTCGGGCTCATTGGCAACGCCCGCTCACGCCGCCCCTTGCCAAGGACGAGGGCCACGCCGTGATTGAAGTCAATGTCGTCGACCTTGAGGCCGGCGATCTCGTTGAGCCGGCCGCCGGTATCGAGCAGCATCATGAGCAGCGCCGCGTCCCGACGTTCCTCGAACGAACGGCCCGCGACGACCTTGAACAGACGCTCCAGGTCATCTCGTGGGATCACCGGAACCTCCCGCTCCTCCATCTTTGGTGGGCGCATCCTGGCGAACGGGCTCTGCTCGGCTTCGCCTTCGTCGACCAACCACCTGAAGAACTGTTGCAGTGATCGATACCGGTTGTTCGCTGTCGAAGCCGAGCGGGTGTCGCGAAGGTAGACAATGAAGTCTTCGATGCGATCACGAGATGCATCGACCGCGGCCACCGGCTGAAGCGACTCGAGCAGTTTGTCCCGCTCACGCTGACCCCTGACCGCCACATACCGTTCGAGCGCCTGGGGTCCACCGGCGAGAAAAGCGTTCAGCTGCCACGCCGCCTCGAGGTAGACGGTGATCGTCCTTGGGCTCATGTTGGCCGCGTTCAGGTGGCGATGCCACGATCGGATGAGCCGATCGAGATCTTCTACACTGCCCTGGGTGGCTGCCACGATGCCGTGGACTGTAGCATGAAGCAGTTGCTGTAGGAGCGCTGTGCTACCGTTCTCGGAGCAGCCGACAGCCGAAATCCCTTGTGCCGCAAGGGAATTCACTGCCCTCGTAGCTCAGGGGATAGAGCGACTGCCTCCTAAGCAGTAGGCCGCAGGTT
>CAZNOC010000604.1:0-1827 GCA_964574545.1 uncultured Bifidobacteriaceae bacterium | reverse complement strand
CGGGTTTGCCATGCTGGCGCTCGTGCTGGCGGCCGTCGGCGTGTATGCCGTGCTGGCGTACGCGGTGGCGCAGCAGACGCGTGAACTCGGCGTGCGCCGTGCACTCGGCGCCTCGGATGCCGACCTGCGACGCCTCGTCGTGAGGCAGGGGGTGCAGCCGGTGGCCGTGGGCCTGCTGCTCGGTGGCGCGGGCTGGCTGGTGACGGCACGCCTGCTGGCGGGGTTCGTCTACGGGGTACCCGCGTGGGATCCGGTATCGCTCGTCGCCGCACCGATCGCGATCGCGGTGGTCGCGTGCGCCGCGTGTCTCGTACCCGTGCGCCGCGCGTTGCACGTGGAGCCTGTCGCGGCGCTGCGAATCGGGTAAGGTGTCGGTCGCCGGGTTCTTTCCCGCGTCCTTGTCCGGCAACGGTTCGCCTTCCATCGTTTCTCCGAGGGCCTGCTCGACCACGCGGCGGGCGATGACGGCAAAGTCATGGGGCGTGCCCTGACGCTTCGGTGCGGGCTCCTTGCTGGGCTTGCTCGAGCGTGTAGGCATGCCCCAGGATCGCACGATTCGCCGTAGCCGTGCGGATCTGGCCCGCCCGCAGCCTCGCCTCCAGATACGCCACAAAGCGGTCGAACGGATCGAACCCGACGATGCGTGACGCGTCGGTCACGAAGTTGGACAGCGCGTTGACGTCGTAGACGTACGGCCGGCCGTCGCGATCGTCGATCAGGTACTCGATGCCGCAGATGTCGAGCGCGCCGGCGTCGGCGATGGCGCGCGCGGAGTCGAGCACCTGCCGCGGCACGTCCGTCTGCTCGATCTGCATGGCCGGCTTCGTGGCGCACGCGCCCTCGACGTCCACCCCTCGTGCGGTCGTCGCGTCCGTCTCCCCCCGGCAGATATCCGCCGGGCACAGATTGAATCCGAATCCCGCCGGCGGCGTGATCCGGATCGCATAGAGCAGCTCGCCGTCGAGCAGTTCGATGCGGGTGATGGCGCCGTCGCGTGCCGGCAGGAACTCCTGCACGAGGGCCGTGTCGTCGATGCCGAGGTCGAGGTGGCCGGCGGCGGCGGCCGCCTCGAGATGTGTACGGGACTCGAAGCGCCGGATGCGCGCGCCGCTCCCGCCGATGTTGGGCTTGACGACGATCGGGAAGTGGAGCCCCTCGGACGCCGCGATCGCCTGCTCCGCGTTGTTGATCACACGCGCGCGGGGACAGGGCACGCCCAGCCGATCGAGCAGCGTCAGCTGCGCGGCCTTCGAGATCTCCAGCCGGTACGCCGCCGATCCGTTGACGACGGGGATGGCGCACGACTCGACGAACTCGACGTAGTGCAGGGCGGCGTGGATCGCGTGCCGATGCCCGCGAAGGTAGGCCGAGGGGCTCACCCGGTTGACGAGCAGATCCCACGCCGGCGGCTCGGCCGGATCCCAGCGGAGCGCCGCCGCATCGAGTGTGGTGTACGCGACGTTGCGCCGCTCGAGCGCGGCGAACAGGGGCCGGAACCATTCGGGATGCTCGTACAGAATCGCGACAGCCATGGTCGACATCCTCGCAGTCGCCGGACGGGCCGGTACGCGCCAAAGGGGCGCGCTGCAGCCGGCCAGGCGGAACTGCCGTTGTGATTGGGATCAGGGAAGCACGAGGTCACACCCGTCCTGCGGGGGTGCCTCGATCAACAGGCGCAGGGGCAGAACGGGATGAAGCGTGCGAGGTGCATGAGGTCCTTCAATTTCACTCGCATTGCCGCCTGCGTGTCAAGACCTCCACCGCGCGTCCCGTGATCTCAACCAGGTGGCGCCCGTTGTTGCGCACCTCGAGGACCACGCCCTTCCC
>CAZNOC010000603.1:0-1829 GCA_964574545.1 uncultured Bifidobacteriaceae bacterium | reverse complement strand
CCATGCTCGCCAAGGAGTACACAGCGACGGCCAGTCCAATCACTCCCGTCAGCACCACCATGATGGCACTGAACAGGTCCGCGACCAGGGTAATGCCGTACGGCGCCGGCCAAGCTCCCATCTGGCTCGCAACGATTCCGTTCGTCCAGACGAAGGCAAGCAGCGCCACACCGCCGACTAGCAACCCCGCCGTTCCCACCACGGCGAGCACACGCTGGAGCGCGAGCCTTCGCCAAGCCAACAGCGACAGTGCCGCCATGGTCAGGGGGATCATCAGAGGTAAGACCAGCAGCAGATTCATTGGTCCCCCACTTTCAACTCATCCGGGTCGTCGCTGCCGATGGTCTGGTAAGTGCGGTGGAACAGCACCAGCGCAAAGGAGAGGACGCTAAAGCCGATGACGATGGCCGTCAAAATCAGGGCCTGGGGCAACGGATCGGGCGAATTCGCGGGCAGTTCCATCTCTCCCGGCGCGATGATCGGCGGCTGGGCGCGAGTCAGTCCGCCGGCCGTGAAGATCAACAGATTGGCCCCGTGCGACAAAAGCACCAGGCCGAGAATCAGCTTGAACAGACTGCGGCGCAGGATCAAATAGACGCCGGCCGCGTACAAGCAGCCGATGAGGATTGCCAGCAAGGTTGACATTTCACTCCTCCGCCAGCGGTAAGATGATGGAGAGCGTCACGCCGACAACCACCAGGTAAACGCCGACGTCAAACAACAGGGGAGTGCCCACGTGGAGCTCACCATAACCGGGCACGTCCCACTTCCCCCACAGGCCGGTCATCAAGGGGCGCCCCGCCAGGAGGCCCAGGCAACCGCTGCCGAGGGCCGTGAGCAGACCCGCGCCAATGAGGCCGCGCGGGTCCACTCCCAGCGCCCACTTGGCATCCGGCACGCCGAAGGCAAAGCCATACAGCACGAAGGCCGAGGCCGCGACCAGACCGCCACTGAATCCCCCGCCCGGCTCGTTGTGGCCGCGGAGTAGCAGGAAGATCGAAAAGAGGAGCAACAGCGGCAACATAAATCGCGTCGCTACTCGCAGGATCAATGAATTCACGAGCCTTCTCCTTCCGTGGCGAAGGGCTTGCGCTCGTTGATCTTCTTGCCGACTCGTAACTTTAAGAGGGCGTACACTCCGACCCCGGCCACCGCCAGGACGGAGATCTCGCCAAGCGTGTCCAGCCCGCGGAAGTCCACCAGAATCACGTTGACGAGGTTCCGCCCATGAGCCTCGCTCACGCTGCGTTTGACGAATTCGCTGGAGATCGGCGGGTGGTATTGGACATTCGTGGCGATCAATACGAGAGCCGTCATCAGCACCCCGACGGACACTGCGAGCAGGGCGTCTCGTCCTCGAGCTATCGGGCCGGATATGTCCGCAGCCTTTCGCAAGTGGTAAAAAACCAGAACGAACAGGATGACGGTCAGTGTCTCGACCAGGAACTGGGTCATCGCCACGTCGGGCGCGCCGAACAGGACGAAGATCAGCGCCACGCCGTAGCCGACCACCCCGAGGGCAGCGATGGCGGTGAGTCGGGACTTGGCCAGCACCGTCGCCACGGTCGCCAATAGGATCAACACGACGAGGCCGACGTCGTAAAAACGCAGGCCCGACCAATCCCCAGGCTCCACCAGGCGGCCGCGGCCGACGAGGGTGGCCCCCGCGAGGCCAGCCGTGGTCACGAAGACGATCATCAGGTAATAACGCAGATAACCGCTCTGCAGCAGTCGCGTCTGGCCCTTCGCCAGTCCGTTCAATCCCCGCAGAGCCAGCTCATACCAACCGGCCGGCCCCCACTTCCCGAGTCCTTCCAGCCGAGACACAG
>CAZNOC010000602.1:0-1832 GCA_964574545.1 uncultured Bifidobacteriaceae bacterium | reverse complement strand
CGCCGTCAGGCACGTCGAGTCGGGAGCGGCAATCGCGGACCCATTCGTCAGCTTCCCCAACTTCCTGGACTACGCCCGCCGCACGACAACCCTGCGAGGACTCACTGGTTGGAGTGGCGAGCGTCTCACCGTCGCGACTGATGTCGGCCACTACGCGGTCTTCGGCGGCTTGGTCGCGTCCAGCTACTTCGACACGCTCGGCGTCGCCCTCTCGCGAGGTCGCCCCCTGCGCGGAGCAGACGACGACGGGGTTGACGGGGTGGCCGCCGTCATCAGCCACCGCTTGTGGGCGGAGCGGTTTGGCCAGGCGGACGATGTCATCGGCCGGTCCGTCGGGGTGAACAACATCTCTGCGACGATTGTCGGCGTCGCCACCCCGGGATTCGCCGGGGCTCTCCTGACGCCGGGCGAGGACATCTGGGTGCCTATTCGCGCCTACTATGCGGCGACTGCCAACCTCGCGATGCTCGACAATCGCGCACAGCCGACGGTGGCCATGATTGGGCAACGCGCTCCAGGCATCTCGCTGGCAGCCGTGCGCGCCGAGTTCGACACGTTGGTGTCGCAACTGAATGCCGCACACCCAGGGGCGTTCACCACCTATGGTCCACGCGGGATCGTGGCGATGGCCGACCCGCGAACGATCGTTTCTGCGTACTCGGCCACGGCATTGCTGCCCATGGCCGACATGGCACCGACGTTCCTTGCCTTGTTCAGCGTGGTCACGGCGCTCACGCTGCTCGTTGCATCCGCGAACGTCGCGAACCTCATGCTGGGACGCGCGGTGGACCGGCAGCGCGACCGCGCTCTCAGGCAGTCGCTCGGCGCGTCGCGCGTGCGTATCCTCCGGCTGCTGTTCGCCGAGGGCGCCGCGGTATCCCTCCTGGCGTGGGTCGCGGCCTGCCTGGTCGCCTACTGGATGTCGCGGGTTCTCCTGCGAATCGTCGAGCCGCAACCCGGGCTGCTCGCGGACGTCAGGCCAGACTGGACCTTGGCCGCATACGCGATGGCGCTCGCCGCGTTCGCCACGCTGGCCTTCACGGTTGCCCCGGCCCTTCGCGCGTGGAAGCAACCGGTGCTGCCGATGTTGAAAGCGGGCGACCCGTCGGTGGCGCTTGGACAGTCGCGGCTCGTGAGCGGGCTTGTCGTCCTGCAGGTCGCCTTCTCGGTTGTCCTGCTCACCGGCGCCGGGCTTGGCTATCGTTCGCTGTCGATGCTCGAGTCTGGACGAGTCGGCTTCGACCCGCAGAAGATCCTGCTCGTCACGCTGCGAGTGGGGCGAGGGGACGCGTTCGCGGCGGCACAGGGGCCTGCGCAGCGGGCGGCCGAACTGGCGGCGCTGGAGCGCGTGCGGGAGCGCGTCGAAGAGGAACCGGGCGTCCTGGCGATCAGCTATTCCCCTCGTCCACCGGGCCCCTTTCTCCTGGCCACCACGCCGGTACGGGCCGCGGCTGAGGCCCCTGCTGCTCAGACGTTCGTGCGTGCGGTCGGCCCCAGCTACCTCCGATCGCTCGGGCTGACGCCACTCGGTGGCCGTGACCTGTCTCCGGCCGATACGCTTGGCACCGCTCCTGTCGTTGTCATCAACGAGCACCTGGCGGTGGAGCTGTTTCCAGGACGATCACCTCTCGGCGCCACGCTCCACATCGAGGGTCGTCGCCAGCCACTCGAGATCGTTGGTGTGGCGCCGAATGCCTTGTTCGATGGCCCCATCCGCGACGCGCGACCCAAGTATGCGTTGCTCGCCCAACAGCAGGTCGGTGACGGTATTCTGATCGACCGCACGCTTATCGTGCGTCATCAGGACACGCTCGATACGCTGACGGCACGAG
>CAZNOC010000601.1:0-1832 GCA_964574545.1 uncultured Bifidobacteriaceae bacterium | reverse complement strand
CGTCTCCGGGTACCGCTCGGCGAACGTCGCGGCGAATCCATCCAGCTCGACCTGCGCCTCCGTGTGTGTGACCCCTGGTGCGAGCCGGGCGACGACCGAGAACCGGCGGGCGGCGGGCGCCGTGTAGTCGGTGACCGCGCGATAGAGATCCGCTTTGACTGGGTAGTCGAACCCCGGCGGGAGCACACCGGCCACGGTGTACGACGCGCCATCGAGCACGATGCTGCGGCCGACGACGGAGGGGTCGCCGCCGTAGCGCCGCAGCCACAGCCCGTGCCCGAGGACGACGGTGTACTGCGTCTGCCAGTCGAGCGTCGCCGGCCATGCGTCACCGTGCTGCATGCGTACGCCGAAGACGTCGAACAGCGCCGACGTGCCGATCATGGTGACGAGCGATTCCGGAGGGCCGTCGCCCGTGACGTTGTACTGGCTTGGATAGAAGGCCGCGACGGCGGCGAAGACACGGCTGTCACGCGCCATCTCGCGCGCCTCGCGGGAGGCCAGCTTCCCGGCTTCGCCTCCCGCCACGGCATCAAGGGCTACCAGCCGATCGCCGTCCGGGAACGGCAGCGGGCGCAGCAGCAGCCCGCCCCCCACGCTCACGATGGCAACGCCCGCGGCGATCACGAGCGTCAACGTCACGACGACGGCCGCGGCGAAGCCGGGCCGGCGGGCAAGCGCGCGGCAGGCGTGGCGCAGGTCGGTCAGCATGCGGCCTCCGTGCGGACGGTACCGGCTCCCGGGCTGGCGGCCCAGCCACGACCGACCAATGGTCGCTCGCGGGCCATGGACGGGCGTTACGGCTGGATGGGCGTCGTTCTCCACGTAGTGCCCCTCCCCCTGAACCGCGCGGCTGGGTGATGCGCCTCACCCACTTGCCCGCCGTGCCCGGCAGCGTCACGACGCTTTATACTGTCGTCGTGCGTTCACACGAGTGGATCGACGCCCGCAGTCTTGCGTTGCACGAGGCGGTCGCCGCCAAGCTCGAAAGCCGGCCGCAGCTGATCGAGCAGGTGCGGGCAAACGTCGCCCGCTGGCTCGCCCGGGATCGAAACAGCGCGTTACTCGAGTGGGCCGAACTGCTGGACAGGCATCAGGTAGACGTCATTGCCGCCTTGCTGCGTTCGCGGGACGAGAGGGCTACACGGCTTCGACAATCGAGCCCCTTCGCCGGCGTACTGACGCCGGAGGAGCGTCTGGCGATCCTGAGGCGATATGACCCGCGACGCGCTTGAGCACGTGCTGAGGGCCGCAGCGACGCTGACCAACGAACAGGAATTCATCGTGATTGGCAGCCAGGCGGTGCTCGGACAGTTTCCCGAGGCGCCAGCGGCACTGCGCGTCTCGATGGAAGCCGATCTCTACCCACGGCACGCGCCAGGGAAGTCCGACATGATCGATGGCGCGATTGGAGAGCTGTCGCCCTTCCATGAGTCTTTTGGTTACTACGCTCACGGCGTGGACGACACGACGGCGGTGTTGCCGCACGGATGGGAGACGCGTCTGGTGCCGGTCAGCAACGCGAACACCGGAGGCGCCAAGCGCATCGCTTCAAGGTCCGCGACGGACGAGTGAGGCTTCCCGACCGCATTCTCACAGCCCGCCAACGACCCCGTGATGGGCGTCCCCTCCGCCGACGTCCCGGAGCCCGGCGCCGTCAGTCGCGCAGCGCGGTCATTGGATCGAGGCGCACGGCGCGCCGTGCCGGGACGAGCGCGGCGAGCGCCGCCGTCCCGATCGCGACCGCCAGGGCGATGGCGAACGGCCAGGGGTCGGTGGCGCTCACACCAGGAACGGACCGCTCCAGCAGGCGCGCGCCCGCAAGCGCCAGT
>CAZNOC010000600.1:0-1834 GCA_964574545.1 uncultured Bifidobacteriaceae bacterium | reverse complement strand
TGCTCGGCGCGAACGCGCTCCGCTTCCTCGAGGGGGTCTGGGGCGGCTAGGAGTTTGTGTGGCTACTGGCCGTCGAGCTTGTGGATGAGGTGCTTGCGCTTGGTGTGATGGCTCGGTGGCGGCCGGTGTCAGGGTCGGTGGGGTGAGGGCGGCGGCGGATGGGGTCGTCGGTGGGGGGCTGGCGCCCCGGGGGTGTCTGGGTTCGGTTCAGATCACCGCCTGAGCGGCGTTCGTGACTCGCGCCGCGCGCTTGGTTGGGCGCTGCGGCGTGCCCTGCGGGAGGGTCAGCCGCTGGAGGTGCTTGATGATCTTCATGAGGTTGTGCGCCGCCATGTCGAAGCGGAAGAGGTGATGGTTCGCTTCCACCCCGCGATGCAGGAACTGCCGCAAGCCGCGGTGCTGCTTGGTGCTGCCGAACACCGGCTCGACACTCCCTTGCCGTTGCGCGTACGCACGTTTACCCCGTTGGGTCGCGAGCCTGCGCTGCATCAGCTCCTTGGGCGTGATGGCGTTCGGAATCCGCCCCCGCGGCGCCCGCCGCTGCCGCCACGCGCTGTGCTTGAGTCTGCCGGCTGGGATGAGGGCATCGATCTCGAGCGCGTCGGCACACGCCAAGTTCGCCTCGCTGTGGTACCCAGCGTCAGCGACGAGCAACTCGGGCGTGGCGCCCGCGTTCGCGATCACCTGCTTGGTGATGGGTTCGAAGTGCGGCGCGTCCGCCGCCTGGTTCGTCACCATCGCCGCCAGCACGATGTGCGTCTCGGTGTCGACGGCGGCTTGCGCATTGAACGCCTGCACGAACGCGCCACCACTGGTCATGATGCGCGACTCGGGGTCCGTCAAGTTGATCTGATCCGCCGCGCCCGGCACCGCCTCCTCAGCATCCCGGCGAGGCTCGTACCCCTTCCCCTGCTCATGCGCACGCTCACGCCGCTTCGTCTGATCCGACGCGACCTTCGCCCTCGCGCGCCGCTCGAGCTCACGTTTCGCGTCCGCGATCTTGCGCCGCCGCGCCTGCACGTCGTGCAGTTCCGGCGGCAGGCTCGAACCGTCATCATCGGGACCCAACGCGCGGTCCTCATCGGCGTCGACTTCCTCGCTCTGACGCAAGAACGCCTCAACCTCGGCGCGCAGGGCCGCTTCACGCTCCACCATGCGCCCGTAACTCAAGGCCTTGTGCTTGCTGGCGTTCGCCCTGATCTTCGTGCCATCGATCGCGACCACCCCGAGCTTCACCAACCCCAACTCGCTCGCCAGCGACACCGTCTGCACCAGCAAGTTCCCCAACGCACCACGGTGCCGGCTGCGGAAGCGATTCAGCGCCCAGTACTGCGGCGTCTGGTTGTTAGCGAGCATCCGGAAGGCGATGTTCTCGACGAGCGCCAACGCCAACTTCCGTGACGAGCGAATCCCCACCAGGTACGCGTACAGCCACACCCGCACCATCATCCGCGGATCGAAACCCGGTCTCCCACCCAAGGCCTCATCCTCGAAACCAGCGTGCACCTCACTAAGGTCGAACTGCTCAGCGATATCGGCCAGCAGCAACGCCGCATGACCCGCCGGCAACGCCGTCCGCAAATCCACCGGCAACAGCAGCGGCTGATCTGGATCGAAGGTGATGAAACGCTTCACGGTCCCCCCAAGTGAACGCTGACAACAGGCAGGAAGCGCGTCCAGCACGATCATACTACCACACCGGAGACGCGCTCGAACTCACCCGAACGATGGCCCAACCCACCGCCATCCACCACACTCACACAAGTACGCACACAGTCTCCTAGGGCGCCGCGGCGTCGGCGCGCCGCTTGAACGACGGGCGCCCCGCTAGGCC
>CAZNOC010000599.1:0-1841 GCA_964574545.1 uncultured Bifidobacteriaceae bacterium | reverse complement strand
CCGCCGCGCCCGTCCTCTCAGCGGCGCTCGACGGCGTCGTCTCGGCCGCGGCGCTTCAGGACTGGCGTGTCTACCAGCACGAAGAGTTGCCGCTCACCGATGGACCGGCACGCGTCGTCCACGTCGAACCCTTTGGCGTCCCCGGATACGAGATCTACGCCGACCCGGCGCGGCTGCCGGCGCTGGCAGCGCGTCTCGCATCGGCCGGCGCCGTCACGGTGTCCGCCACGACCGCCGAGGTGGTGCGGATCGAGGCCGGACGGCCCCTGTTCCTCGTGGACATGGACGAGCACACCATCCCCCTCGAGGCCGGGATCGAGAACCGGGCGATCTCGCTGACCAAAGGCTGTTACGTGGGCCAGGAGGTGGTGATTCGTGTCCTGCATCGGGGCCAGGGTCGTGTCGCCAGGAAGCTCTCGGGGATCGCCCTCGACGGTACCACCGTGCCTTCGTCCGGAGCGACCGTGCGCGCGGCGGGTCGGGACGTCGGTCGCGTGACGAGCGCCGCCGTGTCCCCTCGAATGGGCCGCGCCATTGCGCTCGGGTACCTGCACCGGGATTTCCTCGAACCCGGCACGCGCGTCGAGGTCGTGGATGGCGAGCAGGAGCTTGGCGGGGAAGTGCACACGCTGCCGTTTTTGGGGGGGTAGGACTCGCCGTATATCGGCCGACTCGCTGTGCCCGTGGGGCCGAGAGCCGAAAGCCGAAAGCCGAAAGCCAAGAACCAAGAGGAGGCTGCATGACGCCGCTCGTCGTTCCGCACGCGCTTCGCCATCCCCTTCGACTGCTGGTGGTCCTCTCGTGTGTCTGGTCCGTCCCGGCACTTGCGCAGGGCCCCTTCACCATCGAGCAGGTGATGAGCGCGCCTTTTCCCACCGCGCTCGTGGCGGCGCCCACAGGCGCGCGCGTGGCGTGGGTGTTCGACGAGCGCGGGGAGCGGAACGTCTGGGTGGCGGACGGACCCAACGTCACCGGCCGCCGGTTGACGAACTACACGGGCGACAACGGCCAGGAGATCACGAGCCTCACCTGGACGCCCGACGGCCGCACCCTTGTGTACGTCCGTGGCGGCGGGCCGAACCGAGCGGGTGAGCTCCCGAACCCGACGAGCGAGGTGGCCGGCGTCGAGCAGGCTGTCTGGGTGGTCTCCGCCGCCGGCGGGGACCCTCGACGGATTGGCGCCGGCAGCGGGCCCGCGGTGTCGCCGAACGGCGACCTTCTGGCGTATGTGGATCGCGGACAGATCTGGACCGCGGGCGTCTCCGGCACGCCGGCCCCCAGTCAGGCGCTCCGCGCGCGCGGGAGCGCGCGGTCGCTGCGCTGGTCGCCGGACGGATCGAGGGTCGCGTTTGTCAGCGGCCGCGGCACGCACGCCTACATCGGAGCGCTGGACGTGGCGGCAAAGACGGTAGCGTGGGTCGATCCCTCGTTCGACACCGACAGCGAGCCGGTGTGGTCGTCGGACAGCCGGCGCGTGGCCTTCCTGCGGCAGCCGGCCCGCCGCGGCCGCCTGCCCTTCTTCCCGGAACGCGAGGGCCAGCCGTGGTCGATTCGCGTGGCCGACGCGGCGACCGCCGAGGGCCGCGAGGTATGGCGCGCGGAGGACGGTCGCGGGAGCATCTTCCAGGGCGTCAGCGGCCCGCGGCAGTTGTACTGGACCTCCGACGACCGCCTCGTATTCCCGTGGGAGCGCACCGGCTGGAAGCTGCTCTACTCCGTGCCCTCGTCGGGCGGCCCCGCGACGCTCCTCACCCCGGGGGCGTTCGAAGTGGAAGACGTCCTGCTTGCCCCCGACGGGCGCACCCTCATCTACAACTCGAACCAGGACGACATCGATCGGC
>CAZNOC010000598.1:0-1845 GCA_964574545.1 uncultured Bifidobacteriaceae bacterium | reverse complement strand
TGTTCGATGCTCAGATCTGGGCGAGGATGCTGGATCTATCTGTTGATGGGCGGTGTGATCGCCAGGCGCCGTCGATCAGGAGGTAGATGGGGCCGCGAGGTTCCGGACATCGACGCATCGGCACATCCGATCGCCACATCAGCACGTCGCGAGATCACCAGATGAATCTATCTGTGGGCCTATCCATCTACCCTCGCCACTACCCATCTATCGAACTCCCACAGCTGAGTCTCGCGTGCGGAGTACGGGCCTGGCGCGTAGGCGCGTGACGCGATCCCGAGCTGCGACTGCTCCGAGATGGCCCAGTCCTCGCGGTTCGTGCGGTCCCAGAACTCGACGGCATCCTCAAAGACGAAGTCTGGCTTGGCAATCTCGTCGGGATGGAAGAGGAAGTCCGCCGTGAGTTCCGTCTCGAGCGGCGACCGCGGACGGATGGTGACGGTCATCACGTAGTCGGGGTGCAGCGTGAGCAGCAGGTTGGGGTAGATGGCGAAGTAGTTGACCAGTCCCCGCTCATCGGGACCGAGCCCTGGAAGAAACGCGCGACGCCGGCGACCGTCGGTGCTGAGCGTCTCGACGCCCTCCCGGAATCCCATGGCGCCGCCGCAGTAGCTGCCGGTCGTCGGCACGTTGGCGGCTCCAAGGTAGTGGTGCATCCGGTTGAGCATCGGGTGGATCACCGGGCAGTGCAGGCACTCGTTGTAGTTCTGCACGATGAGCTTCCAGTTCGCTCGCACGGTGTAGGTGACGCGACGCACAAGGCGCAGCTCGTCGAGACCCCAGGGAGAAAAGCGCGCCGGCAGGTCGCCGAGCTGGTCGAGGAGCGGTTCGGGGTGGCTTCCTGGATGCACGAAGATCAGCCCGCCCCACGTCTCGCAGCCCGCGCCGTGCAGCGGATGATCCTCGCGGCGAAAGCCCTCGACCTCGTCCATGTGCGGGGCGCCGATCAGGCGGCCCGTCAGGTCGTACGTCCACGCGTGGTAGGGGCACTGCAGGCTGCCCGTTGCCTGCCCGCCGTCCCCCATGCAGAGACGGGTCCCCCGGTGCCGGCAGACGTTATGGAACGCGCGCGCACGGCCGTCCTGGCCCCGGACGACGATCAGGCTGTCGCCCGCCACCTCACGCACGACGAAGTCGCCAGGCCCCGCGATCTCATCCGCGCGTGCCACGGCGATCCACATGCCGTGATAGACGCGGTCCATCTCGGCCGCGAACCACACAGGGTCGGTGTAGACATGCCCGGGGAGTGTCTGACGGAGCCCGGGACGGGTGATGGTGCCCATGCCGCAGTCATGATACAACCGGCACAGGTTTGCCCCGTCTCCGCTGCACATCCGTGCCGCTCGATCCCCCTTCGCCACGCGCTCCGCCTGATGCAGCCGTTCAGCCCGGAGACGCTCAGCGGGCGAGCCGGGCAGATCCTCCAGCGACGTCGAACCTGAATTCGATCGCCACCACCAGGCCGAGGTCGCTTTTTGGGGGTTTGTGATATCACTGTCACCCGATGAGCACACCCGCCCTGCGTCGCGAACTGGGCCGATGGGACCTGACGGCCATCGGGATCAACCAGGTAATTGGCAGCGGCATCTTCCTGCTGCCCGCTGCCGTCGCGGCTCAGGTGGGAGCGTGGGGGCCGCTGGCGTTCATCCTCGTGGGGCTGGCGTGCATGCTGATTGCGTTGTGCTTCGCGGAGGTCGGCAGCCGGTTCGACAGCACCGGCGGACCGATCGTGCCCGCGCGCGCCGCCTTCGGCCGGTTCGTCGGGTTCGAGGTCGGCTGGATGATGTGGTTCACGCGCGTCGCCAGCTGGGCGTCGGTGATGAACGGGCTGGCGCTGGCGCTGGC
>CAZNOC010000597.1:0-1854 GCA_964574545.1 uncultured Bifidobacteriaceae bacterium | reverse complement strand
CGGTCGAGTTCTGCCTCCGTGAAGCCGAACTGATCCATCCGGCGCGCCTCGCGCACGAGGGCCTCGAGCCCGGGAGCGAGCTGGCCCTCGGGCACCGCCGCGCCTATCTGGAACAGGCTCACTTCGCGTCCAAGCGCGTCGGCCCCGGCCTCGGCCCCGAGAAACGGCGCGTCGGGCTGGCTGGCGATGTCACGCAGCCGAAGGTTGAGCATCTGGAAGACGAGTTGGCGCATCAGGCTGCGCCGGTAGTCGCCGACCGTCCCCTCCGCCTCGATGGGGTGCTTGTAGACCATCGACACCGTCCACCCCTGGGCTTCCGGATCGGTGGCCACGCTGTAGAGCGTCTCGCGGTGCGGAGGCACGTCGCGTACGACGGTCTCCACCGGGCGATCGGGACGGACCAGGTCGGCGAACCGCGTGCGGATGAGGCGTTCGATCTCGTCGACGTGCACGTCGCCGACGATGGCGAGGGCCATCTGATCGGGGCGGTACCAGCGCTCGTAGAAATCACGGAGCCGCTGATGCGGAAATCCGGTCAGGACATCCGGCAACCCGATGGGCAGGCGATCGGCGTACCGCGACCCCTGCAGCAACACCGGCAACTGCTGGTCGGTGAGGCGCGATCCCGCGCCAAGCCGCCCCCGCCATTCCTCGAGCACGACGCCTCGTTCCTTGTCGATCTCCTCGGGCAACAGCAGCATGCCGCCCGCGAAGTCGTGCAACACGAGCATGGCGCGATCGACGATCCCGTCGCGGTCGGTGGGGACGTCGAGCATGTAGACGGTCTCGTCGAAGGACGTATAAGCGTTCACGTGAGGGCCGAATCGCGCGCCGGTGGATTCGAGGAACGTGATGAGCTCGCCGGGCTTGAAGTTGCGCGTCCCGTTGAAGGCCATGTGCTCGAGGAAGTGGGCCAGTCCCCGCTGGTCCTCGTCCTCGTGGATCGAGCCGACGTTGACCGCCAGCCGCATCGACACCCGGCTCGCGGGCCTCGCGTTGGCCCGGATGAAGTAGCGCAAGCCGTTCGGCAGGGTGCCGGTCCTCAGGGACGGGTCGAGGGGCAAGGGATCGGTGAGCGCCGGAGCGCTCGCCGGCGCGGTCTGGGCCAATGCCGCGCTGCCGGCCACCACTGCCATCACCGCCGCCAGCGTCCCGACGAGTCGTCTACGCCACATCATGCCTGCATCTCCCCTCCCGGCTCGCTGTCGCGGCCGGTGGCAACTTCGCTATGCTCCTATTATGAAGCTTCGCATCACCCGCCTCGATCCGGCGATTGACCTGCCCGCGTACGGGACGGGGGGCGCCGCCGGATTCGACCTTGCCGCATCCACCGATCTCGAGGTCCCCCCCCGCGAGATCCGCCTTGTCCCCACGGGCCTCGTCATCGAGGTCCCCGACGGGCACTTCCTGGCGATCTTCGCGCGCAGCAGTACGCCGCTGAAGCGCGGTCTGATGGTCGCCAACGGCGTCGGCGTCGTCGACAGCGACTACTGCGGCCCAGCGGACGAGATCAAGATCCAGGTGATCAACGTGACCGACACACCGGTCGCAGTGCGCCGCGGCGACCGCCTGGCCCAAGGCGTCGTCCTGGCCGCGCCGCGCGTGGAGTGGGACGAGACCGCCGCAGCCGTGTCCGCGTCGCGGGGTGGGTTCGGTTCGACCGGTACGTGATCGCACCCGAGAGACGACGAACAGGATTCCGCGGATGGCGCGGATTCTGCGCGCCGTGGTGTCCCGCGGCCGGCCAGGGGCCGGCCCGTCGTGGGTGGAGGCACCGGGACATGAGCCGGCCGGTTCACCCAACACCGGCTCATGTGCCGGCGCCTCCACCCACGCCGGGCTGCCGGGCGACGC
>CAZNOC010000596.1:0-1862 GCA_964574545.1 uncultured Bifidobacteriaceae bacterium | reverse complement strand
TGTGCATCCCAGTGCGCGAGGGGCCGAAAATCCTTCCGTAACCCACTCATGGCGTCGTCCAGCCCACCGCCGCCGCCTTCGTCTTCTTCCTTCTGGCCGAAATTTCGCTGTTTGACGAGATGGGAGAGCGACTGGCTCGTGGTCACACCCAGGGGCCGTTTTCCGTAAAAGGTGTCGAATGGGTCGGGCAGGGTGTAGCCGATCAGGTTCAGCACGCCGGCGTCGGCCGCGCTAAAGGCGATCTCGCCGGGCACGCCGCGCCCCCGGGCATCTACGAGCCGGAGGTCCACCGTCACCTCGTCCCCGGGCCGGTAAGCCTCGGCGTTCGGGACTATCTCTACGGCCAGGCGCCGCGTCCCTGTGTCGACATCGATCGCCGCGTAACCCATCTTAAACGTGGGCGCGCCGGGGTCGCTCGTCCCCTGGGGTGGGGCGGTACGGCCTGTGATGAGTATCACACTCACATACACATTCGGCATGTGGGCTTCCGTCAGCGGGACCTCGATCTTCGGGGCGCTCCCTCGAAGCGTGACCACCTCGCTCGACAAGATCCCTTCGCGTTCCACGGTTACCAGGGCCGTGGCCTCTTCGAAGGGCGACTGCACCATAAAGCGCGCGGTTTCCCCCGGGCGGTAGTCGGTCCTTTCCGGTACCAGTTCCATACGGTCGTCGTCGTTCCGGCGCCAGGCGACGTAGCCGCCTCCCGTGGCGTAGAAGTGTGTTGCCACGGATATCGCGCGACGCGGCCCGGACCACATAACTTCCCCCCTTTTCGACCTGGAAGGAAAGCCGGCGGGCGCTCCGGGTGTCGGTCGAGACGTGCCGGGTCAGGATCTCTTCCTCCACCCGTTCGGAGCGCCAGCGGACCCGGCCGTCGGCGCCGATCTCGCGGACGCTGTTCCACTGTTCGCGGACCACGCGGACATCCGCCTCGGCCGCGCGGGGGACGCCGTTCGGGTCGACGGCGACGAGGTCGATGCTCATCGCGGCATCGCGAGTGAGATCGAGGAACGTCGTTTTGGGCTTTAGACCGATGTAGAACAGGCCCGGATGGAGCAGGGCCTCGTCGTTGCCGCTACTCCACTGTCGCGCCGGGTCTTCTACCGAGGCGTCGAGGCGGACCTGCATCGGTACGCCGCCGGCGTGGCCGGGAAGCTGCCGGCGGATTGCGAGCATCCCTTCCGTATCAAGTAGGGTGTCGCCACTGGCGATGGTCTGGCCGTAATACACGTCGCGCCAGGCGGAAAAGGTGTAGCCCTGGAAGCCTGGCGGGCGGAATGAGGCGGGCCGGCTGGAAAGTGTGTACCGCACCGGCTGCCCCTGCATGGCAGCACCGAACAGGTAGCGGCCCGAGATGCCGGCCTCGAAAAAGTCGCCTGCGATATACGCATCGCGCGCCGTGTGTACATCGACCGCAAAGGTGGCCCGGCGGAACGCATCGACCCGGAAATAGTCGCTCGCGATATAGGTGTAATCGTTCCGGGGGTGGGTGTGTTGTACGCGAACGAAGTAGCTGCCCAGGGTGGCGCTCTCGGTCGTTTCCCAGGCGATGGCGAACGTGCCGAGGTCGTTCGGCAGGAGTTCACGCGTGTAGACGGTCTCATCGTCCGGGCTGACGATGGCAACGACGACACTGTCGCGAATCGGCGTCCATTCCCCGTCGGTTTTCTGGCGAAGAACGCCCTTGAGATGTACGGTCTCGCCGGCCCGATAGAGCCCGCGGTCGGTGAAGAGGAGGCCGGCTTCGGTAACGGGTTCGATGCCCCAGCCGCTATAGATACCGAACCGGTATGGTTGCAAGCCGTCGTTGTACAGGCTGGAGGTGAAGGCGATGTCGCCCTCTTTCTCCACAAACACATACT
>CAZNOC010000595.1:0-1866 GCA_964574545.1 uncultured Bifidobacteriaceae bacterium | reverse complement strand
GACAGCCCCGCGGCGGCAGCGTCAGAGTTACCGCTCGCCCAGTTCCATCCACTGCCTTCCCGGGGATACCTCCATGCGACGCATACTCCTCGCTCTCGCCTTTCTGATCCTGGCCGGCCCCGCCTTCGCGACGGCCCAGACCGGCGCAACCGCCACCAACGTCGAGCCGTTCAAGCTCGGCACGTTCGAGATCGGCGGCGAACCGAGGATCGGCCTCGTGCTTCGCGACGACACGCTTGTCGTCGATCTCCGCGCCGCCAACCGCGCCCTCGAACGCGACCCCGCATACCCTCGCCTGCCGATGCCCGAGACGATGCGGGAGCTCATCGGGCGGTACGAATACGGTCTGAAGTACCGCTTGTACGAGGTCGTCGGGGACCTCGTGACCCGCCGGCAGCTCGAAGGGACGTCGCGGCCCGGGTTCATCCACGAGGTGAACGCGGTGCGGACGCTGCCGCCGCTGATGCCTGGCAAGATCCTGAACGCCGCCGTCAACTTCTACAGTCATGTGAACGAAGGCGGCACCGCTGAGGAACAGCGCAAGGCCGCTGATGAACGGCGCGCCAACCGAGGCATACCCTACCTCTTTCTCAAGCCCACGGAAGGCGCGATCATCGGCAACCGCGACGCCGTCGTCATTCCGTTTGGACGCGACCGCATCGACTGGGAGGTCGAGCTCGGCATCGTCATCGGACGCGCGGCGAAGTACGTGCCGGCACCACAGGCCGCCGAGCACATCTTCGGCTACATGGTGACGGTGGACATCTCTGATCGAGGCGGGCGTCCGCCGGATTCGCGGCCCGGCTCGGACTGGTTCGTCGGCAAGGGCCACGACACGTTCGCACCGATGGGCCCGTGGATCGTGCCGAAGGAGTTCTACGGCGACCCGATGACGCGGCTGCGGCAGACGCTGACCGTCGGAGGCCAGCAGATGCAGGAGGGCCTGCCTGGCGACATGATTCACTCGGTGTACGAACTGATCGAGTACGCCTCTTCGATCATCACCCTGTTCCCGGGCGACGTGGTCAACAACGGGACGTCGGGCGGGGTCGGAATGGGATCCGCCGTGCGCGGCGCGCCGCAGTTCCTGAAACCCGGTGACGAGATCGTGGCGAGCATCGAAGGGATCGGCACGCTGACGCTGCCCGTGGTGGCCGGTCCAGAACCGAGGCCCGGCACGGGCGCGTACCTGCCGCCGGTGAGCAGCTACAGGAAACAGGAAGATAGATAGGTAGGCAATCTGGAGATCTCTTGATGTGGTGATCTCTTGATGGATGTCTCAATGTGAGATGTTCAGATCTATCTGGTGATCTGGTGATCTGATCTGGCCCGGTACGAACTTCGTGCCGAAAGCCGAAAGCCGAAAGCCGATAGCTGATAGCTGACAGCCGAACGCTGACAACGACCCTGGGAGTCCAATGGCGAGGAAGTTCTGGTTGATGAAGTGCGAGCCCGACGCCTACACGATCGACGATCTTGCGCGGGACACGACGTCGAGCTGGGAAGGCGTGCGGAACTATCAAGCGCGCAACTTCATGCGCGATGAGATGCAGGAAGGCGACGGCGTGCTCTTCTACGCGTCGAACGCCAACCCGTCGGGCGTTACGGGGCTTGCCGAGATCGTGCGCGAGGGCTATCCAGACCACACGGCGTGGAAGAAGGGACATACCTACTTCGATGCCGCCAGCACCAGGGAGAATCCCGTCTGGTACATGGTGGACATCGGGTTCGTGGAGCGGTTTCCTGATGTCGTGCCGCTCGAGACGCTGAAGTCCACCAAGGGCCTCGAGCAGATGAAGGTCGTCCAGAAGGGCAGCCGGCTGTCGGTGCAGCCCGTCACCAGGGCCGAGTACGACATCGTCGTGC
>CAZNOC010000594.1:0-1872 GCA_964574545.1 uncultured Bifidobacteriaceae bacterium | reverse complement strand
GAAGCGTCGTCGCGGCGATCGACCGGCCGCTCAACGTGCTGCTGCTGCCGGGCGGACCGACCGTGCCGGAGCTGTTCGCAGCCGGCGCGTCGCGCGTCTCGACGGGCAGCGCACTCGCGACCGCGGCGCAGGACGCCTTGGTGCAGGCCGCGCGCGAGCTGCTCGACGCGGGCACGACGGAGTGGTGGACGCGGGCGCTGCGCTCGGTGGGGGTGGTGAACGAGGCGCTGCGCGGGAGGTAGTGTCGGGCTCGTCCCGCGCGTCGCGCTCCGCCGCGCTCGCACCGCAACGGCGACCCAGGAGTCCCCTGGGGAGGATATTTATCCTCATAATAAGGACAAAATCACTTTACATTCGCCTCTTGATGGGGCGATAAATCCGGTCATGGCGTCCGACCGTCTTCCCGCTTTCGAATCCCTACTCGCCGAGAAACTTGCGGATTCGCTCGCCTCCACCATCCCCGCGTCCACACCACGGCGCATGTCTGGCCCGATCCATCTTCCGGGCAAGGCCACCGCGGTGGTGGGCATGCGCCGAGCCGGAAAGACCACCTTCCTGCACCAGCTCCGCCGCGAGAAGCTGGAAGCCGGCGTCGACCACTCCCTTTTGCCCTACGTGAACTTCGAGGACGAGCGCCTCGCCGAGCTCACTGCCGAGAGCCTGCACCCGCTCGTCGAGAGCTACTACCGCCGCCATCCCGAGGCCCGCGGCAGCAAGACCGTGACCTGGTGCTTCGACGAGATCCAGGTCGTCCCCGGCTGGGAGCGCTTCGTGCGGCGCCTGCTCGACTCCGAGCAGGTGGAGGTCTTCGTCACCGGATCCTCGGCCGCGCTCCTCTCGCGCGAGATCGCCACAGCGCTGCGCGGTCGTGCCTGGGAGGTGCTGCTCCATCCCTTCAGCTTCGAGGAGGCGCTGCGCCACCGGGGCATCACCCCTCCCGAGCGCCCGGACTTCCTCTCCTCGCGCGAGCGCTCGGCACTCGAGCGCGCCTTCCTCGACTACCTGGAGGTGGGTGGCTTCCCCGAGGCGCAAGGCCTCGACGTCGCCACGCGCCGCCAGCTCCTGCGCGACTACGTGGACGTCGCGATGCTTCGCGACGTCGTCGAGCGACACAACGTGACCAACGTGGCGGGGCTGCGCTGGCTGGTGCGGCATCTCCTCGGCAATGCAGCGGGGCTCTTCAGCGTCGAGAAGTTCTACGCGGCGCTCAAGTCACAGGGGCTCTCGATCTCCAAGGACACGGTGCACCAGCTCCTCGCGCATCTCTCGGACTGTTTCCTCGTGCGTACGGTGTGGCTCGAGTCGCAGTCCGAGCGCCAGCGCATGGTCAATCCGCGCAAGGCCTATCCCGTCGACCCCGGCCTGATCCCCGTCTTCGACCGCACGGGACGCGCCAACGTCGGGCATGCGCTCGAGACCGCGGTGATGGTGGAGCTCGAGCGCAGGCGCTGTGAGGTGACGTACGTCCGCACTCCCGAGGGCCATGAGGTGGACTTCCTGGCTCGCTTCCCGGACGGGAAGGAGGAGCTGATCCAGGTCTGTGCGGAAGCCTCGGACCCGGCGACCGCGGCGCGGGAGCTACGTGCTCTCGACGGCGCCCGTGAACTCCACCCCCGCGCCGCGCAACGCCTCCTCACGCTGAATCGCGAGCCGGCGCCTCCGTCGGCTCCTGCTGCCGTCATCGTGCAGCCCGCGTATGAGTGGATCCTCTCCGCACACGCTGAGGAGGCGGTCGCGCGATGACGCGGCTGCAGCATCAGAATCCTCCCGCATGACCGCGTGGTGGACGCGGGCGCTGAGATCGGTGGGCCTGGTGAACGAGGCGCTGCGCGGGAGCTAAGGCTGGGTGTCGACGTGCGCGCCGCGCTCCGC
>CAZNOC010000593.1:0-1882 GCA_964574545.1 uncultured Bifidobacteriaceae bacterium | reverse complement strand
CTGGATGCCGTCCGCCACCGGCTCACCGAAGGGAACGACCCGAGCAGCGCCGCGCGCATGTCCTGCGTGGAGCCGAAGCGCTTCGACACATCCTTCGCCAGCGCCTTCATCACCAGATCGTCGAACGCCGGGCTGAGCGCCGGGTTCAGCTCGCGGGGCCGCTTCGGCTCGACGTGCAGCACCGCGTCGATCAGGCACACCAGTCCCTGCTGCGTGAAGGGCGCCCGTCCCGTGGCCGCCTCATACAGCACGGCCCCTGCGCCGTAGACATCGGCCCGCGTGTCGACCGGGTCGCCGCGCAGCTGCTCGGGCGACATGTACTGGATCGTGCCGAACTCACAGCGGTCCAGGCAGCCCGTGGTCGCGGAGGGTGAGTCCAGGCAGCCGGGCAGCGGCCGGGCCACGCCGAAGTCCAGCAGCTTGACGATGCCGTCACTGGAGATGCCGACGTTGGCCGGCTTGACGTCGCCGTGGAGCACCCCGTCGAGGTGGGCGGACTCGAGTCCGAGCAGCACCTGGGTGCCGATCCCCAGGAGCTCCGCGTCGCCAAGCGGGCCGTTCCTGGCGATGAGCGACTCCAGCGTCGTCGGCATCAGCTCCATCGCGATGAAGTCCACGCCGTCGGCGCTGGCCATTTCGAACACCCGCACGACGTTCGGCGCGCGGCAGCACGCAAGCCAGCGCGCCTCTGCCTTCAGGCGCGTCGCGAGGTCGGCTTGCCGGCCGGGGCGGGACGCGACGACCTTGAGGGCCACCTTCCGCCCGTCCGCGACGTCGTGGGCCCGGTAGACGACCCCCATGCCGCCCATGCCGATCAGGTCCTCGACGAAATAGCGTCCGAGTGTCCGCCCGCGCAGTGCCACGGCCTCCATGTACCCCTCCCCGGCAAGTGCCTTCCTTGCCGTCCTACCCGTAAGAACGTCGGAGTGCCGGTTCTCGTACAGGGGCGAGGGGGTTGGGGAAATCGGGCCGGAAATGGGGCTGCCAGGCGGGACGCGGGTCGAGCGACGCCATGAGCGCCGAACGCTCCGCGCTGGAGTCTGGACGCCCGACGAGATCGAGCAGGGACGTCGATGCTGCGCGCCTCGAAGGCCGAGGCGCCGCGTAAGGTCAGAGCCGTCGTCCCCGCGCCGCACGCGGATGAGCGGCATCGAGGCGCGCCGCGTTGACTTCAACAACTCGACAAGTGCATGATAAGTGCATGGCTGTCAAGACCATCACGATCGACCTCGAAGCCTACGACCTGCTGGCCCACCACAAGCGTGACGGGCAGTCGTTCTCGCAGGTGATCAAGGCGCACTTCGGGCGCCCGACCGTGCGGTCGTTCCGGGCCGTGCTGCGGGCCACCCGCGTGAGCGAGTCCGCGCTCGATGCCATCGAGCGGCAGATCGAGGGCAGGGCGGCGCACCCGGCCCGCGCCGTCGCGCGATGATTCACCTCGACAGCTCGTTCCTCATCGACCTGCTGCGCGAGACGACGAAGGGACGCCAGGGCGGCGCCCTGGACTTCATCGAGTCCCTTGACGACCACGAGGTCCTCGGCGTCTCGGTCCATGTCGCGTGCGAGCTGCGTGCCGGCGCCGAGCTGGCGCGTCAGCCCCTGCGCGAGCACGAGGAGCTGGATCGCCTGCTGAGCGGGCTGCTCGTGGCGTATCCCGACGACCGGTTCGCCGGGACCTACGCGCGGCTGCTTGCCGGGCTCTCGCGTCGCGGCCGTCCCGTGGCCACGATGGACCTGCTGATCGCGACGGCGGCCCTGCTTGACGATGCGCCGCTGGTGACCAGAAACCAGAGGGACTTCGCGCGTGTACCGGGGTTGAGGGTGGTCGGGTACTGAGGCGACGGCCGCCGACCGAGACCAAGAGATCAGAAGATAGATCTCT
>CAZNOC010000592.1:0-1882 GCA_964574545.1 uncultured Bifidobacteriaceae bacterium | reverse complement strand
TAGATCCAGGGTTGGAGCCAGAGTTCGGGATCCTCGATCCTGAGGGTAATCGGGTCGTTGACCTGGACGCTCGTGACCGAGCGGAGACGCCGCGACAGGTTCTCTTCAGCCACCGGGGCGTCCACCGCCCACGGCTCCATGCGGTAGTCGCGCAGGTACTGCGCCTGCATGGCCGGCCACGCAGTGTAGCGGACTCGAACGAACGTCCACTGCAGCCCGGCGTAGCGTTCGTCGGCCGTGCCCTGCATCCTGCCGTCGGCGGGCACGGGCATCAGGCTGCCGGCGATCCAGAGTGCCACGGCGATTGCGAGGGTCAAGCGCCTCATCACCGTTCAGACGCGGCGCGTCCGGCGCCGGCCGCCGGCCACCGCTCCGCCAGCACGCCCACGCCCAGCGTGACCATCGACCCGATCAGCACGTACCACTGCCACGAGACGAGTGTACCCAACTTGACCGCCAGCATCACGGAAGATCCGCCGATGATGCCGGCAAAGGCCGCGGGCTGGCGCACCCGGGTGAGCGTGCCGAGCAGGAACACGCCCAGGATGATCCCGTTGGTGAACGAGGCGATGCCGAGCACTTCATCCACGACCCGGCTCGAGAATGAAATGGCCACGACGGCGATGCCGACCTGGACGAGGCCGAACGTCAGCGTCAGGCCGCGCGAGACCGCCAGGTAGTGCGCCTCGTCGCGGCGGCCCCTCGTGGCGGGCACGTAGAAGTCGTTGACGACGGCCGCGGCCGACGAGTTGAGCGACGAGGAGAGCGTGGACATCGCGGCCGCGAAGATGGCGGCGAGCACCAGCCCCACGACGCCGGCCGGCAGGTGGTTGATGATGAAGTAGGGAAAGATGCGATCGGTCTGGATCCGGCCGTCGCGCGTGAACTGGGCGATCTCCTCCGGCGCGTGGTGCGTGTAGTAGACGAACAGCATCGCACCGATGGTCAGGAAGATGACGAACTGGGCGAACACCACGACGCCGCTCCAGAGGAGGGCCTTGCGCGCCGAGGCTTCGCTGCTGGCGCACAGGTAGCGCTGGACCATCATCTGGTCGGTGCCATGCGTGGCGGTCGTCAGGAACGCCCCGCCGACGACGCCCGACCAGAACGTATAGCCACGAGTCAGGTCGAAGGTGAAGTCGAACAACGTGAAGCGGCCTGCCGCGGCGCCGGCCTCGCGCACCTCCGTCCAGCCTCCGGGAATCTGGTGGAGCAGCACGGCCATCGCGATCACCGCCCCGCTCATGTACACGCCGAGCTGGATCACGTCGGTCCAGATCACCGCCGTCATGCCTCCGAAGTAGGTGTAGGTGATGGTGGCGAGACCGATCACCGTGACCGCCAGCACCAGCACGACATAGGTGGGATCCGCCCCCGGCAGCCAGCCCCGGACGAGCGCGTCGGCGTGTGGCGTGGCCAGGAGGGCCGCTGCCAGGACGAGCCCGGTGGCGAAGAGCCGGAACCCATCGGCGAGGCTGCGCGTGACGACGAAGACGCCCGACACGAGCCGCTTGACCGCCGGTCCGAATCGGTCGCCGAGCAACTGGTACGCCGTGACGAGCTCGCCACGGAAGTAGCCCGGCAGGAGCAGGCTCGACACCACCATCCGCCCGATGAGGTAGCCCATCACGAGCTGGAGGAAGGTGAAGTTGGTGGAGTAGGCGTAGCCCGGGATGCTGATGAAGGTGACCGTGCTCGTTTCGGTGGCGACGATCGATCCCATGATCGCCCACCACGGCAGGCGCTTGCCCGACAGGAAGTAGTCGCGTGTCGTGTGCTGGGCCTTCGAGAAGTACGCGCCGAAGGCAACGATGGCCGCGAGGTAGCCGACAAGGACCACCAGATCGAGGGGCTGCACGGTGACACTATACCGGGCTCGTCC
>CAZNOC010000591.1:0-1892 GCA_964574545.1 uncultured Bifidobacteriaceae bacterium | reverse complement strand
CGACGGCGGGACCACACCGGCGCCTCTGCGTAATCTGCGCAATCCGCGGATGAACAGGCGTGCATTGCGCGGCCGGTCGCGGCAGAAACGCAAACGGGAATGAAACCGGCCCACCGCGGGTGGGTTCGCCCCTGCACTTGACATAACCTAACATTAGGTTTACGGTTGAGTTCGTGACTTGGGCCGAGGTGATCCGCAAATTGAAAGCTGCGGGGTTCGTCGAGGTCCGGTCCGGGAAAGGCAGTCACCTGCTGTTGAAGCATCCCACCTCGGGCAAGGAAGTCTGGGTGGCCGTTCACACCAAGAAGGACGCCGGGCGGCTGGGCAACCGCATCCTGCGCGAGGCCGGTATCGAATGACTCTCCTCTATCCAGTTGTCCTGGAGACCGAAGACAACGGCGCTGTGAGCGCCTACGTGCCGGGATTGCCGGTTTATGCCGCCGCGGAAAGCTCCGCGAAAGCGGAACGCGCCATTCGCGCCGTACTGACGGCGTACCTGGAGGCGCACCCGGGCAGTCGGCCAGGTGCACGAGTCCGCGTGGCGCGCTTCTCCGACAAGGGGAAGTCAAAGGTTGAGATCATCGGTGTCGCTGCCTTGATCGGGGCGCAGCGCAGCGTAGCGAAGGCGCGCGCCTCACGAGCAAACGGGCGACTTGGCGGTCGACCACGCAAGACTGCGGCCACGACAGGACGACGCGTAAAGGCAACACGCTGAGTGCGCCCCGACATCGATGCCAGGAGCATCGGAGAGCGTTGTGGGTCCCGCCGCGGCCGAAGGCCGCGAGGGACGAGCGCGGGCAGGCGGATCGGTCGATCGGGGTCGGGATGAATTTCACTTCCCGCCGCCCTCCGCCGCTCCCAGGGGTGGCAGGAAGTGAAATTCATCCCGACCCCGATCGGCCCGACACCTTCGGCCAGCCCACGCTCGTCCGCGCCGCCGGTCTTCGACCGGCGACGGCGGGACCACACCGGCGCCTCTGCGTAATCTGCGCAATCCGCGGATGAACCAGGCGCGCACTCGAGCCGCGGTAGCTTGCAGTGACCCCGTCACTACCTGCCACCACCCACTACCCACCACCCACCACCCACTACCCACTACCCACCACCCACTACCGACCTACCGATAATGCCCCCACCCCACGCCGTACTTCACTACGTAGTTGGCGATCGCGGCCCATTCGTAGACAACGTAGGCGCGGTCGTAGCCGGGCCACCACCAGATGGACGGACGGGCCTCCGAGCTGTCCGTCGCGGGCTCGATGCCGATCTCGATGCCCGTCCCCTCGAATACCTTCCGGAACGTCGCCAGCGCGCGGCGCGTGTGGTACGGGGACGTGGCCACGACGAGACGATGGACGCCCCTCTCCCTCGCATGCGCCAGTAGCGTCAGCGCCTCGCCGTGCGTGCCCTGCCCGATGATCGGCAGCACCTCGACGCGCGCGTCATCGACGCCGAGGTGGCGCAGCCGCTCCACGCGGTTCGCGCAGTCGTGACAGTTGAAGGGCGTCGGCGGCTGCGGCTCGGTGAGCAGCACCGCGGCATCCGGGTGGTCGGTCGCGAGGCGCGCGACGAGCGGCAGCCGCTCCCATTCGTGGCTGGCCAGCGAGACGATGACATCGGGCCGCTCGACGGGATGGGACACCACGAGCCACACCCCGGCATACCGCAACACGACCGCGAGCACGAGGGCCGCGAACGCCAGCGCGATCAGCAACGCAGGCCGACGGGACCAGGAGCCTGCGGCTCTTCGGCTTTCGGCTCTCAGCTTTCGGCTTTCAGCTCTTGGCACACGGCTCACGGGGCTCACGGCAGTCGGCTCTCAGCTCTCAGCTCTCGGCTCTCGGCTTTCGGCTCTCTAACTTTGAACTGATAACTGACAACTGACAACTCGC
>CAZNOC010000590.1:0-1896 GCA_964574545.1 uncultured Bifidobacteriaceae bacterium | reverse complement strand
CGCCGATCACCCACGCTGGCTGCTCGCGTACCTGATCGACTGGCACCGGCGCGAGTTCAAGGCGCAGTGGTGGGAGTACTTCCGGCTGAAGGCGCTTCCCGGCGAGGATCTCCACGACGAACGGAAGGCGCTTGCCGGTCTGCAGTTCGTCGATCGTGTCGGGTTCAAGATCGGCAAGTCCGGCAAGCCGACCAAGTCGGTGATCGACCGCTACACGTTTCCGGCCCAGGAGCTCGAGCTTCGCAGTGGCGAGGAGGTGTGGGGGCAGGAAGACGGAAAGTTCGCGACGATCGTCGCGCTCGACCGCGCGGCGCGCACCGTGGACCTGGAGAAGGGTCCGTCGCGCGCCGACGTCCACCCATCGGCCGTGTTCGCGCACAGGTCCGTGCCGCCCGGCGGCATGCAGCGTGCGGTGATGGCGCTCGCCGACCGCGTGTTGAGCGGCGATACCACGGGGGCCGGCTGCGATCTCCTCTACCGCCGAACCCCACGCCTCCGCTCCGGCCCGTTCGCCGCGCCGGACGATGAATCGGCCACCGACGCCGCCGTCCGCATCGTCACCGACCTGGACGACACGACGCTCGCCATCCAGGGGCCTCCAGGAGCGGGGAAGACGTACACAGGCGCACGGATGATCCTGTCGCTGGCTGGCGCGGGCCTGAAGGTCGGAGTCACCGCCGTCAGCCACAAGGTGATCCGCAACCTGCTCGACGCCGTACGCGAGCAGGCGGAGAAGGCCGGCGCGCCCGTGCGCCTCGCGCACAAGCCCGGCGAGTCCGACGAACGCGACGACGAGACCGTCTCGGGTGTGCGTGAGGTGGAGAGCAATCCCGAGGCGCTGCGCGCCATCGTCCAGGGCGAGGTGGACGTGCTCGGCGGCACGGCCTGGCTCTGGGCGCGGCCGGAGTTCGCCGGGTCCGTGGACGTGCTCTTCGTGGACGAGGCCGGACAGATGTCTCTCGCCAATGCCCTGGCCGTCTCCGGCGCCGCACGCAGCCTGGTTCTGCTCGGCGACCCGCAGCAGCTCGAGCAGCCGCAGAAGGCCGCGCATCCAGACGGCGTGGACGTCTCGGCCCTGCAGCACGTCATCGGCACCGACAAGACGATGCCGGCCGATCGCGGGATCTTCATGGACGAGACGTGGCGGCTGGCGCCGGCGGTGTGCGACTTCACGTCGGAGCTGTTCTACGAGCGGGCGCTTCGCGCGCGCGCGGGACTCGAGGCCCAGCGCCTCTCCGGCGCCGGGCCGTTCGACGGCGCCGGGCTGTGGTGGGTGCCGGTGGATCACGACGGCAACCGCAACGCCTCCGACGAAGAAGTGCGCGAAGTCGCGCGCATCGTCGAGGCGCTGCTCGGGACGCACGGGCAGCCACCCGCGCGCTGGACCGACGCCGCCGGGGTCGAGCGCCCTCTCACCCCCAACGACTTCCGCATCGTCGCGCCCTTCAACGCGCAGGTGAACCGGCTGGCGGATCGGCTGGCGCCGCTCGGTGTCCCCGTCGGCACCGTGGATCGGTTTCAGGGCCAGACGGCCGTGGTGGTCGTCTACTCGATGGCCACCTCGCGCCCCGAGGACGCGCCGCGCGGCATGGAGTTTCTCTACAGCCTGAACCGGCTGAACGTGGCCACCTCCCGCGCCCGCTGCGCCGCCATCATCGTCGCATCGCCCCGTCTTCTATCTCCGGAGTGCCGCACGCCGAGGCAGATGCAGCTCGCGAATGCGCTGTGCCGCTTCGAGGAGATAGATATGCAAACGGGGAAAATCTATTGATCTTGTGATGTGGTGATGTGGCGATCGGATGTTCGAGGTGACGATGTTCGAACTATCTCGTGATCTGCAAGATCAGAAGATAGATCGAACATCTGAACATCGACACATCCATCTCCACATCCCCA
>CAZNOC010000589.1:0-1905 GCA_964574545.1 uncultured Bifidobacteriaceae bacterium | reverse complement strand
CCATCCTGGCCAGCCTCTACAACACGATGAACGAACGGCGGCGCGAGTTCGCGATCCTCCGGGCGCTCGGTGCCCGCCGCGGCACGGTGTTCTCGGCGATCGTGCTCGAGGCGACAACAATCACCGCGCTTGGCGCGCTCGTGGGCTTCGTGGTGTACGCGGGGATTCTGACCCTCGCCTACGTCATCGTACGCGCGCAGACCGGCGTCGTCCTCGACGTCTTCCGGGCCGATGCGGCGCTCGTGTACACGCCGCTGGGCATGGTCGCGCTTGGTGCCCTGGCCGGCCTCGTGCCTGCGTTCAAGGCGTACCGCACGGACGTCGCAAGCAACCTCGCGCCAACGTCATAGCCCCGCCGGAAACGGGTATCATCGGCTGTGATGCGGCTTGCCGCCACTCCGCCGACGCTGCTCCTGGCCATGGTCCTCCTCGTTCCGGCGGCCTCGGGCCTGGACGCCCAACAGGCCGCCGAATCGCCGGATCCCACCGTCGAGCAGGCACCTCCACCTCCCGAGCGTGTCAGCAGCCAGCGCGCCGCCAGGGATGAGGCGATCCGCCACGAGCTGCAGACGGTCTTCGATCGCGTGCCGGGGCTGATCGGCGTGGACGTCGTCGTCGATGCCGGAGTCGTTCGCCTCGAGGGCACGGTGTTGAGCGGCGACGCGCGGGCACGCGCGCTGGAGATGGCCGCCGGGCTGGACGGCGTCCGCTTTGTGGACGATCGGATCACGGAGTCCACGTCGCTCGAGGATCAGCTCGCACCCACGTGGGCGCGGCTGCGAGAGCTCGGCTACGGGACCGTGGCGAAGCTGCCACTGCTCGCCGTCGCTCTGGCCACGGTCGGCCTCGCCGTCGGGCTGGGATCGCTGCTGGCCAGGTGGAGCGGCCCGGCCTTTCTGCGCACGCGCAATCCGTTCCTGCAGAACCTGATCCGTCGATTCCTCCAGGGCGTCCTGGTTCTGGCCGGCATCGTCGTGGCGCTCGACCTCCTCGATGCGGCCGCGCTTGCGGCAGCGGTGGTCGGGACGGCGGGGCTGGCGGGGCTGGCGGTGGGGTTCGCGTTCAAGGACATCGTGGAGAACTACCTCGCCGGCACGATCCTCGCGCTGCGCCAGCCGTTCGCCAAGAACGACGAGATCCGGGTGGATGCCTTCCAGGGCAAGGTGGTTCGGCTCACCCCGCGAGAGACGATCCTGATGACGCTCGACGGCAACCATGTGCGGCTGCCGAACGCGCTGATCTTCCGCAGCCCGATGTTGAACTTCACGCGCAATCCCCTGAGACGGTTCGAGTTCGATGCGGGCCTCGGGCCGGACGGAGACCTCGTGCGAGCCCGCGACGTCGCGGTGGCCACGCTGACGGCCATGGAAGGCGTGCTCAGCGATCCACCGCCGCAGGCGCTCGTCGAGGCACTCGGGGACTCGACCGTCACCATGCGGTTCCTGGGGTGGGTGGACCAGCGTGAGGCCGAGTTCAACCGCGTGCGGAGCGAGGCCATCCGTCTCGTGAAGACGCGGCTGGAGGAGGCGGGCCTGACGTTCCCGTCGCCTGAGTACGTCGTGCAGACGCGCTCGGCCGCTTCGCCGGCTGCCGTGACGCCGCCGACACCAGGCTCAGCGCCGGCCCTGGCTCAGGCCGATGTCTCGGTGGATCGGACGGTCGAACGTCAGATCGATCTGGAGCGGCGTGCCACCGACGAGGTGGATCTGCTCGACGGCTCGGCGACCGGCGCTGGGACGAAAGCAGTCTGATCCCCTTCAGGGCGCATCGAGCCGAAGGGGCGTTCTGGCCTAGTGCGTCAGCGCGTACACGATCTGATTGATCATGATCTGGTATGCCTGGGTGGTGTGCTGCAGGTAGCCGGGGTAGTCTTCGGCGTTCGACCACTCCCAGCCGTCGCCCATG
>CAZNOC010000588.1:0-1922 GCA_964574545.1 uncultured Bifidobacteriaceae bacterium | reverse complement strand
GCCAGACCCAGGGATCGGACGTCCGCGCGGGCACGTCGCTCGACCAGATGTACGCGCAGCGCGTCGGCGCCGACACCGCCATTCCGTCGATGCAGTTGTGCATCGAGAACGTGGATCAGGCCGGGGGCTGCTCCTACGGCTACTCCTGCGTCTACACCGACACGATCAGCTGGGCGACGCCGACACAACCCCTTCCCATGGTGCGGGATCCCCGCTTTGCCTTCGACCAGTTGTTCGGCATCGGCGCCACCCCGGAGGACCGGGCCGAACGCCGGCGCAACACGAGCAGCATCCTCGACTGGATCACAGGCGAGGTCGCGCGGCTGCGACAGGACCTCGGGCCGGCTGACCGGACGCGTCTCGGCGAGTACCTCGAGAACATCCGCGAGATCGAACGGCGCATCCAGGCGATAGAGGCGCGCAACGCGAGCGGCGAGAGCCGCGAGATGCCCGAGGCCCCGATCGGCGTCCCTGATTCCTTCACGGACCACGTCAAGCTGATGTTCGATCTGCAGGTGGTGGCGTTCGCGTCCGACATCACGCGGGTGTTTTCGTTCAAGATGGGCCGCGACGCCTCAGGCCGCGTTTACCCCGAGAGCGGCGTGTCCACCGGGTTCCACCCGGCCTCGCACCATCAGGAGCGAGAAGACCGCATCACCGAGTTCCAGAAGATCAACACGTACCACGTCGGCCTGGTGCCGTACTTCCTCGAGAAGCTCAAGGCCACCCCAGATGGCGACGGCACGCTCCTCGACAACACGCTCGTGCTGTATGGCTCGCCCATGGGCAACCCCAACGTGCACAACCACAAGCGCTGTCCGCTCTTCCTGGCGGGACACGCCGGAGGGGTGCTCAAGGGGGGCCTGCACCTGGTCACGCCCGACGGCACCCCGATGGCCAACGCGATGCTGAGCGTCCTCCACGGGCTGGGCCTCGACGACGTGGAGCAGTTCGGGGATAGCACCGGCCCGCTGGACCTCAACGGAGGGACGTAGGCTCGCGGCCCGTCGTCGCCCCGGAGGAGCAGCTCATCCAGCAGGGAGCTAACCTGCTGAATTGTCTGCCACTTGCGCTCCGGACGGAGACAACTCGTTACAAGCCAAGACGAAAAATGCCGGGACAGCCGGGGCGTGGACCCGTATACTTCGAGAACGGGTTGATGGCTAGAAACAGGCCTGAAACCAGCGGTTGACGGCACAGGGACGAGGCATGAAGAGACTGATTGTCGGGATGCTCGGCGCAGTGGTGTTCGGTGTCGGCTTGGGGCTGGCCGCGCACGAGCCGTCCGGTGATCGTCTGGTGGCGGATGAGGTCCCGGACGCTCAGGCGGCTGCCTCCCCGGCGCCGCGTGCCGCATCGGCGCCGCCCGCCGCGCCCCGGATGGTCACGTCACGCGTGGCTCGGCCTGCCGCTCCTGGGCTCACGACGCTGACGATCGAACAGCAGAACCAGATGGTGGCGCAGTACTGCGGCACGTGCCACAGCGAGCGCGCCAAGGCGGGCGGCCTGTCGCTGGCGTCCTTCGACGCGGCGAACGTCGTCGAGCATGCCGAGGAAGCCGAGAAGGTGATCCGGAAGCTCAGGACGGGCATGATGCCGCCGGCCAATGCGAAACGGCCCGAGGGCGACGGCCTGCTGGCGCTGGTCACGGCGCTCGAGACGCGCATCGACTCGGCGGCCTCGGCGAATCCCAACCCGGGGTCGCGCCCCTTCCAGCGGCTCAACCGCGCCGAGTACACGCGCGCCGTGCACGAACTGCTGGACCTGCCCGTGGACGTCACCGCGTTCCTGCCGTCCGACACGATCAGCGGCGGGTTCGACAACGTCGCGGACGTGCAGGCGTCGTCGGCCACCGTCATGGAAGGCTACCTGCGCGCGGCGAGCCAGATCAGCCGTCTCGCGGTCGGGGATCGTGGCGCCTC
>CAZNOC010000587.1:0-1923 GCA_964574545.1 uncultured Bifidobacteriaceae bacterium | reverse complement strand
AAGGGCGAGGGATCCACGCGGCAAGGTCGTGATGGCCGACGGTGAGTCGTGATCGCCCCTCCGCCAGGTGTGCCAGTCGGCGCAGCCGCCATGCGTCGATGGAGGACGCCAGCTCCGGGGCCTCCTCCGCGGACGCCCGGGCCCAACCGTCGATGAGCTGCCGCTGGAACTCGTGCGCGCCGGTCGGAAGATCCCAGTCACTCGCTTCCACGTGCACCTCGAAGCCGGTGGCGCGAAACGCCAGCACGGCCTCATGGACGGCGGAAGGGCCGGCCGCAGGACCGCCCAGGCCCTTGTTGCGCCCCTGGTGACGATTGAAGAGCGTTCGGACGCGCTCATCCTCCGGATCCCCTGGTGCGCACGTCGAGCGGCCGTCGTACGTGACCGTGAACAGCGCGCTCGCGCCGGCGGTGCGGCAGCGCATGGCGAGTGCCTGCAGCCACGACGGCGAGACGAGATCGAGCAGCGCTGATGCCGTGACCATGTGCCGTCTTTCGAACAGTGCCGGAGCCTCCAGGGAGCCCAGGTCCATCACGCATGTGTCGATGTGGCAGTCGAGTCGCGGTCCGGTGATCGTGCACCCCCCATCGGTCGCGTGCGCGCGATGGCCGCGCGCGCGCGCCCAGGCGACCGTGCGCACCCGCAATGACTCGAGCAGCGCCGGGCTGCGATCGACGGCCGTCCAGTGCTGCGGAGAGGGCAGGCGTGGGATCAAGTATCGAAGATTGGACCCCGTTCCCGTGGCGAGGTCGAGCAACTGCAACGGCCCACTGGGGAGTACGGCGATGATGGCCTCCACCAGTGCACTCGACCGCGACTCGTGATCGGCGTCCTCGCGGAGGCGGAGCCATTCGGCCAGTGCGTCATCCACGGTCATCCCCTAATTCTTCGTCGAAGGCGTGCGGGGCCACTGCCGATTCAGTTGATACGGTCCACGAGATCCTGCAGTACGCGAGACATGCGCGCGGACGCGTCCTCCCAGGTGGGAAGGCAGCCTCGCCTCGACCGCGCGCCCGCGGACAGCCGGGCACGGAGCGCGGAGTCCGCGACCACGCGCCGCAGGGCGTCGGTCAGAGCCGCTCCATCGCCCGGCTCCACGATGATCCCGGCGTCGGTACCGACGATCGACGGGATCGCGCCGGTGCGCGTGCTCACCACCGGCAATCCGCGCGCCACGGCCTCGGCCACGGCCATGCCGTAGGTTTCACGCAGCGTCGCGAGGACGAAGACGTCGGCAGAGTCGTAGCACGCCTGCAACGCCTCCTCGTCGAGATCACCGGCGAAGCGCACACGGTCGCTCAGTCCGAGCTGCCTGGCCGTGTCGAGCACCAGGGCCGCCGTGGCGGTGTCCCGGGCGAGGCTGCCGGCGCAGGTGAGATGCCACTGGTCCGATGCCGCGGCCGCGAGGGCGCGCAGCAGCAGCGTATGCCCCTTTCCGGCGTTGAGCGTCCCCACCGAGAGGAGGTGCAGCCGCCCGTCGCTCAAGCCACGCGCCAGGGGCGCCGGATCGGTCCCGGGCTCGACCACCGTCACCCGGTCGGCCGCCACCTGGTGAGGCCCAAGCAGGTCGAGCGCGGCGGCGCCGGTGACCACCACATGATGGACGGCCGCGAGCGCACGGCGCTCCGCCGGCAGGAACGCTGCGGCGGATGCCGGGTCGAGGGCCGGGTCGGCCACCAGTGGCAGATGCATCAATGCCACGACGGTCAGTCGTGACGCCGCCTGCTCGACGAGCGTCGGCATCGCGCCAAGGGCGAGGCCGTCGATGATCACGACGGTCGGCGGCGACAGCCTGCCGAGGACGCCGGCGGCGTGGTCAACCGCGTCCGGCGTGGGACGGGGGAAGCTCGCGTCGAGTTCGTGCACTTCCACGCGCCAGCCCTGCAACTCGAGGCCGCGCACGATTCGCCGGTCGTAGATGGT
>CAZNOC010000586.1:0-1925 GCA_964574545.1 uncultured Bifidobacteriaceae bacterium | reverse complement strand
TCGCCCTCGTGACCTGCACGACGCCCGAGTCACTCGTGACGTTCGTCAGCGAAGGCCACTCGGTGATCACCAGGGGTGCGACGACGATCTCGCTGTTCCTCGCTCCGGATCTGGCTCCATGACGCTGATGGTCCAGGCGCGAGCACTGGCGAAGACGTTCGGCCACACGCAGGTGCTGAGAGACGTGAACCTGGACGTCGCGCGCGGCGAGTGCGTCGGGGTGCTTGGGGCCCGCCACAGCGGGCGTTCGACGCTGCTGCGCATCCTCGCCACGCTTGTGCCGCCATCGTCAGGACGCGTCGAGATTGACGGGGTCGATGCGGTCGCGAACCCGCTGCACATCCGCTCGCGCCTTGCGTATGCGAGCGCAGAGGCCGTCCCGCAGTGCGGGTTCAGAGTGCGCGACTACGCGCGATTCGTTCTCGACGCGCGCAGCCCGGCGCACGGTCACGCCAGCCGAACGGCGATCGACGAAGCAATGGCGCGCGCGCAACTTCCAGCCGATGCGCCCCTCGAGACGGCCACCACGGGCGTGCGGTCCAGACTGGCGCTCGCAGTGGCGCTGCTGCTGCGCCCAGAGCTCCTGCTGCTCGATGATCCCCTTCGCGATGTCGAGGCGGGTTCACGCCAGGAGTGGATTGTCTGGATGCGCGAGGCCCGCGATGCCGGGACGACCCTGGTTGTGGCGATAGGTGATGATGGCGAGCTGGCTCCGCTCTGCCACCGTGTCGATACGCTGGACTCGGGACGGCTCACTCGTGGCGCCGAGCGCATCACGATGGCGCCGGCCCCGCAACCGGCGGCTGGCGTCGCCGCGGATCGAACGTAGATGCGTGCCTTCTTCCTCCGGGATCTCGCCGTCATGGTCGGCAGGCCCTCGTTTGTGCTGGCGGTCGCCGTCCACGCGGGCCTGCTCACGGCGTTTGTTGCCGTCTGGGGAAACGGCGTGCCGCTTCTGCCTGGAGACAACGTCTACGAACAGCAACGGCTGGTCCAGTGGGGCCTGCTCGCCGTGCTGCTCCCCTGGACTGTCGCGCGCTCAATTCCGCACGAGGCCACGGCCGGCCAGACTCTTCTCGCGGCCGCCACCGCCGTTCCGCCCTCGCGCGCGCTCGTGGCGCGAATCGCTGCCGCCTTCACAGGGCTGTGCGTCGTCGTGGCCGGCGGCTTCCCGCTGGTGGTGCTCGCGCAACAGATCTCGGCTGTCTCTCCCGCGCAGGTTGTGGGGGGACTCGTTGGGTCGCTGAGCGCTGCGGCGGTCGCCTCTGCTGCAACGGTGTCCTGGAACCTCGTGCAGCACGACCGACTGACGGCGTGGGTCGGTGCCACGGCCACGACGGTGGGCCTGCTCGTGGGCGGGGCCGGGCTGCTGCCGGCGACCGCGGCGCCCTGGTTGTTCTGGATCGCTCCGATCGCCGCGGGCGCTGCCGCGGCACGCCGCGCCGATGTGTCGCTGCGCTACCTCTCCGAGGAGCCCGCATGAGTGCGGGCACCGTTCGCACGCGCGGCGCCGCCGAGCCGCGATCACCTGAAGCCGGATCAGACTCTGGGACGCTGCACGCCGGCATCGAACGCTTTCGCCGTCGCGCGCGGGTCGCGATCGCATTCCGACACACGTGGGTTGCGCTGACGCTCGGCCTGATCGGCGCGCAGCTCCTCGTCCTGCTTCGCGGCTCCGCCGGTTCTGCGGTGGAAGCCGGAGCGGTCGTGGTGGTGGCACTCGGCGTGGCCGTCGTCACTGCGTTCTTGCGCACGCCGAGCCTGTCCGGCACGGCGGCGGCGCTCGACGCGCGGGCGGGACTCGAGGATCGCATGCGAACCGCGCTCCAGTTCGTCCACCAGGACGATCCGGTTGCGCGACTGATCAGCCGGGATGCCGAGGCCCGACTCGCGGAGCTGGCACCTCGCCAGGTCTTCCCGCTGGA
>CAZNOC010000585.1:0-1926 GCA_964574545.1 uncultured Bifidobacteriaceae bacterium | reverse complement strand
ACCATGCGCACCAGCTGAAGGGGAAACTCCTGCTGGCCCACGGGACGATGGACACCAACGTGCCGCCCGACAGCACGCTTCTGGTGGTGGATGCGCTGATCAGAGCGAACAAGGACTTCGACCTGATTTTGCTGCCCAACCGAGGCCATGGCTTCGGCAACGAGCCGTACATGGTACGCCGCCGCTGGGACTTCTTCGTGAAGCACCTGTTGGGCGCCGAACCCCCGGAGGGCTACGAACTCAAGCCGCAATAGCACGGGGTCTGTCCCCTCTCGCCCCCTCTATCGCGGCCTTGACAGGGCACGCTGGCAGATTCTGCCAGCTTCGAGGCCCGCGAGCCCGCATGACTCCGGCGAATTCCGCCTGGAGAGTGAAGCTTCTGCCGCTAGCCCGGAAGAACGGGAGTGGCCGGGGTCTGTCCCCTACGGAGGTGTGATGAAGGATCTGTTGTTTGGAACGGTGAAGGTCAATTCGGTGGTGGGGGATGTGGGGTTGCTGGTGCTGCGGGTGTTCGCGGGGCTGTCACTCATGTACGCTCACGGGCTCCAGAAGTTTCCGCCGTCCGCGCGATTCATCGAAGGCACAGCGGAGATGGGTTTCCCCATACCGGTTCTCTTTGCCTGGGCCGCCGCCCTGTCGGAGGTGGCCGGCGGCATCCTTCTCGCCCTTGGCCTGGCGACGCGTCCGGCCGCGTTCTTCATCATGTGCACCGTTGGCACGGCGGCGTTCGTGCGGCACGCGGCCGACCCCTATCGCATGAAGGAACTGCCACTCCTCTTCCTGGCGACGGCCTTCCTCTTCCTGTGCATGGGTGCCGGCCGGTTCGCGCTGGATCGACTCATCAAGAAGTAGAGGAGATGACCGTGGTGGAGTGGCTTGGGCTGGTGATGGCGCTGGTGCTGCTGCCACCGACCCTGCCGGTCGCCTCGGAGTGTGACCCGGCATCTGCCGGGACGCTGATCGAGGCGGCCCGGCTGATCGATGCCGGCGACGAGACCGGCGCGGAGGAGGGGCTCCGCGTCCACTTCGAACGCGACCCGGCATGCGGGCCCCTGGCCGTGGCCTTCTGGGCCACGACGGGCCTGCGCCAGGCCCGGCACGCTGCGACACGGGGGGGACCGCCGGACCTGGTGACGCCGGTCACCGAGGCGATCGCCCGCCTGGACGCCCTGCGCGGCCAGCCGCCGACTGCGCTGGCCGCGGAGTACGCGCAGAGCGCCCTCCGTGCCGCGATCGTCGCCGCGCAGGATGAGCGCGACGAGATGCGGGTCTGGCTGGCGCACGCCCGCGACCTCTCGGACCGCGCCCGCCAAACGGGCGAGCCGCCGCGCTGGCCGCTGCCCGTCGCCCTTCTCGACGGGGATCTCTGGTTCGAAGTAGACAGCTATGCCGAGGCGATCGAGGCGTACCGCCGGGCGCTCGACTCAGAGCCCTCCGCGTACGCGCACCGGGGCCTGGCGCGCGCCTTGAACCGGGTGGGGGACCCTCCCCGGGCCTGCGACGCTTACCGCGCGCTCGAGGCGTGGCTGACGTCTCGCGGCGTCGGAGGTGCGGCTCTCGCCGAGGCGCGGGCTTACCTGTCACGGCCGTCGTGCATCGGCCCCTGAATGACGTACCAGTACCGATTCGAAGTCCTCGAGGAACTGGGCCGGCACGGCCTCCGCCCCGGGCCGGACACCCCGCCGGCGCGGCTCCGCGAGCAGATCAACGACCTCTACCGGATCGAGATCCGCGCGCTCCGCGACCGATGCGTCTCCGGCGAGTTCCCCGTGCGTGATCTGGCCGGCCATGTCCGCGAACTCCGGAAGCGCTACGTGCTGCTCTCGATTCCGGTTGCGGCCTGGACGGCGCCAGACATCGACGCCCCCTGAAGGCCCCCCACCCACCACTACCCACCACCCACCACCCACTACCCACTACCCACCA
>CAZNOC010000584.1:0-1927 GCA_964574545.1 uncultured Bifidobacteriaceae bacterium | reverse complement strand
CCCACCACCCACTACCCACCACCCACTACCCACTACCCACTACCCACTACCCACGTGACCCCACCCTACAGATCCCTCTCCACTTCCAGGGTTGCGCGGGACGTCTGGCGTTGCTCCCGCTCCTCCTGCTCCATGAGGTCGGCAAACAGCTCACGCACGCGCAGCGAGGTGGCCGCGTCCGAGATGTCTTTCACGAAGGCGTGCAGCGTCTCGTCGAGGTCCACGCCGAAATTGGACAGGTCGTCCGTGTTGATGTCCGGGGAGAGCATCACGCCCTCCAGCCGCAGCTTCTCGGGGAGCATGGGCGCGACCTTGAACCAGTACGCCAGCGTGGAGTTGTTGCGCACGTCGTCTTCGTAGCGGGCGAACGCGGCGGCGATCCGCTCTTCCCGCCGTGCCATGTACTCCGCCAGCATCCGGGTGCGCGCGTTCGTGCACGTCGTGGCCAGCCCGCTGTACAGGCCGGCCAGGCGATGGTGAAACCCCTCGATCTGCTGCAGGACCTCGCGCACGGTGACGTTGGCCACGCCTCTCCTCCTGAATGCGGTGGAACTACCTCCACGTTACGCAAACACGATACCAGCCGGATGCGCGATCGGAACATGGAACGAAGTGGCCGCCAGAGGCTTCTACGCCATCTCGTCAGTTCGTTGGGTAACGGGTTTCCGATGATGAGCTGGCGCAGGCAGCTCGACCATCGCTGCCTGCTGAGATAGCGGCTGACATCGCCCGGTGCGGCCAGCGGCCACACCCTTGACAGGGACGCGAAGGCGCCCTCAGACCTGCGCGACGTCGAACGTCTCGATGTACTTCTTGAGATCCGCCAGGAACTGGTCCGCGACGACGCCGTCCACCAGCCGGTGGTCGTAGCCGAGCGTCAGGTACCCCATCAACCGGATCGCGATCGCATCGTCCACGACGACCACGCGCTTCTCGATCGTGCCGACACCGAGAATCGCCACCTGCGGCTGGTTGATCACGGGCAGGCCGAACTGCACGCCGTGGTTGCCGGGGTTGGTGATGGTGAAGGTGCCGCCCTGGACTTCGTCGGGGCTCAGCTTCTTCGAACGTGCCCGGTCGGCCACGTCCTGAATGGCCTTCGACAGGCCGAGGATGCTCTTCTCGCCAGCCTGCTTGACGACCGGGACGATGAGCCCGGCGTCGAGCGCCACGGCGATGCCCAGGTTGATGTCCTTCTTGTAGACGACGTTGTCGCCGTCGATGGAGGCGTTGATCACCGGGTGGCGGCGCAGCGTGTCGACGACCGCCTTGGCGATGAACGACGTGAAGGTGAGCTTCGCGCCCTGCCGCTCGTAGTCGGCCTTCTTCGCCTTCCGCAGCTGATCGACCTTCTGGTAGCTCACCTCGAACACCGAGTAGACATGGGCAGAGGTGCGCTTGCTGAACACCATGTGCTCGGCGATCTTCTTGCGCATCACCGACATCGGCTGAATGTCGACGTTGTCGTTGGGCCCATACGCGGGCGTGTGGCCCGCCGACGCTGCCGGGACGGCGGTGGAAGCGGGAGCTTGCCTCGCCGAAGCCGCCGGGGCGGCGGCGGGAGCGGGGCCCTTCTCGATGTAGTCGAGGATGTCGCTCTTCGTCACACGGCCGCCAATGCCGCTGCCGCTCAGTTGTGCGAGGTCAACGCCATGCTCCTGCGCGATCTTCCTGACGAGCGGCGAGGACTTCTGGCGGCGCTCGCCACCGGCTGGCAAGGCGTCGCCGGCGGAAACCGACTGGGATGCCGCCTCGGTCCCGGCCGCTACACCGGCGCCCGCGGACGCCGCCTGCGATTTCGGACGTGTGCTGCCGTCGGGTCCGGCCACGGGGGCGGGGGGCGCGTCCGCCGCTTCGGGAGCGGCGCCGGCCGTGCTCTCACCGGCCGCGCCGATGGTGGCGACCACGGAGTTGACGGGCACCGTCT
>CAZNOC010000583.1:0-1930 GCA_964574545.1 uncultured Bifidobacteriaceae bacterium | reverse complement strand
CGCCGGAAGGAATTGCGGCCGTGGAGCGCGCCTATCCCGACGTCCCCATCTACACCCCGGTCATCGACGAGTGCCTGAACCTGCAGAAGTACATCGTGCCGGGGCTCGGGGACTTCGGCGACCGGCTGTATGGGACGACGTAGCGCGTCGGACTTGTCCCGTTCGGGCGAGCCCTGAGCGAAGGCGCGAGCATCGGGCCTGAGCCGATGCCCGGAGGGCGGACCGTTCTCTCGTTCACGAAGAGTCCGCGCTAGAGGCCGTACTTCTCCAGCAACCGATAGAAGGCCCTCCGGCTGATGCCGAGGGCGCGTGCGGCGGCGGCGCGATTGCCCTGCGCCCCCTCGATGGCCGCGACCACGGCCTCACGATCCGGAAGCGGCGCTGCCGGCGCGGGGGGGACGCTCGGCATCGACGGGGCCTGGCGGACGGCGGAGGCGGTCACCCGCGTCATCGTGAGCGACCGCAGCTCGCGCTCCGTGATCAACCGGCCCTCGCAGAGCAGGCATGCCCGCTCGATCGTGTTCCTCAGTTCACGAATGTTCCCTGGCCAGGTCGCCTCGACGAGCAGTCGCTCGGCGGCCGGGGCGATGCCCGCGATGGGCTTCTTGAACTCGCGCGCGAAGCGGCGGAGGAACGCCGCGGCGAGGTACGGGATGTCTTCCCGTCGGGTGCGCAGGGGCGGCACGACCAGTTCGACGACATTCAGGCGGAAATACAAATCGCTGCGGAAGCGTCCCTCAGCGACTTCGACCTCGAGCGCGCGGTTGGTCGCGGCCACGACACGCACGTCCGAGTGCCGGCTATCGACTGCTCCGACGCGCTGCACCTCCCCGGTCTCCAGCACGCGCAGGAGCTTGCTCTGCACGGCCAGCGGGAGCTCACCGACTTCATCGAGAAAGATGGTGCCGCCATCCGCCGCTTCGAAGAGACCCACCTTGTTGTCCGTCGCGCCGGTGAACGCGCCCCGAACGTGACCGAACAGCTCGCTTTCGAACAGCGTCTCCACCACCGCCGAGCAGTTCACCGTGGCGAAACGCTTGTCGCGTCTGGGCCCCAGCTGGTGGAGCGCGCGGGCCACGAGTTCCTTGCCCACGCCCGTCTCTCCGCTGATGAGCGTCGTCCGGGCGTACGGCGCCAGACGGCGAATGGTGGTGAAGAGCTCCTGCATCTCGGCCGAGCGGCCGATCATGCCGCAGAACTCCATCCGCTCGGCGAGTTCTCCTTCCGTCGCGAGCAACGCTTCGCGGCGTTCGACGGCGGCCCTGACGTCTCCCATCAGCGTCTTGACCCGGGCGAGGTCGAGAGGCTTCTGGAGGTACTCGGCCGCCCCGAGCTTGATCGCTTCCACCGCGGAGTCGATCGATCCATAACCCGTCATCAACACGACGTGCGTGCTGCCGATGAACGGACGGGCCCGCCGGAGCACCTCGAGGCCGTCCACTTCCGGCATGCGCAGGTCCACCATCATGAGGTCGACGTGCTTCTGAGCGAGGATCTCGATCGCGCGCAGGCCCTTTGGGCACGTCTCGATGGCGAACCCCTGGCGGGAGCCGATTTCCGAGAGCAGTCTCAGGATGGGTTCCTCGTCATCGACGAGGAGAAGGACAGGCTGATCCATAGGGGGATGGTTGCCGAGCGGTGGTGTTTGAAGGTAGACTCAGGGTTTGGTGGCGCGCTTGGCTCAGCGGTAGAGCACCGCCTTCACACGGCGGGGGTCGGTGGTTCGAATCCACCAGCGCGCACCATCCCCGCTCTTCAGGCAGGTCAGCTTCCCTTCTTCAGTTCGGCCACGAGCGCGCCAAGCGCCTCCGCATAGGCCTGATCGGCCTCCGCGTAGGTCTTCATGTATTCCTGCTCCGAGATCTTCTGGTCGCGCCAGCGGCCATCGAATCGGATGCTGCGCGTCCCCATGTCCTGCATGTCGAAGGGC
>CAZNOC010000582.1:0-1930 GCA_964574545.1 uncultured Bifidobacteriaceae bacterium | reverse complement strand
CGCTTAGTACGCCAGGAAAGCTGGCGTTGAATCGCGGGTGAAAGTCCCGCACGAGGAAGGGAGGAGCCATCCACCTCGGCCTCGAGTCATGCGCGGCGTCGGGTAACCGGCGGCGTGAAGTGTTGACAGAGGAGACCGCAGGCCGGGCTATTGAGCCACGAAATCCACGATCGGGGTGCCGACGCAGTTAAGCGATGCGGAAGGCCACGACGAGCGGCACGCTATAGGGCTAGTGTCGGTCGTACCCCGCGGGGTCGAAGAACCCGAGCATGCGGAGACGTTCAACGATCGGAACCTGGGAGATCCCGGGAAGGTGCCTTAGGCGCGTCGGCGCCCGAGGGCGCAAAGCGAAGGCGTCAGTAGCGCCAGAGCAATGCGTGGGGCCACTGGGAAGTCGGACAGGGGCATAGTACTGATGAAGCGGACGAACAAAACAGCGAAAACTGTGGCGGAGTCGGTGGAGGGAAGGCCCCTGACCAAGAGCAACGGACGCGAGTACGCCGGTGGCCGGACACAGAGCCGGAGTCCCACTACGTCTCGTCTTGCGGCCGTGCGCGAAGCGGCGAGGGCCAAGCCGGCCCTCGTGTTCACCAACCTGATGGTGCACCTGACGCCGAGGCTGCTGGAGGAGAGCTTCTTGGCGCTCGACCGGCACGCGGCGCCCGGATCCGATGGCGTCAGTTGGCAGGACTATCGAGAGGGGCTTGAGGGGCGCCTTCGGGCGCTACACCAACGCCTACACCAAGGACGGTACCGGCCGGCGCCTGCGCGCCGGGTCAGCATCCCGAAGGAGGACGGAGGCGAGCGGCAGCTCGGGATCTTGTGCGTGGAAGATAAGGTGGTCCAACAAGCGGTCGGAGAGATCCTCTCCTCGATCTACGAGGTGGACTTCCTGGGATTCTCGTACGGGTTTCGCCGTGGCCGTGGCCAACACGATGCGTTGGATGCCCTGACGGTGGGTCTGCTGAGACGGAAGGTGAACTGGGTGCTGGATCTGGACATTCAGACGTTTTTCGACAGCGTCGAGCACGGCTGGATGTTGCGGTTTCTCCAGCACCGGGTGGGCGATCCGCGGATCGTCCGCTTGGTACGGCAGTGGCTCGAAGTGGGCCACTGGGACGAAGCGGGCCGCCGCGTGGGCGCCAGGCAGGGAACCCCGCAGGGGGCGGTGATCTCGCCGCTGCTGGCGAACATCTACCTGCACTACGTCTTCGATCTCTGGGTCAACCAGTGGCGACGGCGGCGCTCCCGTGGTGAGGTCATCGTGGTCCGCTATGCGGACGACAGTGTGCTGGGTTTCCAGCATCACGCGGACGCGGTGCGCTTCCGGCAAGAGCTGGTAGGGCGCATGGCTGACTTTGGATTGTCTGTGCATCCGCACAAGACCCGCCTGCTGCGCTTCGGTCGCTTCGCGATCGAAGAAGCCCGGGCGGCGGGAGAGGGCAAGCCGAGCGGCTTCGACTTCCTCGGGTTCACCCACCTGTGCAGTCACACGCGTAACGGTGGGTTCGTCATCCGGCGCAAGACCATGCGCAAACGGCGCACGGCTCAGCTCAAGCGGATCCGGCAGGAACTCCGTCGTCGTCTTCATCACCCCATCGCGCACACGGGTGCGTGGCTGAAGCGGGTGGTGCAGGGGCACATCAACTATTACGGTGTGCCGTTCAACAGCCGAGCGATGGCGGCTTTCTGCTACGACGTTCGTACGAGTTGGTACCGTGCTCTGTGCCGCCGGAGTCAGCGCAAAAGCCTGAACTGGCAGCGCTACGCGCGTATCGCTGACTATTGGCTGCCACGTCCCTGCATTGTCCACCCGTACCCCGAGCAACGCTTCGACGTCATGACTCGAGGTAGGAGCCGGATGCGTTAGTAGCGCACGTCCGGATCTGTGCGGGGGGTGCCGGGCGACCGGCATCCCTACCGCGACCGA
>CAZNOC010000581.1:0-1933 GCA_964574545.1 uncultured Bifidobacteriaceae bacterium | reverse complement strand
CCCCAGCCCGGCTGCGCGAACGCGCTGTCGTCGCCGACGAGATCGCCCTCGATCAGCCGCACGCCGGCGTTGCGGAGCTGCCGCGCCCAGTCATCGAACGCCAGATACCGTTCCGGATGACGGGGATTGATCGTCGGGTCGCCGTTGCCGACCACCACGAGGTCGCCCCGCAGCCGGCCATCCTCGATCGGCCCCATCGCGACGAGCCGGGTCTCGAAGCGGTAGCGCCATCCGAGCCGCGCGGCCGCCACCGCACCCGTGACGATCTTCTGATTCGACGCCGGCAGCAGGTGCGTGAACGCGTTGTGGCTGTAGAGCGTCTCGCCGGTCTCGAGGGAGTGGACGGCCACCCCCCACACCGCGTGGTCCGTGACCGGCTCCGAGACGATCCCGCCGAGGTCGCGCCGCAGCTCCTCCTGGGGAGAGGACGTGGGCGTCGTGCCCGCCAGGCCGGCCGGCGAAGGCGGCGGCATCGACGCCGCGCAGCCCGAGGCCGTCAGGAGCACGAGAGCGGCCACCACGCCGGAGGCGGGGCAAGACGACATAGGCGATCTACTGGGAGGGTGGGGGGTCCGTGGCGGCCTCTGCGGTGGCGACCGTCAACGCCTCGAGCACTTCGCCGAACGAGGCGCTGTCGAGCCGCGCGGCGCCTGGCTCGTCGGCGCGTGACGCGAACACCTCGTTGGCCGAGCGGCCGAACGACGCCTGCTCCGTCCGGCCATCCTCGTGCGTCACCTCGACGACGAGTTCCGGCGTGGCGAGGCCGGTCGATCCGGTCGTGCCGGTAAACGACTCCGCGCGCAGGTTCACGAGCTTCGTCAGCAGATCCTCGATGAGCGACGTGTGCGTGTCCGGGCCCCCGACGCGCTGCCATGTGGCGGCGGTCCCCTCGCCCTCCCCGGCGCGCCGCTCGAACTCCGCGCGCTCGGTCCCCCTCGTGGCCACGACGCGCTGGGCGTTGAAGAGGCGGAAGGCGAAGATGTCCTTGCTGCGGTACTCCTCGGCGGGCTTCACCAGGTCGTCCGCGAGCGTCTTGTCGATCGTGAAGACGAGCGCGCGCGACTGGTCGCGCGCGAACACGCGCCCGTCCGCTTCGCGGCCGACGAGCAGCACGGCGCTCGTGCTGCCCGCGCCCAGGCGCACGGTCAGCGAGGGCCGGTCGAGGCCGAACTCGCCGAGCGCCCCGGCGTCCTCGGCGACGATCGACGCCATCGGCGCGCTGGCGAGCCGGGTCACGAGGCCCTCGATGGCGCCGTAGTCGCCGCGTGCCGCGTAAGGTTGCGTGAGGCCCCAGTCACTGCCGGTCCTGGCCAGCCGGATCGGCTGTCCGCTCCCCTCGATCTCGACCGAGTCGACGTCGGGGCGCGTCACCCGGAGGATGCGTTTGTCGCGGAGGTTGAAGGGCGTGCGCGCGAACGTGCTCTCGAGGAAGGACGGAATCAGGAACACCTGCGTCTCGCCCTCCCGCATCGCGTAGAGATCGCTCGACGTGGGTGTCGTGTCGCCCAGGAGCAGCCGGCCGCTCGTGTCGCCGGCCTTGAAGGCGATGGCCACCCTCGGATCGGCCAGCCCGTACTCGGCCAGGTCTGTCGCGTTCTCGTCCACGATCCGCGTGATCTCGAGTCCCGCCAGCTGGCCTGTCAGGCTCGTCACCTCGGACTCGTCGGCGTCGGCCTCCGTCGGCGACACCAGCCGCCACCGGTCGTCGGCCTTCCGCAGGACCGTCGTCTCGCCGGACGAGGTGACGGTCATCTCCTCGATGGCCGCCGCCTCGACCGCGAACACCGCGTCGCGCGCCTCTTCCGCAGGGGGCGCGTCCACGAAGTAGATGTAGCCGACGAGCGCCGCGGCGATCACCACGAGCGCGATGGTCGAAGTCAGCCCTCGCATCCTATCGTCTCCGCCACCACGAGTAGACACCGGCCCCGAAGAT
>CAZNOC010000580.1:0-1934 GCA_964574545.1 uncultured Bifidobacteriaceae bacterium | reverse complement strand
CCTACGAGGAAGCGCGCCCTGTGCTCCGCGCGATGGCCGACAACGTCCTCCTCGAGGTCGAGAAGACGTTCGACTTCTACAAGGCGTCGGCGGCCACGGATCGAATCGACCGCATCGTGCTGAGCGGCGGCGCCTCCCGCGTGGAGGGCTTCGCCGAGTTGCTCCAGGAGCGGTTCGACACGCCGGTCGAGCGGTTCGACCCGTTCCGGCAGGTGACCTTCGACGCCGGGAAGCTGGGCCGGGAGGACGCTGGCGACCTCGCCGCCGTTTCGGCGGTGGCGCTCGGGCTCGCGCTGCGGCGCGTGGGGGACCGATGATTCGCATCAACCTCCTGGCCACTGAGCGCCGCGCGGCCAAGGTCGCGGCGCCGCCCTTCCAGATCGGGCAGAAGGCGACGGTGGCCGGCACCCTGATTCTGCTGGTCACCTTGCTGTTGATCGGCTGGCGCTTCTGGACCGTGAACCAGCAGGAAGAGCAACTGGCGAACGATATCGTCGCGGCGCAACGCGAAGAGCAGCGCCTCGCCGAGATCATCAAGCAGGTCGAGGAGTTCGAGGTCCAGCGCGGCCAGTTGCAGGAACGGGTCACGCTCATCGAGGAACTGCGCCGCGGCCAGAATGCGCCCGTCCACATGCTCGACCAGATCAGCCGCGCGCTGCCCGACATGCTCTGGCTCACGCGCTTCCAGCAGCAGGGCTTCGAGATCACCGTCGAGGGGCACTGCCTGTCGCTGACGGCCCTGTCCGACTTTGTGGCCAACCTCGAGCGCTCGGCGTACTTTCAGCGTCCCGTCGAGATCCTGAACAGCGAGGTCATGGCGGCGCGCGGGACCGACCCCGAACTGATTCGCTTCGTGGTGCGCGCGACCTTCCAGATGGCCGGCGTGGATCAGCCCGCGCCCGCCCAGACCCGCCGCGGCGCCGCGGCGCCGAGGGGGCCCCGTGGCTGACCTGAATCTGAAGAAGCTTCCGTGGTACGGGCAGCTCGCCGTGTTCGTGGTGCTGTCGGTGGCCGGCGCCGCCGCCTTCTACTATTACTACGAACAGCCGCGCCAGGAGGCGATGGCCGCCCGCGAAACCGAGCTGACGGCGATCCGGGCGCGGATCACGGTGGGCCTGGCGACTGCGCGCCAGCTACCCGAGTTCCGCGAACAGGTCGCCGAGTTGACGGACCGGCTCGACGGGCTCAAAGCGATTCTGCCCGACGAGAAGGACGTCGCCGACCTGCTGCGCCGCATCCAGACGATGGCGGCGCAGTCCGACCTGACCATTCGCGGATTCCGGCCCCAGGCGATCAACACGCAGGCCCTGCACGCGGAGTGGCCAATCGGGCTCGAGCTCGAAGGCTCGTATCACAACCTCGGGCTGTTTCTCGATCGCGTGAGTAAGTTCCCTCGGATCATCAACGTTAGCGGCCTGGTGCTCGAAGGCCAGGACCCGCCGACGGGGAATGTCACCCTGCGCGTCTCCTGCACCGCCACCACGTTCGTGTTGCTCGACACGCCACCGGCCGCCGCTGCGGCCGGCAAGTCGCCCCGGAAGACACCAGCCAAGAAGGCGCCGGCGAAGAAGTCGTGATGATGATGCCACTGCTCTTCGCCGTGTTCGCGATGGTCGCCTCCGCGGCGGTCGCCGAGGCGCAGGCGTCGGCCCAGCCGCCGCCTGCCGCCGGACAACCACAGGCGCCGCCGAACCCGGACGCGCCCCCCACGCCGCCGCCCAACTTCACGTATGCCTCCGAGGGACGACGCGATCCGTTCGTGAGCCTGGTCAATCGCGGCGTGACGGACGCGCGGACGGCAGGGCAGCGCCCCGATGGCATCCCGGGCCTAGCGGTGCACGAGATGGTGGTCCGCGGCATCCTGAAGACGCCGGAAGGGTTCATTGCCATGGTGCAGGCGCCGAACGGGCGCACCTATACCGTGCGCCCGGGCG
>CAZNOC010000579.1:0-1938 GCA_964574545.1 uncultured Bifidobacteriaceae bacterium | reverse complement strand
GGTGACACGCTGCAGATGCTGCAGGCCGGCGTCAAGGAGGCCGCCACCAACGGTGTCGGTCTCGTCGTTGGCAACGACGGCGTCCACTTCTCGGCCGGGGCCAACCTGATGCTCGTCCTGCTCGAGGCGCAGGAGGAGAACTGGGACGAGCTCGAGATGATGACGCGGGCGTTCCAGCAGGCCACCATGGCGCTCCGCTACAGCGAGGTGCCGGTCGTGGTGGCGCCGGCCGGTCTGGCGCTCGGCGGGGGCGCCGAGATCTCGCTCCACGGCGACCGCGTGCAGGCCGCGGGCGAGACCTACATGGGCCTCGTGGAGGTGGGTGTCGGGCTGATTCCCGCCGGCGGCGGCACCAAGGAGATGATCGTGCGCGCGATGGCGCAGCTCCCGTCGCCGCAGAGCGACCCGTTGCCGTTCCTGCAGAAGGCATTCGAGACGGTGGCGCTCGCGAAGGTGTCGGCCAGCGGGCCTGACGCGGTGCGGCTCGGCTACCTCGCCTCGACCGACAGCTTCACGATGAACCGCGAACGGCTGATCGCCGACGCAAAGGCCAAGGTGCTCGAACGCGTGCGGGAGGGCTACCATCGCCCCGCGCCGCGGACCGCCATCCCCGTCGGCGGCGAGCCAGTGGGCGCTGCCCTTGCGCTCGGCGTGCACCTGGCGTGGCGCGCAGGTCGCGCGAGCGATCACGACGCCCTGATCGGCCGAAAGCTCGCGCACATCTTTGCCGGCGGCGCGCTCCCGCACAAGACGATGGTCACGGAACAGTATCTGCTGGACCTCGAGCGCGAGGCCTTCCTGAGCCTGCTCGGCGAGCCGAAGACGCTGGCGCGGATCCAGCACACGTTGAAGACCGGGAAGCCGTTGCGGAACTAGGTCGGTGAACGGGGATCAGGGACCAGGGACCAGGGACCAGGGGCCGGGGACCGGGGACCAGGGACCGGGGGCCAGGGATCGGGGGCCAGGGATTGGAAAGACGGGAACGGGGACCAGGGACGGAGAATGATTGACAAGGGGACGGGGCCGGCGGTGGTGCTGGTGCCCGGAATTCAGGGGCGGTGGGAGTGGATGCGGCCCACGGTAGAGGCGCTGGCAACGCGCTGCCACGTGGTGTCGTACTCGCTCTGCGACGAGCCGTCGAGCGGTGACCCGTGCGCGCCCGCGCTTGGATTCGAGAACTTCGTGCTCCAACTCGAGGCCGTCATGGATCGGGCCGGACTCGACCGTGCGGTGATCGCCGGCGTGTCGTTCGGCGGGCTCATCGCGTCGGAGTTTGCGGCCCGGCATCCCGAGCGGGTCTCCGGCCTGGTCTTCGCCTCGGCCCTGCCCCCGACGTGGGTGCCGAACGCCCGCGAGAGGTTCTACATGCGCGCACCCTGGCTGGGCAGCCCCGCGTTCGTGCTCACGTCACCGGGGCGGCTGCTCCCCGAGGTGCGTGCGGCGTTTCCGTCATTCGGGGGCGTGGCACGGTTCGCGGTGAGCCATTCGTGGAACATCCTGACCGCACCCACTTCTCCGGCGCGCATGGGCTGTCGCGCGCGCTGGGCCGTCGCGCATCGCTTCGCCAGCCTCGAACGCGTGCAGGCGCCCGCTCTGGTGATCACGGGGGACGAGGGGCTCGACCGCGTGGTGACGCCGTCGCTGACTCGCGAGTATCTGGCGCTACTGCCTCATGCGAGGGCCGTCACGTTGTCGCACACCGGCCACCTCGGGCTGGTCACGTGTCCGGATAGGTTCGCCGAGACGATCGTGAGCTTCATCGCCGCGGACGTCGCGTCTCCATCCGCCGGCCATGCCCGCCAGCCATCGTCCCGACCAGCGGTGGCGAGCTGATGAGCGCGGGTGTGCTCAGGGGGATCGCCGGACCGGCAGGGCGCCTGGAGGCGTTGCTGGACCTGCCGTCCGGTGCGGCGCGCGCGGCCGTGGTGATGGCGCACC
>CAZNOC010000578.1:0-1940 GCA_964574545.1 uncultured Bifidobacteriaceae bacterium | reverse complement strand
CGGCGCGGACCGTGGCCGAAGCCGTCGAGCGCGCCAGGGAGGAGAGCCCCGAGGCCGCGGTCGTGGACCTGCGACTGCCGGATGGCCACGGGCTGGACCTGGTCCGTGAGCTTCACGCCATCGACGCCACCACGCGCATTGTCGTGCTGACGGGCTACGGCGCGATCGCCACGGCGGTGCAGAGCCTGAAGCTTGGCGCGTCGAACTACCTGACGAAGCCCGTGGACGCGGACCAGATCGCGACGGCGCTCGAAGGCGGCACACCCGGCACGGCTGCGGCCGCGCCGGAGTACGTCGTGCCCTCCCTCGCGCGCGTGGAGTGGGAGCACATCCAGCGCGTGCTCACCGAGTGCGAGGGCAACATCTCGCAGGCCGCGCGGGTGCTCGGCCTGCATCGCCGTTCGTTGCAGCGCAAGCTGTCGAAGTATCCCGTCTCGCGCTAGCCTCACCCGAGCCGCGCGAGTTCGTCTTCCAGGCGGTCTGCGAGCACGTCGTCGGGCGGCGGCTCGTGCGGTGACTCCGTGGCGGCGCCACGTCGCGTGGAGCGCCGCAGGAAGGCGGCGATTGCCACGAGTCCCGCCAACCCGAGGACAGCCGGCACGAGCACGGCGATGCGTCCGCCCGGGAGCGACGAGGGATCGGCGAGCACGCCCTGACCAAAGCGCGCGACCAGGTCGGTCTCAATTGCCGCGCGTGGTTCGCCGGCCTCCAGCCGCTCGCGGATCTCGGCGCGCAGCGTTCGGGCATCCTCCGACGGGCAGGCGGTCAGCACCAGGCCCGGGCAGAACGGGCTCATGATGGCGCCGGCGATCGCCTGCGCCTCGGTACCGGGATCGGGCGGCGGCGCCGGCGCGCGAAGCGCAAGCATCACCGCGACAAGCGCCGCGATGGCCGCGGCGATGACGAGCTTCTTCACGGTTCTCTCCTGTGCCGTTGGATGCAGTCTATCGGGAGACGTGACGGTGCCGGGGTGCGGCAATCCGACGCACCCGTGAGGCGACGCCCCTCGGGCCTGACGAGCCGCCATCCTCCGTGGTACAACTACCGGGCCATGAAGCAGACCCTCCTTGTCGTCCTCCTGACCGGTTCCGTCAGCACCGCCGTGGCCGTGCCCTGGAGAGGCGCCTCGGTCGATCTGTCCGCCGACACCCTCCAGCCGCTGGCGCCGTGCGAGGCGCGGCTGCTGGAGGGGCCCCGGCCGGAGCAGTTCCGCGCGCACCTCGAGCGGCTCACGCGCGAGCCGCACGTGGCCGGCTCCCCTGCGAGCTTCCGCGTCATCGAGTACCTCGAGCAGGCCATGCGCGCCGCGGGCCTCGCGGTGGAACGCCATGAGTACGACGTGTACCTGCCGCACCATGTGCGGTCGGAGGCCGCGCTGGTCACCCCGCTCAGGATGCCGCTCAACAACCAGGAGAACGTCCTCGCGGAGGACCGCTTCTCGGCGGATCCGGCGCTCGGCACCGGCTGGGGCGCGTTCTCGGGCGAGGGCGACGTCACGGGGCCGGTCGTCTACGTGAATTACGGACGCAAGGAAGACTTCGAGACGCTCGCCAGGGCAGGCGTGGAGGTGAAGGGCAAGGTCGTCGTCGCGCGGTTCGGCGGCAACTTCCGGGGCTACAAGGCGAAGTACGCCGAGGAGGCCGGCGCAATCGGGCTCATCGTCTACACCGACCCGATGGACGGCGGCTACATGTCCGGGCCCGTCTACCCGGAGGGACGCTTCGCCAACGACAGCACCGTGCAGCGCGGGTCGTACCTGACGCTCGACTACACCGGCGATCCGCTCACGCCATTCGAGCCGGCCTTCACCGAGGACAGCGGGAGGGCCGTCACGCGGCTCGACCCGGCCGACGTGGCGTTTCATACGATCCCTGTTGTGCCGTTGCCGTACGGATCGGCGAAGGAGATCCTCCAGCGCATGACGGGCGCACCGGTGCCGG
>CAZNOC010000577.1:835-1942 GCA_964574545.1 uncultured Bifidobacteriaceae bacterium | reverse complement strand
ATTATGATCATCCCAATGATACGTCAGAAACCGCCAGACCCGCCAGCCGCATGACCTCTCCCATCTACCTCGACTACAACGCCACGACCCCGGTCGACCCTCGCGTATTGGAGCGGATGCTGCCCTTTTTTAGCCGGCATTACGGCAATGCTTCGAGCAAGGGGCACGCGTTCGGGTGGGCGGCCGCCGAGGGTGTGAAGCAGGCCCGGGAGGAACTCGCGGCGGTTCTGGGCGCCGATCCCACTGACATCGTGTTCACCGGGGGCGCTACGGAATCGATCAATCTGGCCATCAAGGGCGTCGCCGCGGCCTATCGGGAAAAGGGCCGACACATGATTACCGTTCAAACCGAGCATTCGGCGGTGCTCGAAGCCTGCAGGGCGCTCGAACGGCAGGGCTGGATAATTACGCGGTTGCCGGTTGGTGCCGACGGCCTACTGCGGGTGGAAGAGATCGAGGCAGCGATCACGGAAGAAACGGTCCTTGTCTCCGTGATGTGGGCGAACAATGAAACCGGCGTGCTTCAACCGATAACGGCCATCGGAGAGGCGGTGCGGCGCCGGGGGGTGTTATTTTTAACGGATGCGACGCAGGCGATCGGTAAACTACCCGTGTTGGTGGAGCATGTGGATATGCTGGCATGTACGGGGCACAAGCTGTACGGTCCGAAGGGGATCGGGGCGTTGTACGTGCGCGGCGGGATCGAACTCGACGGGCTTGTCGAAGGAGGCTCGCAAGAGCGCCGGCGCCGAGGGGGCACGGAGAACGTGGCCGGTATCGTCGGCATGGCGGCGGCCATGGAAAGGGCGTACCGGGGCCACACCGAGCGCCAGGAACGGCTTGTGGCGCTGCGTGGCCGGTTGCTGGCCGGCCTGGAAGACGCGCTGGGCGGACTTTTTATCGTGAACACCCCGCTGGAGGCCTCTTTACCACACATCCTCAATATCGCCTTCCCCCCCTGCGACGGAAAAGCGATGGACGGGGAGATGTTGCTGCTCAGCCTGGATATGGAAGGCGTCTACGTTTCATCGGGGTCGGCCTGCACGTCGGGCTCGCTCGAGCCGAGCCACGTCCCCTGGAAGACGTTGTAGCCGGCGCTCATGAAGT
>CAZNOC010000577.1:0-825 GCA_964574545.1 uncultured Bifidobacteriaceae bacterium | reverse complement strand
GAGCCATGTACTGATCGCGATGGGTGTGCCCCGCGAGACGGCCGCCGCTTCGGTCCGTTTCTCCCCAGGCCATTCCACCACACCGGAGGAAATCGACGCCGCCGTGGACGCGCTCGCGAGGGTGGTGCGGCGCATGCGAGGCGGCCGGTGAGCCCGATGAGCCGACCGACGACGTCCGGGCAAGCCGCCCTTATCGTGTTTGCGAGGGTGCCGGAGCCCGGCAGGGTCAAGACGCGCCTGACGGCGCTGCTGACGCCGCAACAGGCCGCCGAGCTCTACGAGGCCTTTCTTCGGGACGCGTTGGGGGCCTACACGCGTCTGGCGGCCGACGTACGGCTGTACCTGAGCCCGTCTGATGCCATGATGCCGGCGGGTGTCGTCCCGGAAGGGGTATCGCTCCACCGGCAGGTCGGGCCCGACCTCGGCGCACGGATGGCGCACGCCTTCCTGGAGACCTTCGTGGCCGGTTACGGCCGCGCCGTCGTCATCGGCACCGACCATCCGACGCTCCCGATCGCGTTCGTCGAGGAAGCCTTCCGCCACCTCGATGAACCGGATACAGTTGCGATCGGGCCCAGCGAGGACGGGGGATACTATCTGCTCGGGATGAACGCGTTTTATCCCGTGCTTTTCGACGGGATGCAGTACAGCCACGACCGGGTCTTCGCGGATACGATTGCGCGAGTGGACGAGATCGACGCGGCGATCGCCGTGTTGCCCACCTGGTACGATGTGGACACCCCCGACGAACTGCTTCGCCTGGTGCACGACCTGCCGGAGGCCGATCAGGACGCCCTGGTCCACACGCGCAACATGCTCGCCGTC
>CAZNOC010000576.1:0-1948 GCA_964574545.1 uncultured Bifidobacteriaceae bacterium | reverse complement strand
CGCCGCGAAGGCCCTCGCACACTTCTTGAACCGCTCTCCGTCGTCTAACCGCGCCGGCGCGCAATCGCAGGTCGAGACCCAACCGAGGCCGTTGCTGGAATTTCGGAAAGTGGTCGGGGCAACTGGATTCGAACCCGCCTTCGCCAAGGCTACGGCGGCCAGGCCAGCGACCCCCTGCGCCCAAGGCAGGATGAGTCCGGGACGACCCCCTCTCTGAAACCCAGGTGGGCTCTTGACAAGCCCGCAGTCCTTGATTAACTATCCAGTTAGTTGAACTAACTGCTTGGTTAATTCCCCGTGACCAAATCGTCCGCTCCGCCTCGCCCCCGCATCGCCGCCGCCCGGCGTCCCGGCCCCCGGCCAGCCACGCGCCGCCCTCGTGCCCGTGCGGCCCCCGCGCCTGCGCCCGACCTTGCCACCCGCGAGGCCGTCTTCCACGCCGCCGCCGGCCTCTTCTCGGCCCATGGCTTCGACGGCGTCGCCGTGGACGCCATCGCCGCCCGCGCGCACGTCAACAAGGCGATGATCTACTACCACTTCGACGACAAGCTCGCGCTCTACCGCGAAGTGGTACGCGACATGCTGCGCGCCGCCGGCGCACGCATCCAGGCCATCGCCGACACGAACGACCCCGCCGACGAGAAGGTGAGGGCCTTCATCGCCGGCCTGGTCGATCTGGCCGGACAGCGCCCATGGTTCCCCACGCTCATGATGAGGGAGATCGCCGAAGGCGCGCCCCGCCTCGACCTCGAGACGCTCGGCCTGATGCGCCACGTGTTCGTCACCTTCGGCGGGCTGCTCGCCGAAGGCCAGGCGGCGGGGATCTTTCGCCCCGTCAATCCAGTGCTCGCCTACATGTCCACGCTCGGTCCCCTGATGTTCAACGCCGCCCGCGAACGCGCCGCCGCGCAGCCGGGCCGGGGCCATCTGCCGATGTTCGCGGAGGTCCCGCGCGCCGACCTCGTCCGCCACATGCAGGAACTCGCCCTGCGCATGCTCGATCCGAAGTGAGTGCCATGACGAGACGAATGCCGATCGCCTTTGCTGCCGTTGTCATCGCAGCTTCCTGCGATGCGCCGCCACCAGACAACCTCCTCCGGGTCTCCGGTCACGTCGAGGCCACCGAGGTGCGCCTCGCCGCGGACGCAGGCGGCCGCATCCTCGAGCTTCCCCTGCACGAGGGCGACCGCGTCGAGGTGGGCGCGCTCATCGCCCGGCTCGATGCGCGCGACGCCACACTCGCGCTCGAACGCGCCCGCGCCGACGTCGCGCTCGCCGAGGCGCAACTCCGGCTGGTGCAGGCCCCGGCGCGCGCCGAGGATCTCTCGCAGGCGGCCGCCCAGATCGACACGGCACGAGCCGACGCGGCCGGCGCACGCGCGGAGCTTTCGGCTGCAGAGGAGGACCTTCGGCGGCACGAGTCGCTACTGGCCAACCGGTCCGGTACCCGCAAGCAGCGTGACGATGCGGCGACGAGACAGGAGGTGGCGCGGGAGCGCGTGGCGGCGGCGGACGCGCGGATCCGCGCCGCCGAGCAGTCCCTCGCGCGCCTCGACGCCGGCGTGCGCCGCGAGGAGGTCGAGGCCGCCCGCGCGCGGGTGGCCGCGGCGAGCGCACAGATCGCCACCCTCGAGAAGCTCGTGGCCGATGCCACGCTCCACTCGCCAACCGAGGGCATCGTGACTGCCCGCCTGGCCGAGCCCGGCGAGGTCGCCGCCCCGCGGCAGCCGCTCATCGTGGTAACCGATCTGGACCGGGCGTGGGCCGACCTGTTCGTGCCGGAACCTGCCGTACCGCGGATCCGGATCGGCCAGACCACGACGCTCTTCACCGATGCCGGCGGGCCGGGTATCGAGGGGACCGTTGAGTGGATCTCTCCGAAGGCCGAGTTCACACCCCGGAACGTTCAGACCGCCGACGAGCGGTCGAAGCTCGTGTACCGCATCCG
>CAZNOC010000575.1:0-1952 GCA_964574545.1 uncultured Bifidobacteriaceae bacterium | reverse complement strand
CGAGATCATCCCGACGATCGCCGGCGGCTAGCTCGCTCCGCGATTCGCGATTCGCGATTCGCTGTTCGCGATTCACCGTCCACCGTCCACCGTCCACCGTCCACCGTCCACTGGTCCCCGGTCCCCGGTCCCCGGTCCCTGATCCCCGATCCCCGGTCCCTGGTCCCTGGTCCCCGGTCCCCGGTCCCCGGTCCCTGATCCCCGATCCCCAGTACTGTCGTACCATCCCCCATGCCCCGCAGCGTCGGAAGGAGTCCCCGCCGCAAGGACGGTGACGACAAGGTCACCGGGCGCGCGAAGTACGTGGACGACCTGTCGTTCCCCGGCATGCTGCACGCGATGACGATCCGGTCCACGATCGCGCGGGGACGCATCGACCGCATCCGGATGGCCTTCGACACGGCCGGCTTCACGATCGTCGACCGGCACGACGTGCCGGGCCGTAATGTCGTGGCCGCGATCGTCGACGACCAGCCGTGTCTGGCCGAACGCGAGGTGCGGCACGTAGCCGAGCCCATCATGCTCGTGGCGCATGAGAGCCGCGACGCGCTCGCGGGCGTCCGCGTCGAGATCGACTACACCGAGGCGACGCCGGTCCTCGAGCCGCGCTGGTCGCCCGACTGCTTCAAGAGCCTCGCGATCGAGAAGGGCCGGCTGGACAAGGGCTTCGCCGAGGCCTACACCGTCGTCGAGGGCGAGTACCGCACGGGCCATCAGGAGCAGCTCTACATCGAGACGAACGGGGTCATCGCCGTGCCCGAGGCGGACGGCGTCACCGTCTATGGGTCGCTGCAGTGTCCGTATTACGTGCACCGGGCGGTGAAGGTGGCACTCGGCCTCTCGGACGCGCAGGTGCGTGTCGTGCAGACGGAAACCGGCGGCGGGTTCGGCGGGAAGGAGGAGTACCCCTCCATGCTCGCGTGCCATGCGGCGCTCGTCGCGCGCAAGGCCGGCCGGCCCGTCAAGATGGTCTACGACCGGGCCGAGGACATGTGGGCCACGACGAAGCGGCATCCGTCGGTGGTGAGGCATCGCACCGGCGTGACGCGTGACGGCCGGCTCACCGCGATGGACATCGACCTTGTGCTGGACGGCGGCGCCTACTGCACGCTCAGCCCCGTGGTGCTGTCGCGCGCGGCGATCCATGCGAGCGGACCGTACCGCTGCGACCACATCCGCATCCGCGGGCAGGCGATGATGACCCACACGCCGCCGAACGGCGCGTTCCGAGGCTTTGGCGCGCCGCAGAGCCAGTTTGCCGTCGAGGTCCACATGGACCGCATTGCCGCGACGCTCGGCCTCGACCCCGTGGACGTGCGCGAGCGGAACGCCCTCCGGCCAGGCGACACGACGGCGACCGGCCAGGTGCTCGGCGAGGACGCGAGCGCGCTCGAGGTGCTGCGCGAGGCGGTGTCGCGGTCGAAGTACCGCGAGAAGCGGGAGCGGTGGCGGGGGACCGGGAAGGGGATCGGGCTGTCGCTCTTCTTTCATGGATCCGGTTTCACCGGCAGCGGCGAGGTGGCGCTGGCGTCGAAGGCGTCGCTGGAGCTGACGCCGCGCGGCGTGCGTGTCCTCGTGGGCAGCACCGAGATCGGCCAGGGCACGCGCACGATGCACGCGCAGATTGTGGCCGACACGCTGGGCATTCCCTACGAGGACGTCGAGACGAGCCCGGTCGATACGTCGCTCGTGCCCGACAGCGGGCCGACGGTCGCGTCCCGCACCTGCATGGTGGTGGGCCGCCTGCTGCAGCGTGCCGCGGCGGACCTCCGTGCGAAGCTCGGCCGGCTCACGCCCGAGGCGTACCTCGAGAAGCACGGCGCGCTTGTGGTGACCGCCGAGTACGACCCCCCGCCCGGTGCGGCCTGGGACGATCAAACGTATCGAGGCGACGCCTATGGCAGCTACGGGTGGGGCTGCAACGTGGCCGAGGTGGAGGTGGACCCGGACAC
>CAZNOC010000574.1:0-1955 GCA_964574545.1 uncultured Bifidobacteriaceae bacterium | reverse complement strand
CCGCTTGACGGTGCGGTTGGCCACCTGCGGGCGCGGCGTGGAGGCGGTCATGTCGAGCACGTGCTGGACGAACTCCTGAAACACCGTCGTATTCAGCTCGTAGACGATCTCCTGGCCGCGTCGCTCGCTGACGACGAGTCCCGCCTGTTTGAGGACGGCAAGATGACGGGAAATCGTCGGCCAGCTCGAACTGAAGAGGTCGGCCAGTTCACCTGATGTCTTGGGACCGTCCGACAACGCCTTGAGGATCGCCCGCCTCGTCTCGTCGGACAGCGCGCGAAAGACAGATTGCATAATTAGCTCAGTAGCTAATCATGTCCCAGCAGTCAAGTCAAGCGAGTCGAGCCGGCGCGAAAGCCGCTTGAGCGTAGAACCGGTCGCACGGCTAGTGGAAGTGGCCCTGGGCAGCGTCGGCATGATCAAGAAGGAAGTGTCGTTCCTCGTCCCGAATCCGCCCATCTCCGAGGAAGGCACCATCAAGGTGGGGCAGGCCTTCATCGTGCCCGAGGACCTGGCGGACGTCCCAAATCGACCTAACGTTCCCCTTGCGCCCGCCGCCTCTCAGCGGTTACCGTCCGCGCATGGACTGGTCCCGCGACGTGAGGTATGCCTGTCGGGCCCTACAGCGCGCGCCGGGCTTCGCCATCGCGGCGGTGCTCACCATCGGGCTGGGTGTCGGGGTTACAACGGCTGTCCTTACCGTGGTGGATACGATCCTGTGGCATCCACTGCCGTATCCAAATTCGGATCGCCTCGTCAGGTTGGTCGACGAACCGTCGCCGGGCGGCCCCGCTAGACGGACGCCCACCACAATCGAGCCGGACGAGTTGGGGGAGCTGGAGCGTCGGCTCACGCTGTTGACGGACGTGGGCGTCTATGTCGGCGCCACCGCGACGCTCAACAGCCAGGGCGAGGCGATCCCGCTCACCATCACGCGCATGTCGGCGTCGTTCTTCCCCATGCTGGGCGTCTCGCCCGTTCTGGGGCGCCCGTTCACGCGCAGTGAGGAGCGCGGCACCGGTTCCTTGCCCCTCGTGCTCAGCGACGGAGCGTGGCGCCGCATCTTCGGGGGCGCCACGAACGTCATCGGAAGCCAAGTCATGGTCGACGGGGCGCCAGCCGAAGTCGTGGGCGTGATGCCAGCGTCCTTCGCCTTCCCAGATCATCTCACCGATGTGTGGGTGCCGTTCCAGCCTGTCGCGGTGCGCGGGCGCGCGCAGCGCTATTTCGTGCATGGCGCGGTCCGCGAGGGAGTGCCACTGCATGCAGCGTCCGCGGAGGTGACGGCGGTACTCCAGGACATGAGGGGGTTCCCGACTCCGGAGGAGTACCACGCGGCCGGTGAGCCCGTGCCGTTCGGGCTGGTTGGCTGGAAGGACGACCTGACTGCACCCGTTCGTCCTGTGCTCGGCCTCCTGACCGCAGCGGCGAGCCTCGTGCTCCTGCTGGCCTGCGTCAATATCGCCACCCTGCTCGTCGCGCGGGGCGTCGCGCGCACGCGTGAGATCGCCACCCGGATCGCCCTTGGTGCCTCACGAGGACGGGTCGTGTGCGGGCTGCTGATCGAGAGTGTGCTCCTGGCCGCGCTCGGTGGCCTTGTGGGCATCGCGGTTGCCACGATCGGCCTGAGATGGCTGACAACGTGGGGGACGGCCCTACCTCGCCGTGACCTCGGGCCGGCCGTGAGCATCCCTCGCCTGGACGAGGTTGGCGTGAACCCCTCCATGTTCGTGATCGTCGTGGGGCTCGTCGTGGTCAGCAGCGCTATCGCGGGCTTATGGCCCGCGCTTCGGCTCACAACTCTCGGAAGTCGGATGGCGACGACGTGGTCGGACCTGAGCCACGGCGGCGCGACCCGCCGACTGGGTCACGCTGGCTTGCTGACCGCGCAGATTGCACTGGCGGTCACCTTGCTGGTCGGCGGCGTTCAGACCATCCGGAGCCTCACCGCACTG
>CAZNOC010000573.1:0-1983 GCA_964574545.1 uncultured Bifidobacteriaceae bacterium | reverse complement strand
CGCTGCCGCGGATCTCGCGGCCGGCGACGTCGATGGCCATCACGCGCCATCGCAGTTCGCCGCCCGGCGCGCGCTCCTTGAGAAACGGAGGCAGGCGATAGGTACCCGTGCCTCGAGGGATGAGGGCCGAGAGTACGCGGCGCCCGGCCGCCTCCTCGATCTCCACGCGATACACGTCCCCCTGCGGCAAGTCGATCCAGGAAAGGTCGATCCCGCCGGCCGGCGCCGCGGTACCGTCAGCCGGCGCGAGCAGGCGCAGGTCGTCAGGCGCGCCGCCTTCGAGCGGCGTTGACCGCTCGCCACCGACGACGTAGCGGAGCACGGGCAGGGGGAACCCGGCGACGGCTCCCGCGTTGACCACGCCGGTGCCGGCGCCCGCGCTCGCGAGATTCGAGTCGCCTTCCTTGTCGTCGCTGGCCTCGACTCGGAGCAGCAGGTAGTAGAAGCCATCAGCGCTCGTCGGCAGCCGCCGCGGATCCGGCCCCGGCAGCGTGAACGCGCGGCTCGAGGGAGGCAGGAACACGTTGAAGCGGCCGAGTTCCGTGTAGCGCCGCTGTGTCCCCCGCTCTTCGCGAGGCAAGGTGCCTTCCGTCAGCAGGTCGCGCGAGGCCGGCAGTTCTTCTCCGGGCATGACCACTTCCCACCGGCCGCGCAGCCGTCCGGTTCCGTTGTAGGCAATGCGCGCGTGCAGCGCCGGGGGAAGATCCCCGTTGCGGACGAACAGCACCGGGGCATCCACGTCGAAGCCGATCTCCACGTCGAGCAGCGCGAACGGCACGCGGGCGCCACCCCCCGCCATGCGGCAGGTCACCGCCACGAACTGATCGGGGCCGCCTGACGCATGCGCGAACCGGCGCACGTAGAAGAACCCGGCATCGCCGCCCGCTTCCGCCGACTGATAGGCGCGGCGTGCCACCGAGGGTGGGATGGACATGATGTCGGTGAGCGCCCCCGTGCGGCTCGACGACTGGTCGTAGCGCACCGGCAGGCTGCCGAGAATCGTTGACGGGTCGCACCGCAGGCCCACGTCGGGCGCAGCGGGGACCAGGCGGCTGCACCAGAGCGCCTCGACCGGGCGGTACCCGTTCAGGCCCCCGAAGGTGAGAAAGACCGTGGTGGCCCCCTGGGCGTTCACGTTCACGCCCGTGGGGTGCACGCGGATCTGCGCCTCGGCGCGGTCCGCCAGGGTGACGCCCGCCAGGGCCGCGACGAGCCCGAGGGCCAGGTGCGGCGCGCACCGGAATCGGAAAGGAACACACATCGTCAACATCCCTAGAAGACCCGGAAGCTCAGCCCGGTATTGAGCGACCAGAACTGCGTGTCGCTGATGTCAGGCAGGCCGAACACCTGCCCGTAGACGGTCTGCCGCACGTAGCGCACGAAGAACTGTCCGTGCAGGCGATTCGGCTGGTGCCGCAGCAGCGCGACGCCCTGCGTGAAGGTCACGTTGACGTCGGTCGTCCGGCGCTCCGACGTGGCCGGAGCATCCTCGAAGTGATTGCGCGTCAGCACCGCCGCAAGGCTCGTGCGCGACGCCGGCCGCCACGTCCCCATGATTGACACCCGCCGTGTCAGGTCGGTCCTCGCGGCCTCCAGATTGTCGGCGCCTTCGAAGGCGAACTCGATCCCGGCGTCGAACCGCGACGACGCCATGGCACCCGCGTGGAAGGTGTGCATGACGTTCAGCAGGTCGGCGTTCTCGCGACCCGGTTGCCGGTTGTCCTGGAGCGAACGGTTCCAGCTGTACCCCCCGCGCCAGACGGCGCCCTGCCACACCACGCCCGCCACGTGGTTCACGCTCACCTGGTCGGGGATCTGCGACAGCGAATCGAAGAGCCCACCCTGCGGGAGTCCCTCGCCGAACTGGTGCACGCGCGAAAGGGTGTAGCTCAGCGTGGGCCACGCCGCCGCGTGCTGGCTGGCGGCGCCAAGCGACTGGAGCGGCAGCGCATTCGACCAGAGGATCTGGCGCGACTGGGTCGT
>CAZNOC010000572.1:0-1984 GCA_964574545.1 uncultured Bifidobacteriaceae bacterium | reverse complement strand
GGAAGGCCAAGTCGACTACGGCGACGGCCCGATGGTCCGCCATCCGCAGACCGGCAAGTATCGGCGGACGCGGCTGTTTGTCTTCACGCTCGCGCACTCCCGCAAAGCCGTGCGGCTCCTGGTGTGGCAGTCGAGCGCGCAGACCTGGGCCGAGCTCCATGAGCGCGCGTTTCGTCGCCTCGGCGGCGCGCCCCGCACGGTCGTGCTCGATAACCTCAAAGAGGGCGTGCTCACCCCAGACATCTACGAGCCGACGCTCAATCCGCTCTACCGCGACATGCTCGCGCACTACGGCGTCGTCGGCCTCCCGTGTCGGGTTGGCGATCCCGATCGCAAGGGCAAAGTCGAATCCGGGATCGGCCACACGCAGAAGACGCCGCTCCACGGCCAGCGCTTCGAGACCCTCGAGCAGGCCCAGGCGTATCTCGATCGCTGGGAGGCGCACTGGGCCGATACCCGCATCCACGGCACGACCAAGCGGCAGGTCGCGGCGATGTTTGCCGAGGAGCGACCCACGTTGCAGTCGCTCCCGGTCGAGCCTTTCCGGTACTACCGCTTTGGCGTCCGCACCGTGCACCTCGATGGCTGCGTCGAAGTCGAGGCCGCGTACTACTCGACGCCGCCCGGCTGGATCGGGCACCGCGTCCAAGTGCAGTGGACCGACCTTCACGTCCGGCTGCTCGATGCGAAGACCGGCCAGCTCCTGCGGGAGCATGTCCGGGCCCCGCGCGGGTATCACCGGATCGCCGACGCTGATCGTCCGGCGCGTACGCCGGCCTCCACGGTCGCGCTGCTCGCGCGGGCACGCCATGCGGGGGCACACCTCCACGCGGTCTGCACCTACATCCACGACCACGAGGGGGCCGCCGGGGTGCGGCGCATCCTCGGCGTCCTCTCGCTCGCGAAGCGCTACGGCCCGGCCGTCGCGGACGACGCGGCCAAGGCGGCGCTCGAGCTCCAGGTCCCGACCTATCACTTTCTCCGGCGCTATCTCGAACGTCGGCCGCCGGTGCCGCTCACGCTCCGACAAGTCGATCCGCTCATCCGCCAACTCACGCTCTACCGCGACCTCATTGACCAGCAGACAGGAGACCCCACATGAATCTCGTCGAACTCGATGCTGCGCTCCGTAAACTGCGGCTCTCCGGTATGGCGGCCACCCTGGAAGCGCGGCTCCGGCAAGCCCAGTCTGAGAAGCAGACGCCCATCGACTTGGTGTCCGCCCTCGTCGCGGACGAACTCGTCCGGCGCGAGGACCGGCTCATCACCCGCCGCATCCAGCACGCCCGCTTTCGGGACGCGGACCGCGCGCTCGACACCTTTGATCTCGACTTCAACAAGAAGATGAACCGGGCGCTCATCCACGACCTGGCGACCGGGCGCTTCATCCAGCAGCGAGAGGACGTGCTGTTACTCGGGCCACCCGGCACCGGCAAGAGTCATCTCGCTCAAGCCCTCGGCCGCGCCGCCATCCTGCAGGGCCACCGCGTGCTCTATCGCGAAGCCCACCTGCTGCTGGAAGACCTCGCCGACGCGACCCTGGACGGCACCCGCAAGGACTTCTTCGCCGAGCTCACCACTGTCCCGCTGCTCATCATCGACGACCTGGGCATGCGGAAGCTCCCACACACCGCCGCCGAGGACTTGCTGGAAATCGTCATGCGCCGTTACGAGCGGGCGTCGACGCTGCTCACCTCGAACCGGCCCGTCGACGACTGGGGGAAGCTGCTGGGTGACACCGCGGCCGTCACGGCGCTCCTGGACCGGTTACTCCATCACGCCCATGTCCTGAAGTGCGGGCCGCGCAGCTGGCGTACCAAAGTCCACACCGACTTGCGCACCGAGGAGCCGGCGAAGTAGAACTCAGGGGTCTCGGTCACCGGCAGAAAATGCTGGTTTTGCCCCGTCCCTAAATTGCGGGATTTGACCCGTCCACCGAGGCTATGCTTTCCTTGGCGACGACCCCAGGCCGACCCCAGCGACC
>CAZNOC010000571.1:0-1987 GCA_964574545.1 uncultured Bifidobacteriaceae bacterium | reverse complement strand
TGGACTTGCCCCGGTTTCGTGGAGCGCTGTGATGTGGGGATCATGCGCTGCCGATCGATGCGGCGTCCACCTCCTTCTTCTTCGAGGGGCCATCCTTTTGTTCGGCCCCTGCGGAGCCCATCCTTCCGTCCCGGCCCACGCGTGAAGCAAGCCGACGCGCGGAGCGGCGGTCAAGGACGCGCCCTTGCGCGCCCCGAAGGGGCTTGTCCTTGACGGCCGCGAGCACGGCGGCAGGATCGAGCGCGCCGGGAGACGCCGCGCATCCGCCTCTCGACGCCCCGTCTGCATGTGCCCGCTCGAACGCCATCGGCGACAGCATGCCCAACGCGGAATGCCGGCGCCGCGGATTGTAGAAGCCTTCGATGAACGCGAACGCCGCCATGCGCGCCTCCGCCTGCGTCTCGAAACGGCGTCGCGCCAGCAGCTCGCATTCGAGCGTGGCGAAGAAGCTTTCCGCCATGGCGTTGTCGTAGGCGTCGCCGACCGAGCCCATCGACGGGCGCACGCCCGCTTCGCGGCAGCGGTTGCCGAACGCGAGCGACGTGTACTGCGAGCCCTGATCCGAATGATGGATCACGGCCTTCGGCTTGCGCTGTGCCACCGCCATGTTCAATGCCGCCAGCACGACGTCCGTGTGGAGCGTCGTCGACATCGACCAGCCGACGATGCGGCGGCTGAACACGTCGAGCACGACCGCCAGATACAGAAAGCCGCTCCACGTCGGAATGTACGTGATATCGGCCACCCACAGCATGTTCGGCGCATCGGCTGTGAACGTGCGATCGACCAGATCCGGCGCCTGACGCGCCCCGTCGCGTGTCGTCGTCACGACGAAGCGGCGACGGCTGACGCCGACGAGACCGGCAGCCCGCATCAGGCGCGCCACGCGCTTCTGCCCGACCCGAACGCCCGCATCGACGAGATCGGCGCGGATGCGAGGGCTCCCGTAGGTGGCATGCGAAGCAGCGTGGAACGCGCCGATGCGCTCCATGAGGGCTGCATCGGCGCGCGCCCTGGAGGACGGCGGACGCTGCGCCCAGGCGTGAAAGCCACTCTCGGAGACGCCGAGCACGCGGCACATCACGGCGATCGGAAACCGAGCCCGGTTCTCGCTCACGAACGCGAACCCTTCGGTGGGATCGTGTTGGCCTCCCGAGCGAACCAGGCGGTCGCGCGAGAGAGAATGTCGCGCTCCAGCTGCAGTTGCTTGTTCTCGCGCCGCAGCCGGACGAGCTCCTCGCGCTCGCCCGACGTCAGACCATCGCTCCGCTTGCCCGCGTCACGATCGGCTTGCGCGACCCAGTTGCGGATCGACTGCGCCGACGGCTCGAACTCCTTTGCAAGATCTTCAGGCGTGCGCCCGGCCCGCACCAACTCGATCATCCGTTGCCGGAACTCCGGCGCGTAAGGTGGCTTCTTCCTGCCCATCATGGCCTCCTGGAACCCAAATGTTGCGGGCTCCACGAAACCGGGTCAACTTCAGAGGTCGACGGTTCTTGCTCCCGACGACGGTCTGCCGGTGTGGCTGCGCAGCGGCATCGGACTGTCCTACGCTGCGGTCGGTGCCGCCCATTTGATTGTCGGCGCGATGATCGGCGCAGCGGAGAAGCCACTCGTCCTGGCGGCAGTCTCGGTCATGCTGCTCGTCAATCTCTACTCGCTCGATATCTGGCGTGCCCGCGTGAGCCATTGGTGGCGCGGCGTCAGTCCTAGGTCGGCGCCGCCGTGAGGTGACGCGCGAGCGCACCTGCAAGACGGTCTCTATTCAAATCAAAACATGCAGGGAGAAGCCCGATGAAAGGGTCAGCGCCTGCATCCCCCCTCAACGTCATTCTCGTAGTACCTTAGGACATCACCATGACGCATCGAACCTTCGGTGCCGTCGAGCAGACCCCTGCTCAGACGGAACGGCAGACTCTTGCCCAAATACTTCCGCCTCGACCGCATTCGATCGAGCGATCACCCCAAGCCAGGCACCCGATCACCA
>CAZNOC010000570.1:0-1996 GCA_964574545.1 uncultured Bifidobacteriaceae bacterium | reverse complement strand
ATCGTGGTGAACAACGCCATCCTGCTCGTGGACTACACCAACCTTCTTCGACGGCGTGACGGGATGCTCCTGCGCCTGGCCGTCGAGACGGCCGGCCGGAACCGTCTGCGCCCCATCATGATGACGAGCGCCACGACGATGCTCGGCCTGCTGCCGATGGCCCTCGGGCTCGGCGAAGGCTCGGAGCTGCAGGCGCCCCTCGCGCGGGTGGTCATCGGCGGCCTGATGTCGGCGATGCTGATTACGCTGCTCTTCGTCCCGTCGCTTTACACGCTGCTCGAAGAGGGATGGCGCGGCCTCTTCCGGGGGAGCCGGCACGATCCAGCGCCGGAGTCGGCGGCATAGCGGACGAGAGCGCGCAGTTCGCACGTGGGTGCTTCAACCCTTCACCGCCGGACTCTGGACTCCGCCTGTTGAACTGTGAGCTGCTGGAGCAGCTCTCCCACCGTCCTCCCCGTCACGGGGTCCGTCCAGTCGGAGGCGATCTCCGCAAGTGGGACGAGGACGAACAGCCGTTCTCGAAATCGGGGGTGGGGGACGGCGAGGCCGGGGCCAGTCAGCACCCGGTTGCCGTAGAGGATGAGGTCGAGATCCAGCGTCCTGGCGGCGCCAGGATAGGGCCGCACCCGGCCACCCTCACGCTCGATGGCGAGCAGGCCCTCGAGCAGGTCTGTCGCACTGAGCGCGGTCTCCCCGACGAGCGCGCCGTTGAGGAAGCGGGGCTGGTCCTCGACGCCCACTGCGTCGGTCTCGTGCCACTGCGACACCCGGACGTCGGACAGCAGGTCCTGGAGGCGGGAGACGGCCAGGTCCAGATGTGCGGAACGGTCGCCGAGGTTGCTGCCCAGCGCGACAGCGACGCGTGTGGAGGGTACGGGACGGGCCGGTGACGGCCGCGCCATGCGGGCTATTCGATCCAGCGTTCGCCGAGCACCTTGCCACCGTGCTCGTTGATCGCGAGCGAGAGTCCCAGGAGGTCCGTGCGCCCCTCGGCGGTCTGCTCGAAGAACCGCTTGTGTTCGAGCGTCTCGCCCAGAATGACCTTCAGCATGCCGCGATGGCGGGCGTGGGTAACGGTGGCGACGCGGTCCTTCCAGCGATCGACGAACGCGATCGCGAAGCGGGCGTCCTCGGCGGCCAGCAACCGGGCGGCTGCCTCGCCCTTTCCGCTGACGGCGACGGCCTGAGCCGTTGGTTCCGGCGGCACGGGCACCCCGAGGTCCAGCAGTGCGTGCTGCAGCCAGGACAGGTGGGTTTCCTCCCGCGCGATCAGGTACTGATAGGCGTTATTGGCGTCGTAACCCGGCACGCTCGTGGCCACGGCCACGTGGCGCTGCAGCAGGGCCACGCGTTCGAGGTAGAACTCGCGGAGGAGCTGCTGCAGATCGGCGCCGGTCACAGCTTCTGCTTTTCCTTGCAGGTGATGCACACCCGCGTCCACGGAATGGCGTTCAGACGGGCCTCGGCGATGGGCTCGCCGCAGTCACGGCACAAGCCGTACGTCCCCTTCTCGATTCGCATGAGCGCCTCGTCGATGGCCTGGAGGATCTTGGCGTCCGTCTGCTTCAGCCGCAGCTGAATGTGCACTTCGTTGTTGCCGCTCGCCTGGTCCGCCATGTCGCCCTGACGGCCGTTGTTGTGCTCCATCGAGCTCTGCAGCGGCTTCAGCCCGCCCACGGCCGCCAGCTCTCCCCGCTTCCTCAGCAGGACATCCTTGAAAGCCGACACGTCCATCTAACTGTGCTCCTACAGCGCCGGCCCGCGATGGGCTGGCAACACCCGATCATAGCACGAACACCCGGGCTGGCCGCACGGGCCGCCGGCCCCTACTCCGCCCGGAGCGTTGCCAGCGGCTTGCGCTGGAGCACCTCCCATGAGGCGAGCACGCCCACGGCGGCCACGAGCACCGACGCGACGAGCACACCCGACAGACTGAGGATCGGCATCGGGCGCCAGGGAATGTCGAGCGCGAAGCGGCTGATCCCCCACGTGAGTC
>CAZNOC010000569.1:0-2001 GCA_964574545.1 uncultured Bifidobacteriaceae bacterium | reverse complement strand
CTAGCTACTTTCCGGTGAAGAAATCGGTTCACGGAGCCTGAGTCCGCGCGCCGAGCACCTCAGCGCGGCCCTGCTGCGCGCAGGCGTCCGCGGACCCCGGGTTCATGCGGCGGCTCCCTGGCTTTGCCTGCGGGCGGTGGCCTGGGCGATGGTCAGGAGCGTATCGGCGATCACCCCGAGGCCCACCCACCGATGCATGCCGTCACGGCCGCGGTAGGCGCAGCGCCGGAGCGCATGGCGTCGCTTCAGGACACTGATGCGCCCCTCGCACCCGACACGCCACCGGGCGCCCCGACGAAACCACCGCGCCCGCTCATACGCCTGGCGCGCGGGGGTCTTGTGCCCGGTCTTGGGCAAGACGACGCGGCGGACGCCTCGCGCGTGGGCGGCCGTCTCGTTGGCGGCGGAGGAGAAGCCGCGGTCGCCCACCGCCAGATCCGGCGCGCGGCCGAAGATCTGGCCATGACGATCGAGCGCGGGGATCCAAAGGGTGGCATCGGCCGGTCGCCCCTCGTGGATCTCGTAGGCGCTGATGATCTGGCCTTCGGCTTCCTGGATCGTCACCAGGTTGCCAAACTCCGTGGGCTTGGTGATCTTGCCCTTGCGGATCGCGGCCGTGTGCGGCTCGAAGACGCTCAGCACCTTGTCGGGCACCTGCGTGTCGCCGCCCAGGACCCGCGCCCGCGTCTGGGCCAGGATGCGGCGCGTCAGGGGGCGCATCGTGTCCAGCGTCCGACGCGCGCGCTGCAAGAGGCGCTGCGTGGCGGGCGTCGCGGTCTGGACGTGCTGCGCGAGGCGCCGGACGGCCGTGTCGGCATCCCGCAGGACCGCGCGCGTCGTAGCCATCAGACGGCGATAGTGCTGCACCCGCTTGGGCCGGTCTGTCTCGCGGCGCGAGGCACGGGCGATCGCGAAGACCCGGCGCTGCACACTGCGTAACCGATTCCTCACCCGCGCCGCCGCCCCACCCAGCGCGCCGCCGACGCGCTGCATCGTCCGTGTCAGCACGCGGGTGGCATCACGCAGCAGCGTGCTGTCGGTCGGATAGTGCACATCGGTCTCCACGACCGTCGTGTCGACACGGAGGCGGCGCCCACGCGTGACCTTCTGCGCCACGGCGACCCGGACGAGCTGCGCATGCACCTGGGCGATGACCTCCGGGCCCAGCACGCGGGCGATCTTGAGGATCGTTTTCGCGTCCGGCACCGCGTCGGTACCGATGCGGGCAAAGGCGCGATACACGAGATTGGCGCGCACCTCGTGCTCGAGCGTGTCGTAGCTCCAGCGATACAGATGCTTCAAGATCAGCAGGCGGAGCACGGTGTCCGCCGGGGTGCCCGGACGCCCGCGGCGCCGGCTCTGCGCCCACCGCGCCTCGAGGGCCGTGACGATCGGCTCAAGCACGGCCTCGTCCTCGAGGAGCGTGTCGATCCGCCGCAAATCGGCGGGCCAGAGTTTCTCGACGTCGGGAAGCACGACTTCCCACAGACTGCGCTGTCGCTGCTGCCGACGGACCATGCCTCCTCCGCCGTGTCATCGGATCTGCCCCCGACGCCGCGCCTGCGTCCACACGCGGGCGCGATTGCGATCGGCCAGCTCGCGGGCGACCGCCTGAAAGCGATGCCACGCACTCACGCCCTCGCGCACCGTGTCCACGATCGCGAAGGGGACATGCTGGCTCCGGGTCTTGCCGTCGCCGGCCCAGTGGGCGAGTTGCACCGCGGGGTGCTTCTCCCCGCGCGCGCACCGGCAGGTGGGCTTCCCGCAGACCCGTCCGCGCTCGGCGAGGGTGCCGAACACCATGACGCGTGTCAGCCGCTGGAGCTCTTTGCGGAGCTCCGCGTCGGAGCGATGGGCGAGGTGATCCAATGACACGATGGCAGATGATCGCATGCCGGACCGGCCACCGCAAGCACGGACTTGCGCCATTCGGTCCACGCCGCGACACAGGCCACCCTTGATTCACAACGACTTACATGGTCAATTCTTCACCGGAAAGTA
>CAZNOC010000568.1:0-2002 GCA_964574545.1 uncultured Bifidobacteriaceae bacterium | reverse complement strand
GGAACGCGATGGACCATGGATTCATCAGCCCGTCCACGACCGTCGTGACGCGGTAGTCGTGGAGGGCAGACCGGTGCACTTCGCTCTGGCCGGAGAGCAGAGTACCGCCCGTCAGGGCGACGCCAACCACCAGCAGGATCCCCATAGCTCGGGCCATCTCGATCTCCTCGTGTAAATGCCGTCGTGCCGATCGCCATTATGGGTGGCGGGGCTTTCGGGCGTCAAACGGGTCCCGGTTGAGGACGGACCGCGGGCCGCGGTGCGCCACTCGGAATCTGCCATGATGGGCCCATGCGGAAACCCACCGTGAATACGGCCACGCTCTCCCGTTTCCTGACGATCGACGTGGGCGGCAGCGGCCTGAAGGCCGCCGTCGTTGGACGGGACGGAGAGGTCCTGGAGGACCGTGTCCGCGTGGAGACGCCCCATCCGTGCCCTCCGGATGTCCTGCTCGACCACCTGTTGACACTGGTCGAACCGCTCAGGCCGTTCGACTGCGTCACGGTTGGCTTTCCGGGCGTGGTGCGGGACGGCGTCATCGTGACGGCGCCGAACCTCGGGACGGAGGATCTCCGCGGCTTCGACCTGGCCTCGGCCCTGTCCGCGGGGCTCGATCGACCCGTCGGTGTGGCCAACGACGCCGAGATACAGGGGCTTGCGGCGATCGAGGGCAAAGGCATCGAGATGGTCATCACGCTCGGGACGGGGTTCGGGACGGCGCTCTTCGACGGCGGACGCACGCTGCCGAACCTCGAGCTCGGCCACCATCCGTTCCACAAAGGTCACACCTACGAGCAGCGTTTGGGCAAGAAGGCCCTGAAGAAGGCCGGCAGGAAGAAGTGGAACCGCCGGCTCGAGCGGGCGATTCAGACGATCCAGCGCCTTGTCTACTTCGACCGGCTGTATCTCGGCGGCGGCAACGCCAAGCACGTGCGCCTCGATCTCGGCCCCCAGACGGTCATCATTCCCAACACGCTCGGCGTGAAGGGAGGCGCGGCGTTCTGGCTGGGGGTGGGGGGTGACTGACCCGGCTCAGCACATGCGCTGAGATTCGACCTGAATTTTGTGATATCACGATCGGATGTCCATCGACGCTTCGCAGCTCGACGCGCACAGGACCGCGCTCAAGGGCCACTGCTACCGCATGCTGGGATCGGTCTTCGACGCCGAAGATGCGGTGCAGGAGACCATGGTGCGGGCCTGGCAGGCGCGCGACCGATTCGAGGGCCGCTCGTCGGTGCGCACGTGGCTCTACCGCATCGCCACCAACGTGTGCCTCGATGCGCGTGCGTCGCACGCGCGGCGTGCCCGTCCGTTCGAGGAGGGCCCGGCTGGCACGACAGCGAGCGCGCTCGAGGCACGCCCTCGCACGCACTGGCTCGAGCCTATTCCGGACGCGCACGCGATCCCGTCCGACGCCAGTCCGTTCGAGCAGGCGGCACTTCGCCAGAGCATCCGCCTGGCCTTCGTCGCGGCACTGCAGCATCTGCCCGCGCGCCAGCGCGCGGCGCTGCTACTCACCGAAGTGCTCGGCTTGTCGGCGGCGGAAGCGGCCGGCTGCCTCGACACCTCGGTCGCGGCGGTCAACAGCGCGCTGCAACGCGCGCGGGCCACGCTTGCCAGCCGCAACGTCGCCATGCCCGCCGGCGATTCCCTCGCTGACGACACCGCCGAGCTCCTCGATCGTTATGTCGACGCGTTCCATCGCTACGACGTGGAGGCCCTCGTCGCACTGATGCGCGAGGACGCCACGCTGTCGATGCCGCCCTACACGCTGTGGCTGCAGGGACCCGAGACGATTGCCGCGTGGCTGCTCGGCCCCGGCGCCGAGTGCCAGGGCTCCCGCCTCGTGCCCGTCCAGGCGTGCGGCTCGCGCGCCTTCGCGCAGTACCGGCCCACCGGCCCCGGCGCGGGCTTTCATGGGTGGTCGCTCACGGTCCTGGAGATACAGCGCGGCCGCATCGCCGCGTGGAACGCGTTTCTCGACACCGAGACGCTCTTC
>CAZNOC010000567.1:0-2003 GCA_964574545.1 uncultured Bifidobacteriaceae bacterium | reverse complement strand
GCAGTATACCGGCGCCGCTGTGGGCCCCGCGCATGCGGAGCGCGTGCTACCGGTAGTCGTCGTGGTGAAGATGCGTGTCGGCCGGCAGGTCCCGCCGGGCGAGGCGGCCGAGCAGGCCCTCGTACCGCTCGGCTGGAATCGAGCCTGTACCCGGACGCTTGACCCACAGGTTCTCGCGGGTGAGCGCCTCCCCTTCCCGAATCGGCGCGATGGTCACCACCGTCGCGAACGCGAAGTCCATCGTCACCTGCTCTTCTGGCAGCGGCGCCTTCGTGCCGCCCAGCTCGGCATGGAGCGTCGTGGCGGTCGCGATCAGCTCCCGGCACCGCGCCTCGTCCATGGAGCACACGATGTCGGGCCCCGGGCGGTCCATCGTGTCGGTGAAGTGGCGTTCGACGATGGAGGCGCCGAGAGCGATGGCGCCGATGCAGGCGACGTTGTCGGTGGTGTGATCCGACAGGCCGATCACCGCGCGCGGAAACGCCGCGCCGAGTTCCACCATCGCGCCGAGCCGCACCAGGTGCGGGGGCGTCGGGTAGAGGTTGGTCGTGTGCAGCAGCGCGTACGGCACGCCTGCCTCCTCGAAGATGCGGACGGCCTTGCCGACGCTTTCGAGCGTGTTCATCCCCGTGCTGAGGATGACGGGCTTGCCGAACGAGGCCACGTGTCGCAGCAGCGGGTAGTTGTTGCACTCGCCGGAGCCAATCTTGTAGGCGGGCACGTCCATGCGCTGCAGCCGGTCTGCCGCCGCGCGGGAGAAGGGCGTGCTGATGAAGATCATGCCCTTCCCGGTGACGTACTCCTGCAGCCGCCGCTCGTCGTCTTCCGAGAGCGCGCAGCGCCGCATGATCTCGTAGATCGACACGTCGGCGTTGCCGGGCACGACCGTCCGTGCCGCGCCACTCATCTCGTCGTCCACGATGTGGGTCTGGTGCTTGACGACTTCGACGCCCGCGCGCGCGGCCGCGTCCACCATCTGCCTGGCCACAGCGAGGCTGCCCTCGTGGTTGATGCCGATCTCGGCGACGACGAGGGGTACGTGGGCGAGGCCGATGCGCCGGGAGGCGATGGTAATTTCGGGAGGCACGAGTTGATTCTAGCCGGTGACGGCGGTCAGCCTACCTCCGGGCATCGACGAGAGGCACGTCGTACCCCTCGAACAGGCGGTTGCTCGTCACGATCGTCAGCCGCTCCGTTCGCGCCACGGCGAGGATGAGCCTGTCGAACGGGTCGGCGTGAAGCGGAGGAAGTGCGGCCACCGCGGCCGCATGTCCGAACGTGACCGGCAACTCGTGAAAACCGGCATCCTCGACGGCCTGGGCCGGGCTCCGGGTGGTCCGCAACTTCCCGATCGCCACCTTGATGGTCACTTCCCACGCGGAGGCGGCGCTGACGTACACCTCCACGGCGTCCTGAATCCTGGCGCGTGCATGCCCGCCGAGGCGCGGATCGTTGGCGTCCCACCAGATCAGCGCTTCGGTGTCGAGCAGGAGGCGTTTCACTCCGAGCGGCCCTCGAACGCCGTGAGGATGTCCGGCGGCAGTGGGTCGTTGAAGTCGTCGGCGATCTCCCATTGCCCGGCGCCTGCCCCGGGAACCCTGGGCTTGCCGGGAGGCAGGGGAACTAGCCGTGCTCGGGGTTCGCCGTTCCGTGCGATGACGATTTCCTCCCCCCGCGCCGCGCGCTCAACGAGCTCCGGGAGTCGGGCCTTGGCGTCGGCGATGTTGACTGACTGTCGAATTGCCATGGCAATAAACCATGAAGGTCATCTACATATACCTTACTTGGTCACTATGGTCAATCTATCGGGCCGACGCCGCGGTGCGTGGAGGCGCTTCCCAGCAGTCCGTTGGCCTGCAAGTGGCGGGCGTATGATGCGTGCTTCCGACCACCGGCCCGACGCAACGGCTCTCGCGAGCGAGCGCCCCTCGGTACCGGAATCCGTGACGCCGACACGGTTGCCGCAAGGAGCAGACAATGCGCAGCATGACAACAGTGGTCGC
>CAZNOC010000566.1:0-2009 GCA_964574545.1 uncultured Bifidobacteriaceae bacterium | reverse complement strand
TACTTCCTGGATGCCGTGGCCACCCGCATCGCCGACCTCGGCCTGCGAACGATCACCGACTACGTGTGCAACTACTCGGAGTACCTGGAGCAACGTGACGCACGGATGGCACGCCTGCGCGAGGCGAAGAAGCGGCAGGACGAGGAGATCGCGCGCGTCCAGGAGTTCATCGACCGGTTCCGCTACCAGGCGACCAAGGCCTCTCAGGTCCAGAGCCGCATCAAGATGCTCGACAAGGTCGTGCGCATCGAGGTGCCGCCGGAACGCAAGCAGATCCACTTCCAGTTTCCCTCCGCCGCACGCAGCGGTCGGCTGGTGCTCGAGCTGGACGCCGCGCACAAGGCGTACGGCGACAAGGTGGTTCTCGACGCCGTCAACCTGCACATCGAGCGGGGTGACCGCATTGCGCTGGTTGGCCACAACGGCGCCGGCAAGTCCACGCTGATGCGCCTCCTCTCCGGCGAGGAGCCGCCGGACCGGGGCACGCGCCGCGAGGGCCACCAGGTGGTGATGCAGTACTTCGCGCAGGACGAGGCCACGCGTCTCGACCCGGCACTGACGGTCTATGAGACACTCGCGGCGGGCTCGCCGCACGCGATGATTCCGGCCGTACGCAACATCCTCGGCGGCTTCCTCTTCTCGGGCGACGATGTGTACAAGAAGGCTGGCGTGCTGTCGGGCGGCGAGCGCACGCGGCTCGCCGTCGCACGGATGCTGCTCCGGCCATCGAACACGCTGCTGCTCGACGAGCCCACCAACCACCTCGATCTCGATTCGAAGGATGTCCTCCTCGACGCCCTGATGCACTACGGCGGCACGCTGATCTTCGTCTCTCACGACCGGTACTTCGTCGAACGGCTCGCGACGAAAGTGGTGGAGGTCGGCGAGGGCAAGGCAGTGCTCTACCCCGGCACCTACGAGGCGTTTCTGTGGAGCAAGCGTGCCGGGGCCGAGGGCCCGCCGTCCCGGCCGGAGGCCGCTTCGTCGAGGTCTCGTCGCGGCGCGCCGAAGGCAGCCGCGCGCACGGAGGTCGATGCACAGGGTTCCGAGGGTGAGCCGCGGGCGGGTGGCTCCGGAGCGGCACGGAATGGGCAGGGGGCGGCAGCAGAGGCGCAGGACTACGGAGCGCGGAAGCGCGACGAGGCCGAGAAGCGCAAGCGCGACAAGGCGCACAAGGCGCTTGCCGCGAGAATCGCCGACCTCGAGGCCCGGATTGCCGTCGAGGAGGCCGCCATCAAGAGGCTCGAGGCCACGATGTCCGCGCCTGGCTTCTATGACGACCACACGACGTCCAAGCCCGTCATCGACCAGCATCAGGCCCTGATGTGGAAGGTGGGCGAGCTGCTCGGGCAGTGGGAAATGCTCCAGGCCGAGGCCGAGGAGATGCGCCTTCAGGAGACCCGCTGACCGGTCACTACTCTCCAGTATTGTCCACTCGCTGACATTTTTGTAATATCGCCAAGCCTGAGCTGGCGCCTCCGCTTCCGATCTCGCAACAACTTACCGAAACCGTCAGCCCTGTCACGGCAGGGCACGGCGTTTGCGATCTGATCTCCGGCATCGCATGACCATGGCCCCTCCAGTACCCCCGAAGCGTCCGAAACGTCCGGCCCCACCTCGCCCTCGCCGCACGCGGGCGGCCCGTGCCACGGCGCCCGAACCGGCGCTTCCAGCCGCCGACCGGTTCTTCCGCCACCTGGTGGCGAACATTAGTAACGGCGTGCTGGCAATCGCCCGGACGGGCGAGCTCGTCGTGATCAACCCGGAGGCCTGCCGCGTCTTCAGCCTTCCGGTGGAGGGTCACTACCTTGGGCGCCTGTATCCGGACGTGCTGCGCGACCACACCGACATCGTGCGCGTGCTGAAGGGCGCCTTTGAGCTGGCGCACCTGCCGAACCGGGCGGAGCTGCGGCTGAAGCCCACCGACAAGGTCATCGGCTACACGCTGTCGCTCGTTCGCGATGAAGCCGGCCAGGCGGTGGGGGCGGCCCTGCTGTTCAAGGACCTGA
>CAZNOC010000565.1:0-2017 GCA_964574545.1 uncultured Bifidobacteriaceae bacterium | reverse complement strand
CGCTTGGGACCAATGCGGTGCCTTCGCTATCGATGTGACCATCTTCGGCAATATCGTTCGCGCAGTGAAAATCATCAGGTCTGTCCTGAAGATCATCGTTGCAAGGCTCGACTCCAAGCGCCAGCGGTGCGTCAAGTACTACATCAGTGTCGTGGTGCTCATCAGGACCGTACACACATTGATCTAGTCCCTGTTGAAGCAGGTTTCTATAGTTCGTGAAATCTTCAGGTGGACTGGAGTTGAGTGAGATTGCCTGTTGGCACCGGTTCGTGTCCATGACCTTCGCGCCCGCTTCAACGGCGCGAAAATTGTTCCAGTGGTCCGCGATTGATTCAGCAGCTGGAGGCACCAGCGTGTCATTGCCGTCTTGCATTTCAGACATAGTGTTAGGAGAAACACTGAAATCGGGGGCGGTCGTTCCCGCCAGCCCCCGCCCCGCTTCGCGCCAAGCAAGATATCTCTCGTTCATACTTGAAGGCGATGCAGCAGGAGCGAACGGGGGCGATGCCGCTCCGGCCGTATCGACAGGTAAGACGGGCTGGCGCTTGGCGAAGGCGGGCGCGAGGTGCCCGTCGTCGTGTCGGGCTCGCTCGGCATGGAGGCGTCGATCGGCATTGCGGTCGATTGGCTGATCGGCGAGGCGCGCACGGTGCACGGCTTGCGGCTGCGGCGCGCCGAGTCGGCCCCCGAGGGCACGCCGGCCATCCATCTGTCGCTGGTCGCCGGCGACGGCACCGAAAGGCTCACGCCCGAGGCCTACAACCTCGTGGTGGGGACCGACGGCGTGCGCATTGCCGGCAACGACGCCGCCGGGGCGTTCTACGGCGTGCAGACGCTGCGCCAGTTGCTGCGCACCGAGGGCGCGACGCTGCCGCAACTCGCTCTCGCCGATCGTCCGACGTTCCCCAATCGCGGCTTCTTCCACGACGCCGCGCGCGGCAAGGTGGCCAAGCTGGCGACGTACAAGCGCCTCATCGATCTGCTGGCGCACCTGAAGATCAATCAGTTCCAACTCCACGTCGAGCACACGTTCGCCTTCGGGTTCGACCCGTCGATTGGCGCGGGCTCCTCGCCGCTGACCGCCAGCGACATCGTCGCGCTCGACAAGTACTGCCGCGACCGCCACATCGAGTTTATCCCCGCGCTCCAGTCGTTCGGCCACATGGGCCGCGTCCTCAGCCTCGAACAATACAAGCACCTGGCCGAGGTGGAGCCGGACCTCACCTGGGAGGAGATGCCCTGGCGCAAGCGCCTGAGCGGGCTGACGATCGACGCCACCAACGAGGAAACCTACGACCTCCTCCAGAAGATGTACACCGACTTCCTGCCGCTCTTTACATCGGGGTACTTCAACGCGTGTTCCGACGAGACGTATGACCTGGGCAAGGGGAAGGGCAAGGAGGTCGCCGACGAGATCGGCGTCGGGCGGCTCTACCTGCGCCACATCGAGCGGCTCGTTGCACTGGCGGCGGAGCACGACAAGCGCATGATGTTCTGGGGCGACATCGTGAAGAAGCACCCGGAACTCATCCCGGAGATTCCCAAGAAGGCGATCCTGCTGAACTGGGGCTACAGCCGGCGGACGGACTTCGAGAGTTCGAAGCTCTTCCAGGACGCCGGGCTTCAATACTACGTCTGCCCGGGAACGAGCGGCTGGAACCAGTTCGTGAACTACATCGACAACGCCGACGAGAACATCCGGCGCTACGCGGCGGCGGGGCTGGAATATGGCGCGAGCGGCGTGCTCAACACCGACTGGGGCGACGACGGGCACGTGAACTTCCTGTCGGGTTCGCTGCACGGGCTGGCACTCGGCGCGGAGGTGAGTTGGAACTGCGCGGGCGCGGCGCCCGAGGAGCAGTTCGACGCGACGTGGAGCGCGCTGTTCTACGCCGCGGACGACGACGCGCCGATCGCGCACCTGCGGCGGCTCGATCCGCTGTCGTCGTGGCCCGGCGGCTGGCGGCTGTTGCAGCGCCACGGCCTGCGCGACACCACCGAATATCGCCAGGGCGAG
>CAZNOC010000564.1:0-2017 GCA_964574545.1 uncultured Bifidobacteriaceae bacterium | reverse complement strand
GCCGCGTGCGGGCTTCCCGGGCTCGCGTGGCATCCACGCCTGCCACAGCCAGTCCCTGGCGGACGGACTACTGCCTCGGGCAGTCAGCGGCGCGAAGGCGATCCGGCAGGGACGCCGCAAATTGCGGCCGCCGACAGTCACGATGGCACGCCTGGTGCCCGGGTTCCAGACTTGGCGAACGATCCCTGCACTCCCAAGACGCGTGATTCATAGCGCTCTTTGCTGCACGCATTCGTCAACTGCGTGAACGGTTGCACGGACATCCGCATCCTTCGGACGGTCGACCTCGGACGTGCGCCGGGCCGGAGCGGCACTCGCGCCGCCTATGGCTGCTAGACTCCTTCGCAGGGAGGACCACATGCCCCCGAAGCGCAGTCTCGTCGTCGGGATCGTCACGCTTGGCCTGCTCGCCACGCTGGGCACGGCCCACACGCTGCTCGCCCGCTACGCTGCCGGGCAGGACGGCGTCGCGGCACCGCGGTTCGAAGTGGACCCGTTCTGGCCGAAACCGCTCCCCAACAACTGGGTGCTCGGCCAGGCCATCGGCGTCTGGGTGGACGACCGGGACCTGGTATGGATCATCCACCGCGGCTCGGCGTCGCTCGCGAACAACGAGAAGGCGCTGGAGATGAAAACCGGCGAGTGCTGCGCCGGCGCCCCTCCGGTCCTGGCGTTCGACGCCTCGGGCACGCTGGTGCATTCCTGGGGAGGTCCAGGCCCCGGATACGACTGGCCGGCCTCGAACCACGGCATCTTCGTCGACCATCTCGGCAATGTCTGGATCGGCGGCAACGGCGCGGGCGACTCCCATATCGTGAAGTTCACCAGGGACGGCAGGTTCTTGCAGCAGTTCGGCCGCCCCGACGCGCGCGTGACCGGCAGGAACCCCGAGGGTCAACCCACCTACGCGGGCACCAGCGCCGACCCGGCGAACTTCGGCCGGGTCGCGAAGGTCACGGTCGATCCGAAGGCCAACGAGGTGTACGTCGCCGACGGATACCTCAACAAGCGCGTCGCCGTCCTCGACGCGGCGACCGGCGACATGAAGCGCTTCTGGGGGGCGTACGGGGACGCGCCGGACGACGCCGACCTCGGCCCCTACGATCCAGACGCGCCGCCGGCGCGGCAGTTCCGCACGCCGGTGCACTGCGCCGACCTCTCCGCCGACGGGTTGCTCTACGTCTGCGACCGCGTGAACAACCGGCTGCAGGTCTTCCGGCCGGACGGCACGTTCGTGAAGGAAGCCTTCCTGGCGCGGCGGACGCGCGCGTCCGGCGCGGTGTGGGACGTCGCCTTCTCGAAGGACCCGGCGCAGCGGTACCTCTATGTCGCTGACGGCATCAACAACCGCATCTACGTGCTCGAACGCGACTCGCTCGATCTGCTGACGAGCTTCGGCACCGGCGGCCGGCAGCCGGGGCAGTTCTACGGCGTGCACAGCATCGCCGTGGATTCGCTCGGGAACCTGTACACGACCGAGACGTGGGAGGGGAAGCGGCTCCAGAAGTTCGTGTTCAAGGGCGTCGGCCGCGTCACCACGAACCAGGGCGTCGTCTGGCCCCGCCCGCCGCAGTAGCGGACGGGCGGCGGCCTCAGGGGAGGGGCAGGGCGGCCGCTCAGCGCGGGAACGTCGCGAGCAGCCAGGCCGCGACGAGGGTGCCGGCGAGGGCCCCGCCGTAGCAGACGAGCGCGATCACTTCGTTGAGGTGTTTGATCTGCAGGCCGTCGTAGAGCGTGTAGCGGAAGCGGTGCGCCGCGTGGAACAGGGCCGAGGCGCACACGGCGGCGAGCGCCAGGCCGGCGAGCGGGTGTGCGACGAGATCCGCGAGCCGTTCGTGCGTGGGCGCGGGAAGCCATCCGAGCGGTACGGCCACACCGAGCGTCAGCAGCACGACCGGAAACACCATCGCCGCGGCGACGCCGCCCGCGCTGAAGAGCAGCCAGAGGAACGGTTCGGCTTGCCGCCTGATCATCTCAGCCTCCGAACAGGACCCACGCGACGAGCGCGGACACGGCG
>CAZNOC010000563.1:0-2026 GCA_964574545.1 uncultured Bifidobacteriaceae bacterium | reverse complement strand
CTTCCGGGAACGCCGCAGCGAGCACTGCACTACCGCACCCGCCAAGAACCAACCAGAACGTGCCTACGAGCTCAGCTGCATACTTCTTCATTGGATTCTCCGTTTCTGTATGTGATTGCTGCCAGACCTGGGCACTATGCTTTCGGCAGTGACCCGCCCTTGCTTAGGTGCGCTCAGGCAGCTGTCCTCGGGGTAAGGACGCCTGAGCTTCGAACGTGACGGGCGGCAGTAGCGTGGCCTTGCCCTTCGCCAGCGTACACGCGTTGTTTCCCGGTTCGTCTGTACAATCTCTCGGGCTCGTTGGTGAGGGCGGATGGCCGGGCACCGAACGGCTGAGTGCGGCCCGCGGCGGCCGACATCAACCGCTTGGGGTTGGCGCACGTCGAGGGTGGCATGGAACGGGCATCGTCCTCAGCTACGACTCGGGCGCCAACGGCTGCGCCTACTGGACGAAGATCAACAAGACCCCGCTTGGGTCCCAGACGTGAAGGACCCATGCGTCATCGACGGCCTCCGGCGCCTCGACCCGCATGCCGGGGAAGGCATGGCTCTCCAGCAGCGCCATCGCATGCAGGTACCAGACGTCGACACGCTCCACGTCGATGACGAACATGAAGTTGTTGGCCCAATCCGCCACGTAGTAGTCCTGAAGGCGAAAAGCATGGCCATCGAGCATGAAGTCTGCGGTGCCGCCCCAACCCTCGCTCATGGTGAAGCCAAGCGCGGCGTAGAACCGCTTGGACAACTCGAAGTCCTTGGCGGGTACGAACGGCTTGAGGCTGGTGATGCTCAGTGCCATGGCCGTCTCCTCTTGTCGCCTCGAACGTGACTTCGGCCGGAGTGGCGCTGCTCAATCACTGTTCAGGCCGCTCACGGCAAGGGTGTCGTACGTGGCCGACGCAAGGCCAGGGCGGCCGACCAAGAGCGTATCGAGCGCGCCAACTCCCTTGAGATCTCGTTCGTCGTACCTCAGCCGGTGCAGGATGTACCGCATGGCGTTGAGCCGCGCCCGCTTCTTGCAGTCGGACTTGACGACCGTCCAGGGAGCATCCGGGGTGTCGGTGTGCAGGAACATCGCTTCCTTCGCCTCGGTGTACTCCTTCCACTTGTCGAGTGACGCGAGATCGACGGGGCTGAGTTTCCACTGTTTCAGCGGGTGGATCTGCCGTTCCTTGAACCGCCGTCGCTGCTCTTTCCGGCTGACGGAGAACCAGAACTTGAATAGGTGTACGCCACTCCGCACCAACTGCCGCTCGAACTCCGGCGCTTGGCGAAGGAACTCGGTGTACTCGGCGTCTGAGCAGAAGCCCATCACCCGCTCGACGCCGGCGCGGTTGTACCAACTGCGGTCAAACAGCACGATCTCCCCACGTGTGGGCAGGTTCTGGATGTACCTTTGGAAGTACCATTGCCCCCGCTCGCTCTCCGTCGGTTTCTCCAGCGCGACCACTCGCGCGCCACGGGGGTTCAGATGCTCCATCAACCGCTTGATCGCTCCCCCCTTGCCGGCGGCATCGCGACCCTCGAACAGAATGACCACCTTCTGGCCGGTGTCCTTCACCCACGTCTGCAGCTTGAGCAGCTCCACCTGCAAACGGTACTTCTGCTGCTCGTACGCCTTTCGGGACATCAGGTTCTTGTACGGGTAGCCGCCGTCTCGCCAGTGGGAGGAAAGCTCACGATCGGCGTTGAGGGCATCGGCCACCTCGGCGTCCGTGGATGCCCACAGGAGTTTCTTGAGCGCCTTGCGTTCATCTGGCGATGCCCCATCCAACAGAACCCGCAGATTGGCGATCACCTCCCCGGCCGGCTCGCCCTTGGCGTGGCTATCGATGATGCCCCGCAAGGTGAGATCTGTCCCATGCTGCGACCGCAGGGTGCCGCGATCGATCGCATCAAGCTCAGCTTCAGCTCCGGTCAGGTTCACCAAGGTGTCGCCTGCCTCGACGGGGCGAGGCAAGTCGGATGGGTTCCGGGTTCCATTGGGAGCGAAGAACCTGTCTGACATCATTGGACTCCAGTGATC
>CAZNOC010000562.1:0-2046 GCA_964574545.1 uncultured Bifidobacteriaceae bacterium | reverse complement strand
GACTCACCTGCTCGAGCCGCACGCCGATGCCGTAGCCGTGCATCGGCCCGAGCGCAAGCGCCTTGAGAATCAGCATGTCCAGCGTGCCCTGCACGACGCCGCTCGATCGGTCGGTCACAAAGCCTCTTTCTCTAGTCAATCTAGAGATGTAACGATACGCCGTTCATCTAGATTGTCAAGAGGAACGTGCGGGGTCGCGACTACGACCGACCGGACTCGGACGCGATCGCTTCGAAGGCAGGAATGAGGTCACTCTGGCCGAGCGCCTCCTCCAGAAGCCGCAGGGTGCGCCGGATGCGCGCGTCATCGATGCCGCCGCGATGGCCCGCCCACAGCGCGCGGGCATCGTCGATGTCCTTCGGCCGCCCTGCCAGCACTTTGGTCACGATCAGATCGGACAGGTCGATCACCGGGACGCGAACACCCGCGATGTCCGTGAGGACGGCGCGCTCGAGAAACTCGTCCTCGAGTCCGGAGCCGGCCAGGACCACGTCGAGCGGCATCCCGGTGGGCTGGTGCACGAAGGGCATCACGCGGGTGCGCCGGACGAATTCAGGATCCGTCACGCGAAGCGCGAATCCTACGGCGGCCATGTCGCTCGAGAACCGAGCCGGTTGATCCGGGGTCAGGGCCAGCGTGACGTCGACGTCGGCGCTCAGGCGAGGCACGCCGTAGAGCACCACGGCCTGGGCGCCGAACACGCACCACCGCCCCCATCGGCTCATGACGGGGGCGAGCGCCGCCAGCAGGTCAACGGCGGCGGGGGGAATCGGCACGGCGGAGGAGGGCCGCCACCCGGGCGTGGGCGGCAAGATCGGATTCCCGCGACGCCTCGTCAGGCCAGCCAGGGTGCAGCTCGTGCATCTGCCGGCGAAGCTCGTCTGCGACCCGTAGCGCTTCGAGCGGGCCCAGGCGCGCCAGCCGTTCGGCCCAATAGGCGTCCTTGCTCCGGCGGACTTCCGCCCAGTCGCGGGACACGTAGGCGCGGATACCGCGCGTCACCATAGGGGCATTGTAGCCAAGAGCCTTGACGGCCAGAAATCGTGACGGACTGAGTCAAGTTCCTCCGTCAAGGCGACGCCCCCGCCGGAGGCGGGGCAAGACAACATAGAGATTGGCGAGGCGAAGCCGCTCCCATGCTCGCCGGTCTGAGGCCGGAGCCTCGCGAATGCTCATTCGTGACACCAGACATCTGGCAATCGCATCCAGCGGGAGGGTGCGCGTCAGGGGGACGGACCCATCCACGGGATGCCGGGGCGGCGTCAGTGGCATGATGTTGGCAGTCTGGTAGTATCTCCGTATGAGCGTCAAACAGCGTCTGTCCGCCTCCGTCGATGCCGACCTGATCGAGGCGGCCGAGGAGGCCGTGGCGCGCGGCGCGGCCGACAGCGTCAGCGGGTGGGTGAACGAGGCGCTCCGTCTCAAGCGCGATCACGAGCGTCGGTTGGACGCCCTGGCGGCGTTCGTCGCCGCCTATGAGGCCGAGCACGGCGCGATCGCTCCCGCGGAGATGCAGGCGGCCACGCGCAACGCACGGGCGCGCGCCGTGGTCGTGCGTGGCCGCCCCCCCGCACGGCGGACGACGGCCCCCGGACGGAAGAACGCTCGATGAGCCTGGTCCTCGACGCGGGTGCGTTCGTCGCCGTCGAGCGCGCGGATCGCCACACCGTCGCCCTGATCAAGCAGGAGCTGCTCGCCCGGCGGACGCCGATCACCCACGGCGGTATCGTGGGACAGGTGTGGCGGGGCGGCGCGGGGCGCCAGGCCAACGTGGCGCGACTGCTTCCAGCGCTCGAGATCACGCCTCTCGATGAGGCCCTTGGGCGGCGCGCCGGCCTCCTGCTCGGACGGACCAGGACGCGGGCCGTGATCGACGCCGCGCTGGTGCTCCTGGCGGCAGACGGCGATGTGCTGCTGACCTCCGACCCCGCCGACCTGGCGCCACTCGCCGCCGCCGCCGGACTCCACGTCGACATCGTGCGCGTGTGAGCGCGGTCGATCGCACCCCGTTCAGACCGCTCAGGAATCCGCCTGTCTGCCGCAGGC
>CAZNOC010000561.1:0-2048 GCA_964574545.1 uncultured Bifidobacteriaceae bacterium | reverse complement strand
GCGAAGCGGCCGGCGTCGAAGTGCGCGCGGCGTGGGCAGTGCTCGTGAATCGTCCGGCCGTAGGCGAACAGGGGCCGACCGAGATCGTCGAGGGCCGGCAGCGTGCCGAACGTGGCGTACTGGAGCACGACCCCCAGGAAGTTGTAGGGATTCGCCGGGCAGCCCGGGATCGTCACCACCGTCTTTCCCAGCGCACCGGAGACGCCGGTGGCGCCGGTCGGATTGGGATCGGCGGACGGAATGCCGCCCCACGAGGCGCAGGACCCGATGGAGATGATCGCGCCGGCCTTCGACGCCACGTCCTCGAGCATGTCGACCGCCGTGCGGCCGCCGATCTGGCAGTAGATGCCGTCCTCCTTCATCGGGATCGCCCCTTCGACGACCAGGACGTATTTGCCGGCATTGGCCGTCATCGCGTCCTGCAGGCACTTCTCGGCTTGATGCCCTGCGGCAGCCATCAGCGTCTCGTGGTAGTCGAGCGAGATCAGATCCAGGATGACGTCGGCGACGTCGGGATGGGAGGTACGCAGGAGCGATTCCGTGCATCCAGTGCACTCCTGAAAGTGCAACCAGATGACCGACGGCCGCGCGCCTTTGGCGGCCGCCTCGATGACCTGAGCCGCCGCCGTGCTCGACATGCCGACGGCCGCAGCCGCCATCGAGCAGACTTTGACGAAGTCACGGCGCGACAGCGCCAGCGAGGGCGGCCGGGTGGGCATGATCGGGTGAAGGCGAGCGGACCAGGACATACGCAACCCTCCGGTTCAGGCAGATCAAGGGCAGGATGCGTGCCATCACCGGCGAGTCGAAAGGGCCACGATCGCCGGGCACTGACCGGCGGAAGCCGCTCACGCGTCGAACGGCCGCCGGGAATCCGCAAGGGAACGACGGCAGGCCGCAGGCGCCTCGCCGCCGGCACCGTGGCGCGGCACGCGTGCCGGAACCGGCTCGGCCCGCGCGCCGGTACGTGAGTTGCTATGATTCGCCGTGGAGGACGGCCATGCTCGCCATCAAGACGATCCTCGTACCCACGGACTTCAGCGAGACCTCCGAGGTCGCGCTGCGCTACGGCAAATCCCTCGCGCAGACCTTCAGCGCGTCGCTGCACGTCATCCACGTCGTTCAGGAGCCGTTTGCGCAGCCGTGGGCCGTCGAGGCGTACGGCTTCTCGCTCGCAACCCTGCAGGCGGAGTGGCAGCGGGACGCCGCGGCCCGCGTCGAGGCCATTCTGACCGCCGAGGAGCGCACGGCGCTCAACGCGACGCTCACCACCATCCTGGGGCACCCGTTCGTCGAGATCCTGCGCTATGCCAAGGAGCACGCCGTGGATCTCATCGTGCTCGGCACTCATGGCCGGGGTCCCCTCGGTCACCTGGTCATGGGCAGCGTCGCCGAACGCGTCGTCAGGAAGGCCCCGTGTCCGGTCCTCACCGTCCGCCACCCGCAGCACGAATTCGTGCTGCCGGAGCAGGCGACCTGACGCGGACTCGCCTGACATGAACGCACCTTCGCTCTCCGGCCTGCGCCTCGACGTCTGGCTCGACATCGCCTGTCTGATGAAGACGCGTTCCGAGGCCCAGCGTGCGTGCAAGATGGGGCGGGTCAGCGTCAACGGCGTGGTGGCCAAGGCCCATCGCGAGGTGCGGCCGGGCGACACGCTTCTCCTCGCGCGGCCCCTCGGTCGGAAGCAGACGATCGTCGTGCGCGGACTGGCAGACCGCCATCTCGCAAAGGCCGAGGCACGAGCGCTGTACGACGATGTGACGCCTGCACCGACCGCCGAGGAGATCGAGATCCGCCGCGCCGAGCGCGTGTTCCGCGCGGTGACGCTGCCCCCTGGACGCCCCGACAAGCGCCAGCGCCGCGCGATCCGAGACACCAAACGCACCTGGTAGCCGGCCAAACGACGAGCTGGCATCCTCTTTGCCGGGGAGGCGCCCCCGTGGACCGTTCCGGTATTGCTGGCACCTGCGCCGAATCGCTGGCATGATGGCGGGTGATGCGCATCATATTTTTCGTGCTGGCGGCGCTGGCGTTCTTCGTCGTGC
>CAZNOC010000560.1:0-2066 GCA_964574545.1 uncultured Bifidobacteriaceae bacterium | reverse complement strand
GTGCGGTCGATGTTGGCATCGAAGTTACGCCCGGTGGACACACCCTCGTTGTAGAGCCCGTCGGCCTGGATGCCCAGCGGGTTGAACGAGAACACGTACGCCCGCCGCCGATCGGCATAGGTGTCGAGGTGCACCGTGACGTAGTCGTCGCCAAAGACGTCGTCGCGGCGGGTGACGCGGCCGCGGATGGCGCCCGCATCCGAATCCCAGGCACGGATCGCGATGTACAGGTGACTCGCGTCGAAGCCGATGCGAAACTCCGTGCGCTCGCTGGGGGTGACGTTGTCGCCCGGCTGCGTCTGATGCGGCAGGGGCACTGGTGTTGCCGCGTGCCACTCGTCGTCGTCCAGGATGCCGTCGATAGTCGGCGCACGGGGCATGAGCACGGCGGTCACTGCCTCCTGACTGGTCGTCTGGGCTGCCGCGTTCAGCGCCTGGCTGCAGACCAGCGACACGGCGACCGCTCCAATCATCGCGCGCATTCCGCGATGTTCGTGCTCCCGTCGCAAAACGCCGGGCTGTTTTCAATCAGTGGCGGTCTGGCGAGGGTCAGTGGCGAAAAGCGGGCCGCCATCAGCAGGCTCACACCGCTGCGGGATCAGCGTGAATCGGAGCGCACACCTCGGGTGGCACGCCTCCCACCTGGCGTGTCCGGCCGCGTTGTGAACGGCCCAAAACGACCGTTCATTCGATTAGCCGTGCCGCTTGCCTGCCCCGGCCGCTACAAGGCAGCGTGCACGCGATCCTTGCCGACCTCCGCCACGCACTGAGGCTGCTCGGCCGTCAACCCGGCTTCACCCTCGTCGTCGTGCTGACGCTCGGCCTCGGCATCGGCGCCAACACGGCGATCTTCAGCGCCGTGAACGGCCTGCTGCTGACCCCCGCGCCGTTTGCGGAGCCCGACCGGCTCGTGCGCATCAGCAGCGTCCGGGGCAGCGAGGAGGGCCCGCTCGCCGTCCCCGAACTCGACGCACTGAAAGCGCTGCCGGTCATCGAGGACGCGGCCATGTACACCGACCAGGGGATGTACAACGCCAGCGGCTTCGGGACGCCGGAGGAACTGCCGGCCACGATCACCAATCACAACCTGTTCCGCGTGCTGGGTGTGGAGCCGCTGGTCGGCTCGACCTACCCGGCGGATTCGGACCGCACGCGGCAGTTCAACCTGCTCATCAGCCATGGGCTCTGGCTCCGCCGGTTCGGCAGCGACCCGAACATCGTGGGCCGCACCATGACGCTCGACGGCGCGCCGGGATACGTCATCCACGGGGTGCTGCCGCCCGGCGTCAACTTCCCCTCGCACTCCGAGCTGTTCCGCAGCAGCGGGATCTCCCCGGACCCCGCCTACTACGAGCGGCGCGACATCCGGGGGATGATGGTGGTCGCACGGCTCAGCGACGGCGTGACCCTCCCACAGGCGCGCGACGGGATCGCCGCGCTTGGCCGCCGGCTGGAGCAGGAGTTCCCCGACAGCAACGGCGGCCTGACCTTCCGCGTGACGCCCCTGTCGGAGATGTACACGGGCGCCATTCGCCCGTACGTGCTGCTGCTGTTCGGTGCCGTGGGCCTCGTCCTCATCATCGCGTGCGCCAATGTGGCGAACCTGCTGCTGTCGCGCGCCATCGCGCGCGATCGCGAGATCGCGGTACGCACGGCGCTCGGCTCGAGCCGGTGGCGCATCGTCCGCCAGCTGCTCGTCGAAAGCCTTGTGCTGGCTTCGGCTGGGGCGTTGGTCGGGGTGGGCGTCGCCGTCTGGGGCGTGCGCGTGCTGACCACGATGGTCCCGGTGCAGTTGCCGATCTGGATGCAGGTGAGCGTGGATGGGCGCGTGCTGATGTTCCTGGTGGGCGTGACGCTTCTGACGGGTGCGATCGCAGGCCTCGTGCCGGCGGTGCGCAGCGGGTCGCGCGACCTGCAGTCGGCGATCAAGGAGGGCGCGCGCGGCTCGTCCGCGGGCGCGTCGCACCGCCGGTTGCGAAACGGTCTGGTCGTGGCCGAGGTCGCGCTCGCGTTCGTGCTGCTCGTGGGCGCGGCGCTGCTCCTGCAGACCCTTGCCGCGTTACAGC
>CAZNOC010000559.1:0-2068 GCA_964574545.1 uncultured Bifidobacteriaceae bacterium | reverse complement strand
CTCTCGGCTTTCGGCTCTCTAACTTTGAACTGATAACTGACAACTGACAACTCGCGAACACTACGGCTCGGCGCCGGCGGCAGCGGCTCTCCACTTTGAACTGACAACTGATAACTGACAACTCGCGAACACTACCGCTCCCCGCCCGCCGCCGCATCGCGCGCAAGGAGCATCCGCTCCCATGTGTGGATGAGGTCGAGGGCCGCGTCGCGGTCGGCGCCGACGAGGTCGGACTCGCGGCGCCACGGCGCGCCGAACACCTCGGCCTGGCGCGCGCGCAGGTCGTAGATCAGGCGGCCGCGGCTGCTCACCCACGCGACCTGCGCCGCTCGCTCCAGGCTGCCGAGATACTGAAACACCGTGCGCGAATCGTCGCGCTGCACGGTGGGGCGCGTCGCTGCGGCATCCGGCGCGGACAGGGCCTCGTGCAGCAGGCCTCGCAGATCCGACTGACCGAAGGGCTCCACGATCGAGAGCGGCAGGTTCGCCACAATCAGCGGAATGCGCGTCTGCGCGTCGTTCAGCGCGTACCCGTGGCCGAGAAATCCCTCCTCGAAGAGGCTCTCGCCGTGATCCGACAGCACGACGACCCCGGGCTCCCGGCCGAGCGACTCGCGGACGCCGGACAGCATCTCGCCGATCGCCCTGTCCACGTTGGCGGCGGCATTCAAATACATCTCGCGCAGCACGCTGGTCTCCCTGGCCATTCGGCGTTCGGAGACGAACGCATCCGACACGAGCGGCTCGAGGCCGTCGTGGTGGTACGGGAAGTGGGTGTCATGGAAGTTCACGTACAGGAAGAGCGGGCGATCGCCGGATCGCGACTCCAGGAACTCGGCGATCCGCTCGTTCAGCACCGTGTGCGGCACCGCGAGGCTGCCAGGGGTCGTGAACCGGCTATAGCGGCGATCGCGATCCAATCGGGCGTCGTACGAGACGCCGGCGCGGTCGAAGCCGACGCCCTGTTCCGGCCCGCCGAACGATTCGTCCTGGGCGGAGAAGTACGCCGTTTCGTACCCGTTGGCGTTGAAGTCGTCGATCAGGGTGGTGCCGCCGTGCAGATCGGCGAGGCTCCCCGTGAAGAGGTGCCGCCGCGACTGCACGGTGTAGCCGTTGTGCGAGTAGGCCTGCTCCACCTTCACGCCGTCCGCGGCGAGGGCGTCGAGCACCGGCGTCACCGGACGGCCGTTGACCACCGCGCCCACGGCATCGGCGCGAAACGTCTCGAGGACGATCAGCACCACATCGGGCTTCTGCTGCCACGGCCCTTCGAGGCGCGGCTCCGTGTAGGGCGGCAGGCCCGCCGGCAGATCGCCACCAACGCCGTTCTCGTCGATCCCGTTTCCCGGCACCTCGAGTGCGTAGGGGTAGACGCGCGCATCGAACAGGTCGGGATCCGGTGGGCGGCCGAGCACGCCGTACCCGTCGCGATCGAAGTCCGTCGCCCTGTTGATGAGCACGCCCCACCACTGTCCCGTGGGCTTGCGCCGGAGCCCGTTGTCGAAAACGTCACTCGAGGTGCGCGCGGCGAGCGTGACCGCCGCGCCGGCCACGAGCAGCGCCACCGACAGAAGCACGGCAAGCCGCCCCGGCACGGCAGGCATCCGTGCGGCGGGCAGCCGGATCCGGCCCCGGGCGATCCACCACACGGCCGCGACCGCGGCCACGACCGCCACCGCCGCCAGGGCCAGCCGCACGACGTGCTCGGACGACACGGCAAGAAACTCGGCAGGGCTGCGGCCGGCGAGCGTGAACATCAGCGCCAGGTCGAACGCGTCGCCGAGATGGGTGGCCAGTTGGTAGGCCACGATGTTGGTGGCGACGATTGGAACGAGCACGACGGCGCCGGCGACGGCTATCGCGACCACGCGGCTGACGCGCCACCCGCCCAGCAGCCAGAGAATCAGTAGTGCGATGATGCCGGCCGCGCTCAGGTCGGAGGCCAGCGACGCGGCCAGAAAGGCCATCGTCTGCGGAAGGCTCGTGAGGTGGTCGGACGCGAGGAAGCCGCCCGTGAAGAAGCTGCGGCGCAGTTGCAGGAGCACCGCGTCCATCGTGGTGGCCACCA
>CAZNOC010000558.1:0-2076 GCA_964574545.1 uncultured Bifidobacteriaceae bacterium | reverse complement strand
CGGCGGATCGGTGGGCGTGGCGCTGTACGACGACCGCCTGGAGATCATTTCCATCGGCGACCTGCACTTCGGCCTGACACCGGAGGCTCTTTTCCGCGAACACGAGTCGAAGCCATGGAACCCGATGATCGCCCGCACCTTCTACCGGCGCGGCATCATCGAGACATGGGGACGCGGCACGCTGAAGATCGCCCGCCTGATGCAGGAGGCGGGGCACGAGCCGCCGACGGTTTCGTTGCGCGAAGGGGCGGTCGTCGTAACGTTCGCGCTGCCGGTGGAAACGACAGAGAAAACGACGGGGGAAGCGCCCCAGAAGACGCCCCAGAAAACGCCACGGCAAACGCCCCAGAAAACGCCTGATGCCATCCTCGAACTGCTCAGGGGGCAGCCTGGGCTGGCGTTTTCGGAAATGGCCCCACTCCTGGGCAAGTCGGAGAGCGCCGTCAAACGCGCAGTCCGAAAGCTCCGTGAATCCGGCCGCCTGCAACGCATCGGCCCGGACAAGGGCGGCCACTGGAAGGTGATCGAGTGAGCGGATTCTCGGAATCTGTCGTCGAACAGGCCGCCCTCGCCTGGCTCGAAAGCGTTGGCTGGCAGGTCCGCAACGGCGCGGCGATCGCTCCCGGCGAGCCTGCCGCCGAGCGAGATGACTACGGCCAGGTTGTCCTCGCGCAGCGGCTGCGCGATGCGCTCGCCCGGCTCAATCCGGCGCTACCTGCTGAGGCGCTGGACGACGCCTTCCGCAAGCTGACGCGGCCGGAAGGCGCGGAGCTGGTGGCGCGCAGTCGCGCGCTGCATCGGCTGCTGGTGGATGGCGTGACCGTGGAGTACCGCACGCCCGACGGCGACATTCGCGGCGCACAGGCGCGCGTGATCGACTTCGACCAGCCCTCGGTCAACGACTGGCTGGCGGTGAACCAGTTCAGCGTGACGGAGAACAAGCACGCGCGCCGGCCGGATGTGGTGCTGTTCGTGAACGGCCTGCCGCTGGCGGTCGTCGAGCTCAAGAACGCGGCGGACGAGAACGCAACGATCTGGAGCGCCTGGCAGCAGTTGCAGACCTACAAGGCGGAGATCGCGTCGCTGTTCGCCACCAACGCCCTGCTCGCCATCTCCGACGGGGTGGAAGCGCGGGTGGGCACGCTCACCGCCGGGCGCGAATGGTTCAAGCCCTGGCGCACCATCGCGGGCGAGGGGCTGGCCGATCCGCACCTGCCGGAGCTGCAGGTGGTGATCGAAGGGCTTTGTGCCCCGCAACGCTTTCTCGATCTGGTGCGCGACTTCGTCGTCTACGAGGACGACGGCGGCGGCCGCATCGCGAAGAAGATGGCCGGCTACCACCAGTTCCATGCGGTGCAGGTGGCGGTGCGCGAGACGCTGCGCGCGGCCGAGCTGCACCGCTCGGGCGATCGGGTCGCGGAGGCCGCGGGTCGCTACGAGGCCGGCAAGAAGCCGGGCGGCAAGCGCGGCGACCGGCGCGTGGGTGTGGTCTGGCACACGCAGGGTTCGGGCAAGAGCCTGACGATGGCGTTCTACGCCGGCCGGATCATCCGCGAGCCGGCGATGGAGAACCCGACCATCGTCATGCTCACCGACCGCAACGACCTCGACGACCAGCTCTTCGGCACCTTCTCGCGTTGCAAGGACCTCTTGCGCCAGCCGCCGGTGCAGGCCGAGAGCCGCGTGCACCTGCGGGAGTTGCTGAGCGTGGCGGCTGGCGGCGTGGTCTTCACCACGCTCCACAAGTTCTTCCCCGAAGAGAAAGGCGACCGCCACCCGACGCTCTCCGAGCGCCGCAACATCGTGGTCATCGCCGACGAGGCGCACCGCAGCCAGTACGACTTCATCGACGGCTACGCGCGCCACATGCGCGACGCGCTGCCGCACGCCTCGTTCATCGGCTTCACCGGCACGCCGATCGAGCTGGCCGACGCCAACACGCGCGCGGTGTTCGGCGACTACATCAGCGTCTACGACATCCAGCGCGCCGTGCAGGACGGCGCCACGGTGCCGATCTACTACGAGAGCCGGCTGGCGAAGCTCGCGCTCGACGAGGCCGAGCGGCCGAAGATCGAC
>CAZNOC010000557.1:0-2079 GCA_964574545.1 uncultured Bifidobacteriaceae bacterium | reverse complement strand
CCCCACTACCCCCCACCCACTACCCACGACCCACCACCCACTACCCACTACCCACGACCCACTACCCACCACCCACCACCAAGATGTCTGACGAGCCGGACTGGCGCGCATCGCGGCGCAAGCGCGCGGAGGTGGCCGCGATTGCGGCGATCGGCGCGCCGATCGTCGGCGTGTTGGGCCGCACGCTGCGGTGGCGTGCCGAGGGTCTCGGGCACCTGGACGCCGTCGAGGCCGCCGGCCAGCAGCCTGTCTATGCGCTGTGGCACGGCCGCATCCTGCCCGCCATCTCCTTCCTCCGCGACCGCGGCATTGTCGCGATCACCAGCGAGAACTACGACGGCGAGTGGATTGCGCGCCTGATGCGGCGATTCGGCTACGGCGCGTCGCGCGGCTCGACGTCCAGAGGGGCAGGTCGCGCGCTGCGGCAACTCCTGCGTGACGTGAAGGACAAGCCGGTCGCCTTCACGGTGGATGGCCCGCGCGGCCCGGCGCGCACGGCACAGCCTGGCGCGGTCTGGCTCGCCAGGGCCACCGGCAATCCGGTGGTGCCATTTCACATCGAGGCCGCCCGCCACTGGACACTTCGGAGCTGGGACCGAGGACAGGTGCCTTGTCCCTTCAGCCGAGTGGCGATCGTCTTCGGCGAGCCCATGCATATCCCGCGCGACGCCGCCCGTCCGGCACTCGAGCAGGCACGGCTCCAGCTGGAGCGCTCGCTGGCCGACTGTGAGCGCCGCTGTCGTGAGATGCTGAGCCCGTAGGCACACGCACAAACACGAAGTCCACGGAGGGTCCCGAGGACGCACGAAGAAGCCTTTCTGTGAGTGGGTTACTGTCTGCACATGCCTCTGACCATCATCACCTCTGACCGCTTCGTTGACCACGTCACGCCGCCCGGGCACCCTGAGCGTCCGGCGCGGGCGGAGGCGTTGGCGCGTGTCGCGCGCCGGTGGCGCGACCGCGGCGTCCCGGTCCTGGAGCCGCGGCTGGCCGAGGAGGCGGACCTGGTGCGCGTGCACGACGCGGCGTACGTGGCGGCGCTGCGAGAGACGGCCGGCCGCGCCGTGAAGCTCGACAACGACACTTACACGTCTCCCGACTCCTGGGAGGTCGGACGGCTGGCAGGTGGCGCCGCAATCGCGGCCGTGGATACCGTCCTCGACGGCGCGCCCGGCACCAGGGCCTTTGCGCTCGTGCGCCCTCCGGGCCATCACGCCGAGCGGGACAAGGCGATGGGCTTCTGCCTCTTCAACAGCATCGCGGTCGGTGCGGCGCACGCGCGTGCAAGAGGGGCCGCGCGCGTCGCCATCATGGACTACGACGTGCACCACGGGAATGGCACCCAGTGGATGTTCTATGACGATCCCTCCGTCTTCTTCGTCTCGACGCACCAGTTTCCGTTCTATCCAGGCACGGGCGCGGCGACCGAGACCGGCAACGGGGACGGGGCCGGCTACACGCTCAACGTGCCGCTGGAGGCTGGTGCCACCGACGCCGACTACGACCTCGTCTTCCGCGAAGTGGTGGTGCCAGCGCTCCTGGCCTTCAACCCGGACCTGCTCATGGTCTCAGCCGGCTTCGATGCGCACACGGACGATCCACTGGCCGGGATGCGGATGTCGGCCGGTGGCTTCGCCAGACTGACCGCGCACCTCTGCGCCGTCGCTGACGCCTGCTGCGAGGGCCGGCTCGTGCTGATGTCGGAAGGCGGATACCAAATCGACGCCCTCGCCGAGTGCGCCAACCGCGCCGTGGCGGTGGCGGCGGGTGAGGAGCCGGCGCTCGTGGGGGGACCTCTGCCGGGAGACGACACGCGAGGACGTGCGGCCGTCGCGGCGGTTCGGGCCGGCGCACGCCTGCCGTTCTACCCCTGGCCGCGCTGATCGTACCGGTCCGGCCGCGGAGTGGCCGTAGGTCCGCCCGGTGCGATATCCTTGTTTTCACCTGAACCCGGCTGCCGCCGCTGATCGCCGAAAGCTGACTGGCGAGAGCCGAGAGCCGATAGCCGAGAGCCTTCCCACATTCACCGTGTCTGATTACCGCCCCCAGGAACTCGACCGCAAGTGGCAGCAGCACTGG
>CAZNOC010000556.1:0-2080 GCA_964574545.1 uncultured Bifidobacteriaceae bacterium | reverse complement strand
GCTGCTGCTGTCGCTCGCGGGCGGCGCGGCAGGCGCGGCCCTGGCCGCATTCTTGGCGAGCGTGTTGAGCGCCTATCGTGCGCCGGCGGACTTCCCTGTCGCCTTCGACGTTACGCCGGATGCGACCGTCTTTCTCTTCGCGCTTGCCATCACAACGCTTGCCGGCCTCCTCTTCGGTCTGGTGCCCGCCCGCCAGGCTGCACGCACCGACGTTAACGACGCGCTCAAGGGAGTCGTAACGTCATCGCCCGCCGCCGGGCGCCGATGGGCGCTTCGTGATCTGCTGGTGACCGTGCAGGTCGGGCTGTGCGTCGTGCTCCTGTCAGCCTGCATGCTCTCGCTGCGAGGGCTCCAGCACATGCTGGCGATGCCGCTCGGCTTCGAGCCGCGAGGTCTGACGATCGCCGGCTTCCAACTTGGCCCGGCCGGGTACGACCGCCAGCGCGGCGAAGCGTTTCAGCAACGCGCGCTGGAGGCGGTCTCCACTCTGCCTGGCGTTCAGGCCGCCGCGTACGCGAATTCGCTCCCTTTGAGCCTCGATCAGTCCACCACCAGGGTGTTTCGGACTGACGAGCCCAGCCCGCCAGCTTCCATGGGGCATGGCGTCAACTACTACCATGCGTCACCCGGCCTGTTGCGCACCCTCGGAACGCGGCTCCTCGCTGGCCGAGAGTTCGAGCCGCGTGATGGGCCGGACGCGCCGCGCGTGGCGATCGTGAACGAGACGTTCGTCGAGCGCGTCTTCGAGACCGCTAACCCTCCCGAGGCCATCGGCACGCACTTCCGGCACGGCGGCGGAACGGACCTCATCGAGGTCGTGGGCGTCGTGGAGGACGGGAAGTACGTCTCGCTCACGGAATCCCCGCGCGCCGTCGTGTTCTGGCCTATGCGGCAGGTCTACACCGAGGCGACGACCGTGGTCGTGCGATCGGCGCTCGGCGAGGAGCAGATGGCGGCACAGGTGCGCGACGCGATCGGGGCGCTCGATCCGGCGCTGCCGCTCCACGGCGTGGGCAGCGCGAAGCAGATGCTCGGGCTGGCCCTGCTGCCGAGTCGCGGGGCGGCGATAGCGTTGAGCGCGTTCGGGCTCCTGGCGCTGCTGCTCGCTGCTACCGGGATCCATGGCGTGCTCGCGTACGCGGTGGCCCGCCGCAGCCGCGAGATTGGAATTCGGATGGCGGTGGGAGCGAGCCCTGTCGACCTTCTGCGACTCGTGCTGGGCCGCATTGCTGCCATGATCGCGGTTGGCGCCGTGCTCGGCCTCCTCCTGGCGTTTGCGGCGGCCCCGCTCGTGGCAGGCATTATCCCCCACGCGCAGCCGCGCGATCCGGTCGCGATCGGCGCCGTTGGCCTTGTGCTCATCCTGCTGGGCGCGGCCTCGTGTGCCGGACCCGTGCGCCGGTCGCTCCGCGTGGATCCGTTGGCCGCATTGCGGACCGAATGAAGAAGCGGTGGGCAGCGAGCCCCAATTGATAGGTCCTCAGTAACGCCGCAGGACTAGGCGCCGACCTCTTGTGCCTCGCGCACCAAGTCGCGCAACACGTCGCGGTGCTTGGCTGCGGTCTCGTTCACGAACCGCGCCCGCTCGGCGTCCGTCTTGGACGCGCGATACGCCGCAACCTCGTCGGCTGAGAGTTCCACGGTGCGCTGGATGCGCTGACCGGTTTGGTTGTGCGTCATCACGACCTCGAGCTCGAGTCCAGGCGGCTCGTAGAGGTTCATTTCGTAGTTGTGGCCAGTGATGTCAACCGGCTCGATCTGGCCCGTCGCGTCGTTGTATTTCTGGCGCCGATACGTGACGCGGAACCGCGTGCCCTTCGGCGCGACGAAGTTCATCGTGCCGGCTCCGCTCGGCGTCTGCCGCGGCGGGATGCCGGCGGGGGGCGCTGACGCCGAGGTTTTGAGGTTGGCCACGAGGCCTATCGCCTTCAGCTCGGCGATCCACATGTCGAGGACGGACTTGAGCATGTCCTTCAGCTCGCGCGTTGAGCCGTGAACAAGCGCAACTTCCACCGCCTTGCGCTGGTGCTGGTAGGGGCCGTCGGCGTCCTCGTATTCCGTCATGACGACGACTTCCTGG
>CAZNOC010000555.1:1803-2080 GCA_964574545.1 uncultured Bifidobacteriaceae bacterium | reverse complement strand
TTCGCCCCCCTCGAGGCTGCCGGGGTTGTGGACCGCATTCACGAAGACATCGAACGTGTCGTCCGTCTTGGCGCCCTCGCGCGGGATGCGGCACGACACCGTCACCACCGCCACACGCATCGAATCGCTCACGATGAGGCTCCCTTGGCCGCGCGCCACAGCCCTCGCGATTCACTCGAAGCGACGGGCGAGCGGCGTGCGACCATCATTGTTGCCATCATCCTCATCCTGTTCCTGCTGAACGTTCGGACGACGATCATCACGCTGACGGCCTTGC
>CAZNOC010000555.1:920-1793 GCA_964574545.1 uncultured Bifidobacteriaceae bacterium | reverse complement strand
ACCGAGCGCGACTTGGCGAGCTCATCGAAAGAATCGATCGGGTTGCCCTGGCTCTCCAGAAACTTCGCCAGTGGCCGCGCCACCACGAGCTGATCGCCGGTGTCGCCGGTGCCGGGAAGGCCGACGACGAGCCCGAAGCCCTGCAGCACCGACTCGCCCTGCCCTTCCAGCCGCACCAGCTCCTGCACGCTGGTCGCCTCGACCCGCCCGGTCCACACCAATGCGACCAGGGCGCCGACGAGCAGCGCCGTGAAGCGGATTCGACTGAGATTGCGATTGCTGAAAACTGACATGTTCTGTCTCCGCCGCCACCGGCCTCAGAAGTTGAAGAGCGTCTCGAGGACCCGGGTGACGATGCCCTTCTTGTTCGCCCTGCGCATCGAACCCTCGTGCTGGACATTGAGCTGCAGGTCGAAGAGCTGGTTGGACTGCACGGTGTTGTTGCGGCTGACGTCTTCGGTGCGGCAGATGCCGGAGAGCACATAGGTCTGGATCTCTTCATCCGTCTGAATGATGGTGCGCGCCTCCAGCAGCAGCGTGCCGTTGGGCTTCACCTCGAGCACGCGCGCGGTGACGCGGTTCTGGATCGTGTCGCGGCGCTCATATGTTCCTTCGCCCTCAAACTCGCTTGCATGGCTCATCCCGAGGGATTCCGGCGTCGGCGCGCCGCTGCCGAGCGCCAGGAACTTCACCAGCGCCGGCCATTCGACGCGCATGGTGTCGATGTCGAATTCCTTGGTCGTAGTTGAGGACTGATCGCGGCTGACCGAGCTCGATTCGCTCACCAGGATCGTGATCAGGTCGTTGGCGGCGAAGCTGATCGGCTCCGGAGGCTGGATCGCGAAGAGACTCACCTCGTAGAGCGGCTCGGCC
>CAZNOC010000555.1:0-910 GCA_964574545.1 uncultured Bifidobacteriaceae bacterium | reverse complement strand
GGCCGGATCGACCCCCTCGACCTGATTCCCGCCCTGCTGAAAGAGGCTCTGCCCGGTCGCCGCGGGGGCGCCGAGGGCGATGACTGCCATGGTTGCGAAGTCGCTCATCTTCATTGCTCAATCTCCTTGTCTTCACGCTGCTGGTGGCTGGCGTCGGAGACGGCCCGGCCCGGACCGTCGACGCGGGCGAGGAAGGTCTCGCGAGCGCCGAGCAGGCGCATCTCGATGAGGTCGCCGACGCGGGCCTCGCTCAGCGCCCGGGCCTTGGCGGTCAGCACGACGCTGCCGCTCAGGCATCGAACGGTCACCAGCTCGTTGCGCCGGACGACCACCGGTGATTCGAAGTGATCCAGCCGCAGGGACGTCCCTGCCTGCAGCCGCGTGCGAGCCCGGCTCCCGACGACGGCGTCGAGATCGGCTGCATACATCGGCCCCGGCGTCAGCCAGCGCGTTTCGGTGCGCACGTGCTCATTGGTGATCTCGTCGCCGCGGCGAACGTCCGACGTCAGCATCAACACGTCCTGGCGCACGGTGGCGTCGATGCGCACCGTCCGCTCCTCGACGATCCGCATGCCCTGGTAGATGCGCACCGTCACCGGCACGCGCCCCGAGCTCGGCGACGCCTCGGGCTGGATCTCGATCCGCCTGCCCCGCTCGAGCTGCACCAGCAGGTCGTCGTCACGCTCATCGAAGAGCAGCTGCAGATCGTCCGGCGACACGCCGTAGAACCGCGTCAGCGTGCGGGCGATGCGGGCTCGGATGGTCGGAGGACCAGACAGATCCACCCGCTCCGGCTCGCGGCGCTGATAGGCCTGCGGCTCGGACTCCGGCTCACGCTCCTTCTCATCCGTTTCGATCCGCAGCGAGCATGAATTGCCGCGCAGCGCCACGCGCCCCCAGTTCACGCCAG
>CAZNOC010000554.1:0-2093 GCA_964574545.1 uncultured Bifidobacteriaceae bacterium | reverse complement strand
GTGTTCGAGCAGCGCGACGGCCGCTGGGTCTACGCGGCGGCGTTCCTGCCGTGATGTCCCGGGGCGGGGTGCCGGGCGTTATGATGGCAGGAGCCGCGTCCCCGCGCCAGCACGCGGACGTCCTTGCGTCCGCTCTTCATACGAGGGTGCCATGATTCTTCGCGTCCTGACCACGACCAGCGCCTGCGCGCTGGCGGTGACGCTCGCGGCGCCGGCCGCGCTCGCCCAGCCGCCGCAGCCCGTTCACCAGCCCGATCACATGCAGCACCGCTTCGACGACCCCGAGCGGTTCGCGAAGTCGTTCGATGATCCCGCGCGTGACGCCTGGCAGATGCCGGAGCGCGTGATCGAGGCGCTTGGCCTGCGCGCCGACGGGACGGTCGCGGACATAGGCGCCGGCACCGGCTACTTCACGATGCGGCTGGCGAAGGCCGTGCCGCAGGGCACGGTGTACGCAGTGGACGTCGAGGCGTCCATGCTGGAGTTCATCCAGAAGCGCGCCCACGGCGAGCACGCGATGAACGTGGTCACCGTGCAGGCGGCGTCCGACAGCCCGAACCTGCCGAAACCAGTGGACGTGGTGCTCATCGTGAACACGTATCATCACCTGCCGGGCCGCGTGGCGTATTTCGGCTCTCTGAAGGGTTCGCTGAACGCTTCGGGGCGCATCGCCATCGTGGACTACCACAAGGATGCGCCGAGCGGCCCGCCGCCGGAGTTCCGCTTCGAGGCGGCGCAGATCATCGCCGAGATGCAGCAGGCCGGGTATCGTCTCGAGGCGCAGCACGACTTCCTGCCGCAACAGCACTTCCTGGTGTTCATGCCGGATCGCTGACCGGTTCCGCCTTCGCCGGCGGGTCGGGCCCCGATGCTCCGATTTATCCCGACACGGGATGCGACGCTGAAACCGTGCGCAGCGTGACCCCCAGCCGCTTGAGGGCCGCCTCGTACCGTGGGTGACCGCGCAGCGGCGTCAGGAAGGGATCGACAGCAAGGAACACGCAGCCGCCGACACGCGCGTCCACCATGCGGTCGATGCGATCCAGTGCCAGCTCGTAGTTCCCCTGGTGCGCATGCACGAGCATTCGTGGATAGTCAGCCAGGGGGGTCTCCGCCATCGGGGAGGCGTCGATCAGCCTCAGCTTGGCCTGCCAGTACGCCTCGGCCCCCCCCGCGGCGAGCGCGTCGCCGAGCGCCACACCGTCGAGCGGCACACCCCAGGCCGGTTGCGCCGCGATGAGCCGCGCGGCTTCGTCCAGCCGCCCGAGCGCCTCGTAGGAGCTGATAAGCAGGTTCCCCGCGTCCTCCAGCCCTGGCACGATCTCGCGCGTCCGGATCGCTTCGCGTGCCGCCTGCTCATGGCGGCCGGCGAAGTGGTGAACCCAGGTGACCGCCATGTTGCTGAAGATCGACAGCGGATCCAGTTCGCGCGCCGTCTCCGCTTCCCGCAACGCTTCGTCGAGCCGGCGGCAGGTGCTGAGGTACAACGCGTGGACCACGTGCGCCGGCGCGAGCCTGGGATTGAGCGCGAGCGCCTGACGCAGCTCGTGCTCCGCATCCGGCCAGTTCCATTCCCAGAACAGCGCCGCGCTGGCGTTGGTGACGTGCGGCTCGGCCAGTTCCGGATCCAGCTCGATCGCCCGCGCGGCGGCGGCGCGGGCCCGCGGGTACCCGTCGGCGGGCGCCATCCGGCCGTAGTACGACAGGACGCCGAACGCGTCTCCGAGCCCGGCAAACGCCAGCGCGTAGCCCGGGTCGTGCGCGATCGCGCGCTCGAAGTGCTGCAGCGCCCGGCGGAAGCCGTCCGGCGACCAGCTGTTCCAGTGATAGCGCCCGCGCAGGTATTCCTGGTGCGCTTCGGCGTTCACGGTGGGCCTGGTGCGGAGCCTGCGCTTCTGAGCACCCGTCAGGCGCAGACGCAGCGCCTCCAGGATCCGCCACGCGATCTCTTCCTGGATGGTGATGAGATCGGTCGTCTTCTGATGGAACCGCTCCCCCCAGAGCTGTGCCTCGTTTGCGGTATCCACGAGCTCCGCCTGGATGCTCAGCACGTCGCCCTGCTGCACGACGCGGCCCGTGAGGATCGTCCGCGC
>CAZNOC010000553.1:0-2100 GCA_964574545.1 uncultured Bifidobacteriaceae bacterium | reverse complement strand
GTTTGAGCGTCAGCTTGAGCGCGTTGGAGCGACGCATGCGGCGGGGCTTCCTCGGGCGTGTCGCGCTGTGCTACGTGAGCGGTGGTCCCGAGCGAATCGACCCGAACACGACACGAACCGCGAGGCACGCCTGGCAGCACTATAGCACCGCCGTTCCACTCCGCCGCTTGTCGGCGCAGAAGGCACCTGCGACAATGGCCGGGGCTTGATGGCCCAGCCGAGCCTTGTGCCGCACACCCTCTCTCGCCTGCTGCTTGCCGCGCTGACGCTCGCCGTGATCGGCGCGGCGGCCGGCCTCGTCTATGAGCGCGCGTGGCTGGGGGCTGATGTGACGGCCACTCGCTCGGAGGTGGCTGCGGACGTCCGGCGCCAGTTCGACGACCTCACGTCCCGGCTGGCCATGGCCAGCGACGTCCTCGCGGGAGAGCCGGACGCGCTCATCCGCGCCGCCTCGGCCGGTGACGCAGCGGTGCTGGCCCTGTTCGACCTGGTCGAACGGGCGCAGAGGTCGGACGACGGGCTGGCGCTGACGGTGTACAACGCCGAAGCCACGCCCATGGCCTGGAGCGGAAGGCCCACCATCGTCCCCCTGGCGCGCGTCACGGGTCCTGCCGCCACCTTCCTGGTCCCGAGCCCGATGGGCCTCACGCTCGTGCGCGTGGACCCTGTGAGCGATAGCGCCGGCCGTCGCGTCGGCAGCGTGGTCGCCGAGGTCGCCGTGCCGCTGACGCGTACTGAGGTCGGTGCGGGCGGCGATGCCTACGAACTGCCCACCTCGGTCGTGCCGGTCCGGCTGCGCCCCCGATTCGAGGGTGCGCCGGACAGCACGGTTGAGGCGATCGTGATCGCGTCGCCAGACAACGGCACGCCCCTCGCGGTCGTCGAGGTGCCTGATACGGCGCTGGCGGCGGCGCGCGACCGTTGGCGTGGGCGGCTCCTGCGGGCGGGTATCGGCGGTGTCGCGGTACTGCTGCTCCTGATGACGGGGCCTCTTCTGGACTGGAGGCGGCGGACCACCGACACCCGCACCGAGCTCGGGGTGACCTTGGCGGTAGCGGCTGCCTTGCTGTCGGCACGCGGTGTCGCGGGTGTGGCGCTGCAATGGGGCACAGATGCCCCGGCCGCGAATGCGGGCCTGACGACCGGCTCCGGACCGAATCTGACCGCAGAGGCCCTCGGGTTGCTCCTGACGGCGCTCACCCTGGGCGCGCTGGTGGCCCTCGCCGCCTCGGGGTTCGAACGCTGGCACGCACGCAGGTCAAGGGCCGCGCGTCGCCGGGGCGAGTCGCCGCCGATGGCATCCACCGTGCGGCTGGTGGCATGGCACCTGCCGGCAGGTCTGCTCGTGGCGGTCGTCCTGGCGGCGTACGAATGGCTGCTGCGCGCGCGCGTGCTCGGCCTCGACGCCGACGTGGTCCGCTTCTCCATCCATCCGTGGGAGACGGATCGCGTGCTCCTTGGGCTGGGCCTCGTCCTCCTGCACGCGTCGGTTCTGGGAGGGGGCGCCTTTCTGCTGCGTGCGGCCGTGATGGCGTGCGGCGCGCCGCGAACCTCGGGCGCGACCTTGCTGGTGCCCGTCTTGTGGACGGTGTCCGCCGTCACCCTGATGAGTGCCGCGCCCGCGGTCCGTCAGGCGCTGCCACTCCTGCCGAGCCTGCTGGCCATGGGCTTCGTGATGGCGGCGGCATGGACGGCGGGCCCGTACCGCCTGGCCCTTGGCCGCGCGTCCCAGGCACAGAGGCTCGCGGGGTTCTTCCTCGCGTTGCTGCTTCCGTCGGTCGTGATGTATCCCTCGATCTCCGACGCCGGCGGTCGAGCGCGCCGGCAGATTATCGAGACCCGCCACGCGGCAGACGTCATGCAGCAGCGCGCCGACCTGCAGCTCCACCTGGCCGCGGCGCTCGAACAGATCGATCGGATTCCCGCGCTCAACGACCTCGTGAGGCCAGCGCCGCTGGTTGGCCCGCTGCCGACCGAGGCGGCGTTCTTCGTGTGGTCCCAGACGGATCTGGCTGTGCAGCGGCTGACCTCGTCGGTCGAGCTGTACGACCCGGGCGGCGAGCTGGTCAGCCGGTTCGCGCTGAACCTCCCGGACATGAG
>CAZNOC010000552.1:0-2104 GCA_964574545.1 uncultured Bifidobacteriaceae bacterium | reverse complement strand
CGGCGCGAACAGGTCGAGCAGGCCGGCATGCTGGCGCTCTTCGGCATGGTCGCGTCGGTCCAGTTCTCGATCGCCGTGGCCCAGATCCTGTTGACGGTCGCGCTCCTGTGCTGGGCCGCGTCCTTCGTCATCCAGCCCCGTCCGTTCGAGGTACCTCGGTTCTTCTGGCCGCTGTTCGCCTACGCCGCGGCCAGCCTGCTGGCCGCCACGTTCTCACGCGACCCTGGCGTCAGCGTGACCGACTGCAAGCAGCTCGTCCTGTTCCTGATCGTCCCGATGGTGTACGAATTCGCGCGCGGCACGCGCGCTCGCACGGTCGTGACCATCGTGCTGGCCATGGGGGCTGCCAGTGCGATCGTCGGCATCGTCCAGTACGGCGTCCTCAACTACGACAACCTGGGCCGCCGCCCTCAGGGGGCGCTGTCCCACTGGATGACCTTCGCCGGCACGCTGATGCTCGTCATCTGCGCCGCGCTGGCCCGCCTGCTGCACGACCCGCGGGATCGCGCGTGGCCGCTGGTCATCATGCCGGCGCTCCTCGTCGGCCTCGTGCTGACGTTCACCCGGAGTGCGTGGGTCGGTGTGTCGGCCGGCGCGGCTGTGCTGTTTCTGCTCAGGGATTTCCGACTCGTCGGACTACTGCCGATCGCCGTGGCCGCAATGGTGGGGCTGGCCCCCACGGCCATCACCGACCGCGTCTACTCGATGTTCGACCTGAACGACCCGACCAATCGCGACCGGGTAGCGATGCTGGAGGCTGGCGCATCCATCGTGCGCGACTATCCGCTCACCGGTGTCGGCCCCGACATGGTGGAGTCGGTCTACCCCGAGTACCGGGTCGCCGCCGCCGTGCAGGACACCAACCCCCATCTCCACAACGTCCCGATGCATATCGCCGCCGAGCGCGGCCTCCCCGCGCTGGCCCTGTGGTTCGCCTTCATCGGCGCCGCGACGGCTGGAGCCTGGGCACATTTTCGGCGTACCCGTCACAAGGCGCTCGCCGCCATGGCCCTCGGCGCCATCGCCGCGATGCTGGCTGCGGGTCAGTTCGAGTACAACTTCGGCGACTCGGAGTTCCTGATGCTGTTCCTCGTGCTGCTGACCCTGCCCTTCGCGGCGGACCGCGACGGAGGCCTGCCGTGACGCCAGACGACCCGCGCCTCCTTCCGGCGCTCGGCCGGGCCGACGCGCGGCGGTTGATCGGCGGGTTCGCGGCCACCCGCGTGGTGATCGTCGGCGACGTGATGCTCGACCAGTTCCTGTTCGGTCATGTCCACCGCATTTCGCCCGAGGCGCCGGTGCCGGTGCTCGAGTTCGATCACGATCAGCACCGACTGGGCGGCGCCGCCAACGTCGCGCACAACGCCCGTTCGCTCGGCGCAGACGTCACCCTGGTCGGCGTGGTCGGTGCCGACGCGACGGCTGCGTCGCTCGTCCAGGAGCTTCGCGCGCGGGATCTCGACGCCTCCAGCCTCGTCACCGACCCGTCGCGCCGCACGACCCTGAAGGTGCGGCTGGTGACGATGCGGAACCAGCAGGTGGCGCGGGTGGACTACGAAAGCGACCGTGAGATCGGCGAGGACGTCGCGGATGCCGTGATGGCGCAGGTCACGGCGCGTGCCGAAGGTGCGGGGATCATCCTGATCTCGGACTACCTGAAGGGTGTCGTCACCCGGAAGCTCGCCGCGCAGATCGTGGCGTTCGGACAGGAGCGCTCGATTCCGGTCCTGGTGGATCCCAAGATTCCGCACATCGACTACTACACCGGGGCAACGCTCGTCACGCCCAACAGCCACGAGGCCGAAACGACCACCCACATGCGCATCCGCGCCCATGACGATGCGCAGCGCGCGGCGCAGGTGTTCAAGCAGCGCGCGCGGTGTGACGGGGTGCTCATCACGCGGGGCGAACACGGGATGTGGTTGTCGATCGATGGCGTGGAAGGTTACCTGCCCGCGACGGCTCGCGAAGTGTCGGACGTCACCGGCGCGGGCGACACCGTCATCGCCACGCTGGCCCTCGCGCTGGCGGCCGGTGCGCAGCCCGCGCACGCCGCCCGGCTCGCCAACGAGGCCGCCGGCATCGTCGTCGGCCGGTTCGGGCC
>CAZNOC010000551.1:0-2106 GCA_964574545.1 uncultured Bifidobacteriaceae bacterium | reverse complement strand
GGGAAATGGTGAGCAGGCGCGAGCCCGTGACCGCCACATCGACCGGCACCTCCCACTCGCCGCGAATGGCGGTGCGCAGCGAGGCGAAGTTGCCACTGCTCCGATCGCCCTCGAGTACGGCCAGAACGGACGGCGGCAGCGAGGGCATCGCTTCGCCGCTGACGACGGCGCCGGCCTGCGCGGTGGAGAGCCGTATGTAGAGGCGATTGTTGCGACGGGCGCGATTGAAGGTGCGAATCAGCTGCGCCACGTCCTGCACCTCGCCGCCGAGGCGCAGCTCCCGCGACTCCTGCTGCGCCAGGCGTGTCCCGTCGGTGACAAGCAGCTGGAGCGGCCCGGAAACGTTGGCAGGCAGCTGGATCGGCACGCGGTGGGTGGACTCCTCACCGCGCCAGTTGCGCAACAGCACGCGGATCTCGACGTCGCGGCCCGCGCGCGGCCGCGGTGTGTCGAGCCAGACGCGCTCGATGCGGGCGGTGCGCGGCTCCTCGGTGGCGTCGATGGTGAGCTCGAAGCGCTCCACGTCGATCACGTCCGTCGTGTTGCGCATCAAGAGCGTCAGCGGCGCGGCTACGTAGGCGGCGGCGCCGGAGGCCGGCTGGTCGCCCGCGAAGATGTCCTCGAAGGCAATCTGCCCGTGCTTGCGGATCGTGGCCGTGCCGCGGACGGTGAACGTCGCCGCGCCGACCTGTCGCTCGTACGACGTGAGGACGTTGGCCACGGCCAGATAGGTGAGCAGCGGCGTGAACGTTTGATCCTTCACCACGCCGAACGAGAAGGTGCGGGATGGCGTGTGCTCGGAGTTGAGGGTGACCGACAGCGGAATGAGCTGCGGTCCTGGACCGAGGCGTCCAGCGATCGCGGTGGCGCGGTCCTGCTGCACCGTACCGATGACCTCCCCGAGACCGGCCAGCTTGCTTGACGTGAACAGGCTGGGCAGCAGCGTCAGCACATCGGCGCGCGTCATGGGGAACTCGGTCGGACCGAGGTTGTAGAGCGGGTGGCCAAACGCGTAGACGCGGTCGCCGTCCACATGCGTCACAGTGCCCGTGGCGCCCAGCGCGAAATCCCCGGAGAGGAGCGCAACGCCCACCGCGTCACCGGGCGCGAGGGGCCGCGCGGCGGCCGCCGGCGACTGGGATCGGCCCGCGTCACCAGAAACGGCGACGAAGCCCTGGGCGGCGAGCGCCGGGATCATCGGGTCGAGGACCCCGCTCGAGAACCCGCTCGCCACAAGCGGTACGGCGATGGGACGCAGGAGCGTGCCCAGGCGGCTGGTCACATCGCCGCCCGACGCCAGCACCGTGAGATCGCCGGGGTGTTCCGCGAAGGGTGCCGCCAGGCCGAGGCCATCACGCCACACCTGAAAGAGCGCGTGCGGCGAGGCCGGCCAGTCGAGCGAGATGGGACGGCTCGCGCGCGGACGGGCGTCCAGGGCGGTGGCATCGGTCATCTCGGCGATGGGCGTGATGCCGGCGATGGCTTCGGTCGGGAACTGGCCTAACTGGTAAGACACCGCGCCCACCAGCCGGCCATCAATGTAGACGGGGCTACCGCTCATTCCGGCGATCACCCCCGTCTTCGCCAGCGGCCCGCCCTCGAGTCGCGCGAGGATCAGGGTGCGCCGGGGGCCGATGACGTTCTGCAGCGTGCCGAGGATGTGCGCCCTGAATTCTTCGATGGCCGAGCCGTTGAAGACGGTGCGTCCAATCCCGACCATGCCGGGGCGCACCTCGTCCACCGGCATCATCGGAGTGACGGCCGACGCCGGGATCCCGACGAGCGCAGCCGCAGCCAGAAGGAGAGCCATCAGCCGGACGGTCATAGGTGTCTCATGCAAGATCAATGGTATCAAACTCTTATACGAGGAAGCGTGCGAGGAATCAACCTGTACGACGCTCGCGGATTGACATTGGCCGCACACCTCCGCTACGCTCCTCGTCGGTTCCATGACGTTGCCCGTGCACCCGTCCCCCGTCTCCGGCTCGGCCGCGCTTCGTGGCGCCGGCGCCGGTGTGCCCGGATGGTGGCGGTATTGGCATGAGGCAGGGGGGCCATCAGGAGCCGCGTAACGCCGTACGCACACGCACGACGACTCCGGATCGA
>CAZNOC010000550.1:0-2106 GCA_964574545.1 uncultured Bifidobacteriaceae bacterium | reverse complement strand
ACAACCGCCAACTCCACAGCGCCTCGGCCCCGAACCAGTTTGCCGTGCAACGCCCGGTGCTATCATCGGGCGCATGGCTGAGCCGCGGAGGCTGGACGGGGCTGACGAGGCGCGCTTCTGGGAGGGCGCCGCGAGGGCCGGGAGGTTCTTCATGGGGACGGCCGACGTTCAGCGTGCTCTCGGTGCGCTCGTTCGCTCGCTCGACGAGCTGGACATTCCCTATGCCATCGTCGGGGCCATGGCGCTGAACGAGTTCGGGTATCAGCGCATGACGTCTGATGTGGACGTCCTCCTGACGGCAGACGGCCTCGCCGCGTTCAAGCGGGCGAGGCTCGGTCGCGGTTATGTCGAGCGGTTCGCCGGGAGCCGAGGCCTCCGCGACACCGAGCACGGCGTGGACATCGACGTCGTGCTGACCGGCGACTACCCGGGCGACGGCAAGCCGAAGCCTGTCGCCTTCCCGGACCCCGGCGCGGAGGCCGAGCGCGGCGCCCGCGTCGCGCTGCTCCCGCTCCCTCGTCTCATCGAACTCAAGCTCGCCTCCGGCCTGACGGCACCGCACCGTCTTAGAGACCTCGCCGATGTCCAGGAACTGATCCGCGTCCGCCGCCTGCCACGCGATCTCGGCGACGCGCTCGACGGCTTCGTACGCCACAAGTACCAGGAGTTGTGGGACGCCGTCGCTGGAAGCCCCGAGGACGATCGCTGATTGCAGGAAAACGGGGCTCTGTTCGAGCCCCAGCGAGTTGGCAGACAACGACCGGGGGAGTGGAGCCAGGACTCACCGCCGCATGTCGTGCGGTCTGGTCCCGTCGCACAGAACGCGTCCGGGACGTCACGTTGCGGTGTGCACAAGGTAACAGCAGCAGGAGACGTCGATCGCACAGAGTGGAAGAGGCGGCGGGTCCCGGCTCTGAAACGCGCCAGGTCGGTGTACTCCATCGGAGCCCCGGGGACGGCGAGAGCCGCCACGGGGCGCCCCCGCCAACTCTTTCGCACTGCACAGGAGGAGGCCATGCCTCTCGTCGAGATCGTCATCGTCCTGATCGTCGTCGGCGTCCTGCTCGGGCTGGTGAACAGATTCATTCCGATGGCCGGATCGATCAAGTCCATCCTGAACGCGGTGGTGGTGATCGCCGTGGTGGTGTGGCTCCTCGGCGTCTTCGGCATCCTGCCGGCCGTCCGCAACTTCCGTGTCGGGTAACGCACCCGCGACCTCGAGTGCGGCCGGCCCGCGAAGGGACGCTGGATGCGGAGCAGTACAAGACGTCTCCCGGTGTGACGCGCATCACTCCTGCCGCAGGGCCACCATCGGGTCGATGCCGGCCGCACGCCGCGCGGGCAGGTACGTGGCCAGGAACGCCACGCCGCCCAGGAGCAGCGCCGTCACGGCGTAGGTTGTCACGTCGATCGCCGTGACCTCGAAGAGCAGCGCGCTCATGAATCGCGAGAGCCCAGCAGCCGCCACGAGTCCCACGGCCATACCGGTCAGGACCGGCGCCATCCCGTGCCACACCATCAACCGCACCGTCTGGCCGCGCGGTGCGCCGAGCGCCATCCGGATGCCGATTTCGCGTGTGCGCTGGCGCACCGAGAAGAGCACCACCGCCGAGATCCCCACCGCGGACAGCAGCACCGCCAGCGCCGCGAAGCTCGCCAGCAGGATCGTGAAGAGCCGCGGGCGAGCCACCGCGCCCGACACGACGGCGTCGAGCGCCACGAGGTCGCTGATGGCCAGTCCGGCGTCCGCCTCGCGAACGGCATGCTCCACCGTGCCGGCGAGCCGCATTGGGTCACCCGACGTCCGCAGCACGAACGTCATGGCGCGCCGCGGAATCTGCTGGAGAGGCACGTACACGGTCGGCGTGGGAGGCGTCTCGAGCGCACGCTGGTGAACGTCGCCCACGATGCCCACGATCGTGGCCTCGACGCCCGCGAAGGCCAGCCGCCGGCCGAGCGCGTCCTCGCCCGCGAAGAGGCTCCGTGCCAGCGCGTCGTTCACCACGATCGACAGCGGCCCGCCCTCGCGGTCGTCGTCCGACACCGCGCGGCCTCTGATCAGCGGCACCCCAAGCGCGCGGAAGAGATCCGGCGTCACCTGCAGCA
>CAZNOC010000549.1:0-2112 GCA_964574545.1 uncultured Bifidobacteriaceae bacterium | reverse complement strand
TTGCCGGCGCTGTCGTAGGTGTAGGTGGTGACGCCGGTGTCGGGACTGTCGAGTTGCAGCAGATCGCCAAGCGCGTTGTAGGTGTACTCGGTGTCGAGGCCCTTGGGGTCGGTGACCGTGACGAGGCGGTCGAGCGCGTCGTACTCGAAGCCGGTGTCGGCCTCGATGCCGCCGACGTCCTGCAGGGTGCTGCGCAGGCGGTTGAGCGGGTCGTAGTCGTGCTCGGTCTCGACCAGAAGCGGGTCGGTCTCGTCGGTGCGGTTGCCGTTTGGGTCGTAGTCGAAGACGGTGGCGCGATCCTGGGCATCCTTCAGCTCGATCAGGCGGCCGAGGTCGTTGTAGACGCGCGACAGGGTGCGGCGCAGGGTGCTCTGCGGGTCGCGGGTGTCCTCGCGGGTGCGGTTGCCGGCGGCATCCAGCTGGTACTCGATGCGGTTGCCGAGCGCGTCCTCGATGGCTTCCAGGCGGTGGGCCGCGTCGTACTCATAGTCGATGAACTCGCCGGTCGGCTGGGTGATGCGGGTGAGGTTGCCGACGGCATCGTAGGTGAAGGTGGTGACGGCATCGGGCGCGCCGCCGCTGCCTTTCGCCGTGCGCGTCGACAGCCAGCCGCGCGGGTGGTACGTGAACTCGGTGTCGACGCCGTTGGCGTCGCGCACGGTGAGCGCGCGGCCTGCACCGTCATAGGCGAGGTACGTGGTGACGTGGCCAAGGGCGTTGGTGATGGTGTGGAGGTCGCCCTTGCGGTGCGTGCAGTTGCCGCCCAGGAAGATGCAGCCGGCGGCATCGGCCGCGTAGTAGGCATAGGTGGTGACGTCAGCCACGTCGGTGCGCGGGCCGTCGACCGACTTCAGCAGGCCGAGGATGGGGCAGGTGCTGCCGGGGGCTTCCACGTCGGCCTGTTCGCAACGGCCATAGGTGGTCTGGCGCACGCCGGCCGGGGCGTTGGCCTGGCTGCCACAGGTGTAGGTGATGGCGCCGGCGACCTCCGGATCGTGATCGCAGTGCGCCGACAGCTCGCCTCGGGCGTTGAACTGGCGGGACCAGCGGGCCTTCTCCACATCGGCAGCATCAAGCGTGGACTGCTGGTCCATGCGGTTGATCACCGTCGCCCAACCGTTGATGCGACGGCGCTGTTCCGGCGTGCCGTAGGCCTCGATACGCTCGCTCTCTCGCACGACGGTCCCCGTCCCCTCGTAGAGATGGCGGGTCTCGACGCCGCGCGCGTCGATGGTGCGGAACAGGCGCTGATTGGAATCGTAGTAGTGATTGACAACACCATCGCCGTTGACCATCGAGCTCAGGCGGCGCAGCCAGTCGGTGCCGTAGTTGTACAGCCGCTCGTCGGTACCGTTCAGGGTGACGCGGCGTTGGCCGTCGGCGAGGCCGTTGCCGGTGGTGGGATACTCGATGGTGACGCTGTCCGCCCCGCCTGCCCGTTCGCTGGACACGACGCGACCGTGGGCATCGTAGGCATAGGTGCTGTGGCGGTCGCCGTTCTCGTCGATGATCCCGGCGAGGTGACCCGGAAGTATGGGACCCTCACCGACTTGGTAGAGGTACGTGCGGGTGCCCTGTGCCTGCATCTGGGCGTCGTAGTGCGTCACCGTGCTCAGATGCCCTTCGGCAGAATGTGCGTACAGGGCCGATGTGCCGTCGGGGAAGGAGGCGGAAACCAGGTGGTCGCCGGCATACTCGAAATCCATGCGTCGGCCACGAATGTCGACCACGGCGCTGAGGCGACCGTTTTCATGCTCGAGGGTCTTGTCCTGATCCGGGGCATCCGGATTGCGCACAGCAATGAGGCGGCCGGCGGTGTCGAACTGAAGCACCTGACCGGAGGGTCGTTCGAGGCGGAAGCCGAAGGAATCGCGGTGGATCACATGACCGGTCTTGTTGACGGAGCGGTACAAGCCGGTGGAAACGAAGTTGAACCGATCGAGAAGGTTTTGTTCGTCCAGGACGAAGAGCGGCTGGTTGCCGCTGACGGTGGGGCTGGCCACGCGCATGCCGAAGTTGTGCGTCCAGTGCGGGCCCATGCCGGCCCGCGCGGGGACGTCGCGGATGGCGCTGTAGTGGCGGGTGAAGGTCCAGCCCTGCGCGCTCCAGTCG
>CAZNOC010000548.1:0-2117 GCA_964574545.1 uncultured Bifidobacteriaceae bacterium | reverse complement strand
TGAAGACGCTGCCCGATCCCGAGACGGTCGTGGCGTATTCGGATGCGCTCAACCGTCTCTTCGCGCTGGCCGACGACGCTTCCGGCAGTCCGGTGGCGGAAGATGGGAACTCGGAGTCGGAAGCGGCAGCGGCAACCTCGGCCGAGCGGCAGAAGTCGGACGGAGCCGTGGGCATGAAGCCGGAGCCACGGTGACGCCGCCGCTTCGCATAGGCACGCGGGGAAGCCAGCTGGCGCTGTGGCAGGCCCACACCGTGGCGCGCCTGCTCGAAGCCAACGGGGCGGCCGCCGAGGTCGTCGTCATCCGCACCTCGGGCGATGAGCCCGGCACCGGCCGCGGTCCCGCAGGCAGCACACTCCCCACCGGCCAGCTCCCGGCGCCGGCCGCCATGGTGAACGTCAAGCGGCTGTTCGTGAAGGAGATCGAAGAGGCGCTGATCGACGGCCGGATCGATCTCGCCGTGCACAGCAGCAAGGACATGCCGGCCGAGCAGCCCCACGAACTGGTCATCGCCGGCGTGCTGCCCCGCGAGGACCCGCGCGATGCGCTGGTGCTGCCATCAGCGACGACCGCACCGCAGGATCTGGCCGGGCTCCAGGCTCTGCTCGGACCCACCCCTCGCCTCGGCACGAGCAGCGTGCGGCGCGTGGCGCAGTTGACCGTGGCTTTTCCCTCCGCATCGTTTGCTGGCATCCGGGGTAACCTCGACACGCGCCTGCGCAAGCTCGACGACCGGCACTGCGATGGGCTCATTTTGGCCGCCGCGGGACTGCGGAGGCTCGGGTTCGGCGATCGCATCTCGTGGCCGATCCCGTTCGACGTGTGCGTTCCGTCGCCTGGCCAGGGCATCGTCGCCATCGAGGTGCGGCGCGATGCCGGCGCGATGCACGCACTCGTGGCCGCGATCAACGATACTCCGGCGATGGCGGCCCTCACGGCCGAGCGGGCGGTCGTGGCCGCGCTCGGCGGCGGCTGCCAGATGCCGATTGGCGCCGTGGCCGAGATCGACGGCTCGCGGCTCCACGCGCGGGCGGTGGTCCTGAGCGCCGACGGTGCCGAGGCGGTACGCGCGGAGGCCAGCGGCTCCGTGGCCGAACCCGCCGAAATCGGCCGCCGCCTCGCCCAGGCGCTGGTCGACGCGGGCGCGGGGCCACTCCTGGATCGCGCGCGAAGCTGACGAGCCTTCGCTGTCGGCTGTCGGCTGTCGGCTGTCGGCTTTCAGGGGTCGCGCCCCCCAGCGGGAAAGTTGCGGGGTGCTGAGAGCTGAGAGCTGAGAGCCGAGAGCTGAGAGCTGACAGCCGTCAGGCATCAACGCCGCCCGGACTACAATGCCTTGATGCTGCGCCCCATCGTGTATCTCATCGGCGCCGGTCCCGGCGCGCCGGACCTGATCACGGCGCGCGGCCTCCGCTGCGTGCAGAACGCCGATGTGATCATCTACGACCGGATGGTGCACGCGCGCCTCCTGCGCGAAGCGCTGCCGTTCGCCGAACGCATCGACGTCGGGAGCGCTGCGCCGCAGCGTGTGGATCAGGAGGCGATCTGCTACCTGATTGCGGAGAAGGCGCGCGAGGGCAAGATCGTCGCGCGCCTGAAGTGGGGCGACCCGTTCGTCTTCGACCGCGGCGGCGAAGAGGCCGTGTTCCTCCGCGCGCAGGGGATCCGGTTCGAGGTGGTCCCGGGCGTGCCGGCCGCGCTCGGCGCCCCCGCCTACGCGGGCATTCCGGTCACCTTCCCCGGCGGTGGGCACACACTGACCTTCGTCCGCGGGTACGAGGACGATGGGCGGGATCCGCCGGACGTGGACTGGGCCAGCCTGGCGGGGTTGGACGGCACGCTCGTCTGCTACGCCGGTCCCCGCCAGCTGCCCGACATGCTCGACTCCCTCCTGGCCGCCGGCCGGCCGGCGGACGAAGGCGCCGCGATCATCGCCAACGGCACGCTGCCCGATCAGGACACCGTGACCGGCACCATCGACTCCCTATCGCGGATGGTGAAGGAGCAGCCGCCGCGCGGCCCGACACTGCTCGTCGTCGGCAAGGTCGTCGGGCTCCGCGACACCGTGCGGTGGTTCGACGAGCGGCCGCTCTTTGGCCGCCGCGTGCTCGTCACGCGCT
>CAZNOC010000547.1:0-2118 GCA_964574545.1 uncultured Bifidobacteriaceae bacterium | reverse complement strand
CGGCCTGGCAGGAGCCGGGATGCGAGGCCCGCCTCGCCCATTGCGATGAGGGCCATCGCCGCGCGCCCGGACGTCGCGAGCGCCTGCAGCTTCAGCTGATCGGTCAGGCGGCCGGCACGCACGGCTACCTTGAGCACGTCGGCCCCCGTCGCCCGCATGGCATCAACGCGGGCGTCGAGGTCGTCCGGGACGCCCGCGTAGTCGTGCGTCGAGACCACCACGCGTCGTCCGCCGCTCATCGAGAGTAACGCGCCCGTCTCGGCCTTCCATTCGACATCGACGTACTCGGCGCCCAGCCGCCACGCCTCGGCGAGCAGGCCCAAACGGTCTGCTTCGGCTCCATCGAAACGGCCTCCCTCCCACGCCGGGCGGCAGGTGACGATCACCGGAGTGCGGCGTCCGGAGAGTGCGCCGGCGACGGAGACATCGCGTACGCCGTCGAGACGCAGTTCCACCAGGTCGGCGCCGCGGACGGCGTCGCGCTTCTGGCGCAGCTCCTCCATGGTGACGGCCGTAATGGTGGCGCAGAGTCGCGGTGTGGACATAAAAGCAAAAACGCCTCGTTCAGCGGGGCTGAAGAGGCGCTCGATCCGGAGTCGTCGTGCGTGTGCGTACGGCGTTACGCGGCTCCTGATGCCCCCCTTCCCTGATGCCAATACCGCCACCACGCAGACACACCGGCTGTGTCGCCGCGAGGTGCGGCCGAGCCGGAGACGGGGGGCAGATGCACGGGAAACGTCATGGAACCGAGGGGAAGCGTAGCGGAGGCGTGCGGCCAATGTCAATCCGCAAGCGTCGTACAGGTTGATTCCTCGTACGCTTCCTCGTATAAGAGTTTGATACCATTGATCTTGCATGAGACACGTATGACGGTCCGCCTGATGGCTCTCCTCCTGGCCGGGACCACGCTCGTCGGGATCCCGGCGTCGGCCGTCACTCCGATGATGCCGGTGGACGAGGTGCGCCCCGGCATGGTCGGGATTGGGCGCACGGTCTTCAATGGCTCGGTCATCGAGGAGTTCCAGGCGCACATCCTCGGCACGCTGCAGAACGTCATCGGGCCCCGGCGCACCCTGATCCTCGCGCGCCTCGAGGGCGGGCCGCTGGCGAAGACGGGCGTGATCGCCGGGATGAGCGGCAGCCCGGTCTACATCGATGGCCGGCTGGTCGGCGCGGTGTCCTACCAGTTGGGCCAGTTTCCGACCGAAGCCATCGCCGGCATCACGCCTATCGCCGAGATGACCGACGCCACCGCCCTGGATGCCCGCCCGCGCGCAAGCCGTCCCATCTCGCTCGACTGGCCGGCGTCGCCGCAGGCGCTCTTTCAGGTGTGGCGTGATGGCCTCGGCCTGGCAAGACCCTTCGCGGAACAGCCCGGCGATCTCACGGTGCTGGCGTCGAGCGGCGACGTGACCAGCCGTCTGGGTACGCTCCTGCGTCCCATCTCCGTGCCGCTTGTTGCGAGTGGATTCTCGAGCGGAGTCCTCGACCCGATGATCCCGGCGCTCGCGGCGCAAGGCTTCGTGGCCGTCTCTGGGCACCAGGGACGCTCGCCGTCCCCGGCGGACGCCGCGCGGCCCCTCGCGCCCGGCGACGCGGTGGGCGTTGCGCTGCTTTCCGGGGATTTCGCGCTCGGCGCCACGGGCACGGTGACCCATGTGGACGGCGACCGCGTCTACGCGTTCGGCCATCCTCTCTACAACCTCGGTCCGACCGAGTTTCCGATGACGCGCGCCGACGTGCTCACGCTGCTGCCCAGCTTGTTCACGTCCAGCAAGCTGGCCGGTCTCGGCGAGGTCATCGGCACCGTGCAGCAGGACCGCGCCACCGCGATCGCTGGACGCCTCGGCCCGGGGCCGCAGCTCATTCCACTGTCGGTCACCCTCAACTCCGAGCACATGCCTTCCCGCACCTTCTCGTTTGGCGTCGTGAAGGATCAGACGTTCACGCCCCTTCTCACCTATCTTGCCGTGGCCAACGTCCTCACGTCGTACGAGCGGCAGGTCGGCGCGGCGACCTTCACCGTGCGCGGCACGGCCACGATCCGCAAGCACGGGCAAATCGCCTTCGAGGACATCTTCGCGGGCGACCAGCCGGCCTCCGGCGCCGCCGCCTACG
>CAZNOC010000546.1:0-2124 GCA_964574545.1 uncultured Bifidobacteriaceae bacterium | reverse complement strand
GCTCCCGCGTCGTCAGAACGCGCACTCGACCACCAGGGGGGCGTGGTCGCTCGTGCCTATCTCGCGCTGCACCGCGGCGTGCGTGACCGTGTCGTAGAGGGCCGTCGAGGCCGCGACGTAGTCGATGCGCCAGCCGATGTTTCGCTGGCGCAGGTTGCGCCACGGCGCCCACCACGTGAAGATCTCCGGGTTCTCCGGCTCGCGCGCGCGGGCCACGTCCACAAGGCCGTGCGCCAGCAGCCGTTCGAGCAGCGCCCGTTCGTCGGCGCGCGTGCCGACCTGGTTGGGCTTTCGCTCCTTCGGATGGATGTCCAGATCCCCGCGCGTGACGTTCAGATCCCCGCACAGGACCAGCAGGTCGCCGACGGCGTCCCGCTCGGCGGTCCACTGCCCGAGGGCATCGAGAAAGCGCAGCTTCGAGTCGTAGTCCTTGCCGCCGTTGGGGACGTACACCGAGGCCACCGTGATTCGTCCCTTCGCCGTCCCGATGGCGGTCGTGGCCATGCGCTGCTCGAAGTCGAATGCGGGGTGCTCGAACACGGGCGCGTCGGCCGCCGCCGACTTCGCGACGAGGAGTCCGATGCCCGAGTACCCCCTCTCGCCGTGCCAGCACGTCCAGTAGCCGTCGAGGTCGCGGAGCTCGAACGGCAGTTGATCGATCGAGGCCTTGATCTCCTGCAGGCAGACGATGTCGGGGCGTTCGAGGGAGAGCCAGTCGAGCAACTGGGCCTGGCGGGCGCGCAGGCCGTTGACGTTCCAGGTGGCGATCTTCATGGGGTGGCGCGGGCGAAGGGCACGGGTCGTTTGGCGAGGCTCACCTGGAGGCGGCGCGCGTCAGCGCGTGCTCGATGGCGATCCGGGCCCGGTGGAGGGGGTCGTCCGAGTCGCGCAGCAGCATCTGCGCATTCGCGGCGGCGAGGACCGCGCCGATCTCGAATCCCACCTGCTCGACGTCCGTGTCGGGTGGCAGCTCCCCGGCAGCCTGCGCCGTCCGAAGATGGTCGAGAACCCGCGCGTCGATCTCGGCTGCAAATGCCGCAACCGCATCCCGCACGGCCCCGGGTCGCGAATCGAACTCCGCCGCCGCCGCGGCAAAGAAGCAGCCGCCGGGGAAGACGCGGCGCTGCAGGTACGAGAGATAGGACTCGCAGTAGGCCACGAGGCCGGCGACGCCAGGGGGGGCCGTCTCCGCAGGCAGCAGGACCTCGGCGTCGAACACCTGAGCCGCGTGACCGACGATCGCCACGTCGAGATCTTCCTTCGAGCCGAAATGCGCGTAGAGGCCGCTCTTGCTCATCCCAAGCGAGGCCGCGAGGTTGCCGATCGACACCCCCCCGAGCCCCTCGACGCTCGCCTGCCGGACGGCCATGTCGAGGATGGCGTGGCGGCTGCGTACGCCATCGGCTCGTGGTTTCCGCGCCCGTGCCGGAGGAGGTGTCGGCATGGATGTTATTCTAGCACGACCGTTCGATTATCAATTGAAATAACAAGAAACGATGGAGTTTACCTGCGTGGTGGGTTCCCGGGCTCTGGGTTCCCAAGGCTCGGCCAGTTCACCACCATCGTCAGGAGTCCCCGCGTGTCTTCCGCGGCGGGGAGGTTCAGAAGGAGGCGTTGGCCATCAGGCGACACGTCCCACGCGCGAACGTCGTGCGGAGCGTCGAGGAGAGTGACGGGAACTCCGATCGTGGGCGACACCAGGTCGGGCACGACCGCCATCGACAGGAACTCCCTGCCTCGCCTGACGAACAGCTCGCGTCCATCGGCCCTCCACCGAGGGTCGGTTCCGCCGCCGGCCGTGACCCGCCGCCGGGTCGTCGCGTCACCGGTGGGGAACCGATCCAGGTAGACCTCGGTGCCGCCCGAGGCGTCGGACGCGAACGCGATCCACCGGCCGTCGGGTGACACGGCGCCCGAATGTTCGTTCGACGTCGTCTGCAGGTACACGACGGGCTCACCACCCCCGTTGGGCAGGAGCCACAGGTCGTCGCCGGTCAGGGCCGACCGCTGGCTGAACACCAGCCACCGTCCGTCTGGAGTCCATTGCGACAGGCGCACCGGCGCCGGGGCCCGCCACAGCGTGTCCTCGTCCAGCTCGCCGAGGGCGCCGCGGACGACGATGGC
>CAZNOC010000545.1:0-2131 GCA_964574545.1 uncultured Bifidobacteriaceae bacterium | reverse complement strand
GACCGTCTTGACGCAGGCCAGGCAGCCAGGACAGGGCCTGCCCAATTCCCCCCGGGAGCCCGCAGCACGTCTCGGTGTCGGGCGCCTCCACAGACGCGCCGGCGATGGCCGCAACCGCGCGATCCAGTTCGACGCGCAGCCGCCTCGACACGCCCCGCGTGCTGCGCAGGGCCTCGATCTCGGGCAGCACGCCACGCGCGAGGGGGCCGAGCCAGGCCAGCGTAGCCATCACCTCGCCCACCGGCGTCGTCGCCCCGGACGCGGTGGCGTACTCGCCGTAGGCGTCGAACGTGACAGGCTCATCGTGATAGCGGACGTTCTCGAACGCGCGCATCAGGAAGGGCGCGAACGCTGCACGGGGTGCGGTGCAGGCACGGAGGGCCCGCGCCGCCGCGGCCACGAGGTATGGGTCGCGCCCCGTATCGAGCTCCTCGAGCACGAACACGAGCGCGTCGTCCGGCACCCCGGTGCGCGCGAGCGCCGCCAGCACCCAGCCGCGCATGCGCACGACGGCCGTGGCGCCGCGCTGATCGTAGGACGGATGATCCTCGCGCAGCAAGTCCCGCAGTCCGTCGCGCCTGGACGGATCGTCGGCAATGGCATCGACCAACGCCGCAAACTGCAGCTCCGAGGCCGCCTCCCGGGCCGCGTCATCGCGCACCGGTTCACCCGCCGTACTTCGTGAGGAACCGGCGCGCACCTTGCTTGACGCGTCCCGACGGCGCGGCACGCAGACGGGTCACCCGGGTGCGCAGCGCGTCATCTTCTGCCACGGTCTGCGCGTCCCCGAACTCGGTGATCGCCGTCAGGCTGGCCGCATGCAGCTCGTCGGCGTCCGAGTCGTCGAGCAGGATCGCCCGCGCGTGCTTCTGGAGCGTGTCGGGCGCGATCGCCTGCAGCGCCGAGGCCGAGATGCGCCGAAGCTCCGGCGTCTCGCCTTTGTCACGCAGGATCTTCTCGAACACGGGTTTCGCCGTGGCGTCCGCCGCCAGCAACCGCAGCGCCTCGCGGCGCGCCACGGCGTTCGGCGGCTGCCTGACGATCGCGCGCGCCACGGTATAGGCCTCGGCGTGTACGTCGTAGCTCAGGAGCTGCAGAGCCTTCTCGGGCGGCACCAGGGCCTTGTCGGGATGCTTCAGGCCGTCGAGGAGCTTTCTCTGCGCGAAGCCGTCCTTCTCCCGCGCCAGGATGCCGAGCACGCGCTGGCGAAGCTCGGGATCCGGGTCGTCGGCCACGGCGCGAAGGGCGGCGATGTAATCGCCGCGACACGACTCGAACGCCACGACGCTGAAGCTCGCGGCCTGAATCGCCTGAAGTGCCGCCAGCCGCACGTCAGACGGCTCGTCACGATTCCGCAGAACCTCGAGCAGCGACTGCAGGTGATCGTCGTCTTCGTAGACGGCGGTGGGCGTCTCGGCCATGGCCTTGACGCGCTCCTTCACGGAGCCCCTGGCGCTCGTGGCGACGGCCATCGCCGCGCGGGCCGTGCGCACGGCCACGCGCCTCGGTGCGCGCGCGGCCTTCGATCGCTTCGCAGGTGTGCGGCGTTTCTTCGTCATGGTTCTGGGCTCCTCACCACCGCATCAGCTGAACGGCACATCGTCGTAGTCGAACCCGAGCCGGTTGAGCGGGTCGATTCGGCCCTGGAAGTCGAGGCCGTCACGCACGCGCGGCTCCGGCCCCGGCGCGGCAGTGGTCGGCGACGAGGCCATCGCGCCGCCGGGCGCCGTCGGCGGCCGGGAGCCGCCGGTGACGCCGTTCCACGGCCACATCGTGTCCGGCAGGTTGTGGCCGACCGGGTTGCTGCTGCCGTCGAACGAGGCGGCCACGGCTGGGTCGAAGCGGCCGTTCAGCCGCTGCCACTTGGCCCAGAGGCGATCGACGTTGCAGTGGAGGAGGAAGAACAGAGGATCGCGCGCGGCGGTGCCGATGCTCGAGATCGAGCCGCCGAAGGCGACGTGTGCGGAGCCGTGCGGATTGCCCTCCATCGCCCGGAAGGCGGGGTACGCGGCGCCGAGCGACAGCGTGTCGGCCTCGGAGCGCGGCCCTGGCGGCGCCGAGGACGTGTCGAAGAAAGGCCGGCGGTTGATGCCCTGCACGCCGTCGGTGCGCCAGAACTGCAGCGGGTTGC
>CAZNOC010000544.1:0-2165 GCA_964574545.1 uncultured Bifidobacteriaceae bacterium | reverse complement strand
CCCCCCGAAGGCTGACTCCCCCCACAGGAGTCGACTGGGAGGTGACGGGAAGGCCTGGGGGGCCTGCCCGCCTTCCGCCGCCTCCTACCAGAGGAAGCGGAAGCCGATGCGCGCCGTCCGCGGCGCGAGGATGTTCGCCGGGCGCTGGTAGTTCACGCCCGTCGCGCGCGTGATCGTCTCCGCCGCCGCGCTGTTCGTGATGTTGAACAGGTCGAGGAAGATCCGCGCCCGCGTCCGCGACGTGAAGTTCAACGTCTTCTCCGCGCGCACGTCGAACACCCAGATGTTGTCCTCACGGTTGCTGTTCATCGGTTCCACGTAGTGGATCGTGCTTCCCGCGCTCGTCACGAGCCCAGCCGAGCCCGGAATCGTGAGCGTGCGCGCGTAGTTCGCGCCCGACTGGTGCCGCAGCACCGGCGAGATCCGGATGCCATACGCCGCGTCGTAGCTGCCCGTCACCTTGAAGTTCCAGACGGTGCGATCTTCGACGCCAGGATTGTTCGGCGTGCGCTGCGGGCCGTTCGGGAAGTTGGTCATCCAGGTGTGCGCGCCGCCGACCGACGCCGACCACCGGTTGCTGTACCGCTTGTTGATCGACAGCTCCGCCGTCTTGTAACGGGAGTACTGGTCGGTGTTCGATACGATCGTCGTCGCGGGGAACTGCGCCGCCAGGCTCGACGGCAGGCCGAACATCGTGATGAAGCGGTCGTCGCCCGTGCCGGTGATTCCGTCCAGGCCGATGTCGCGGACCTGGAACGGCACCGTGAACGCCGAGGCCGGCCGGAGCGGCAGGCAGCTCGTGCAGATCAGGTCGTCTTCAGTCTTGTAGACGAACCCGGCGCGCATCCCGAGCGCGTCCGCCAACTGCCGCTCCACCCACACCGACGCCTCGTGCGTGTACGGCGCCTTAATGTCCGGATCGAGCTGCACCGCGCCCTGCAACGACGCGCTCAGCAGGTTCCCCTGCTCGCCCTGCTGCCAGCGACGGTCGCCGTTGAGGTCGTTCCACTGGTACGTCGCCGACTTGCCCGCCGAGTTCGGGTTCGCCGCGCCGCCCGTGCCGACGCCCGGGTTGTGCCAGTAGAACCCGTAGTTGCCCTTCAGCACCGTCCGGCCGTCGCCCGCCAGGTCATACACGAACCCGACGCGCGGCGCGAACAGGTTCCACGTGTACAGGTCCACCTGCGCGAACGTCGCCGCCGGCACCGACACCGGCCCGGTCGTCCCGGCGAGCTGCTCCTGCTCCGGCAGCCACCCGCTGTAGCGGTCGTACCGCACGCCGGCGTTCATCGTCATCCGGCCCGCATTCCACGTGTCGTTGACGAAGAAGCTCGCCACGTTCAACGACTGCCGCGCCTTCAGGTTCCCGTTCTTCCCGTCCTTCAGGGCGCCGACGCTCGTCGCCGTGGGGATCCAGAAGATCACCTGGTTCGACACACCGTTGTTGTACCGGTGGTCGATGTTGCCGCCGAAGGCCTGCTCACGACCCTCCCAGCCCTGCTCGCGCAGGATCTCGCCGCCGACCTTGATCGTGTGGCTGCCACGCGCCGAATCCAGGAAGTACGTCATCGCCGCCGTCGCCTGATTGCGCTCGCGGTCGAGCTGCCACCGCTGGTGCGCGCCCTCGAGCACCCCGCGGCCCGTGTCCTGCCAGAAGAAGTTCGCGTCGCTGTTGGCCAGCAGCGGGAAGTAGTACCCGAACGACCCGACACGCGCTTCCAGATACATCTTGTCGCTCAGCGTCCCGTTCCACTCCGTCTTCCACACCCAGCTGCCCGAGTCCTGTGCAAACGTCTGGTCCGGGGAGTCGTACACGTAGGTCGCAAACGGCAGCCGGTTCGGCTGGACTTTCTGGCCCCACTGGAAGTAGGCGATCAGCTTGTTGTTCTGGTTCGCCTGGTACGTGAGCTTGGCCACCGGGTTCCACAGCGTCGTGTCGAACGTCTTGTCGAAGTTGAACTGCGGCTGCGCCACCGCGTTCTTCTGCGTGCGGTACGTCCCGAACCACCACACCTTGTCCCGCACGATCGGCCCGCCCACGTTCAGCGCCGTGTCGTAGTACGTGTCGATCTCGTTGCTGCCCTCACGGATGCCCCGCGCGATCACGTCAGCCGGGATGTTCGAGCCCTGGAGCGAGTTGTTGTACCAGTCGAGGTACCCTTCGC
>CAZNOC010000543.1:0-2177 GCA_964574545.1 uncultured Bifidobacteriaceae bacterium | reverse complement strand
ATGATCGGGCGGATGCCGGCGGCGAGCGCGGCCTTGTGAAAACGGGGGGCGCCGTACACGCCGTCACGATCGAGCAGCGCCATGGCCGGATAGCCCAGCAGCGCGGCACGATCCACGAGCATCTCGGGCGACGAGGCCGCGCGCAGGAAGGAAAAGGCGGAAGAGGTATGAAGTTCGAGATACATAAGGCCTCGCGGCTGCGCCGCTCGGTAGGCTCGCCCCTTTGGGGCTCAGAGGCCTAGTCAATCACTCCCTCGATAAACCAATGCCCCACCTGGCGCTCGACGTAGATGCGATATACCGTGCCGTCGGCCATCGCCACGTCCCACTCGTCGCGGTCGTAAGGGGGGTGACAGGGCGGGGTTCCCCCCGCCCCCTCCATCCACCACTCACCAGACGCCCGCCAGGGCCCGGCGCATTGGACGACTGCGCCACCGGCGACACCGTGCCTGTCGCTCATCACCCGTACGGGCCGCCCCTCGGCCACACGAACGCGGACGGAGACGGGCAATCGGTAGCGCCTGAGCGCGCAGTTCAACGTCCCGCGCGGCACGGTCGAAATATCCGGACCAATTTCACACGTTGAACTGTGAACCGTGAACCGTGAACTGATCCCGAACGCCCCCGGCCTCCACGTCTCCACCAGCGATGGCGTCCCGACATGCCCGGCGCCCACGAGTGCCGAGAGGCGCGCGACAAGCGTGGCCACCTGCTCTGGCGGCGGCGTGGCACGGGTAAACAGCGCCTCCTGCACCACGCGTCCTGGTGCCGGTTCGATCGCGACGGTCACGCGATCGATCGCCGCTCCCGGCGGGTGCGATTCGAGATCGAGGAGCATCAGCGTGCGCAGCGCCCTGACATCGCGTATCGGCGACGGGAGTTGCAGCACGCGCGTGTGCGTCGCGCGCGACACGAGGCGCAGCCCGGTATAGATCACGGCGGCGGCGCGCGCCTCGCGCTCGAGCCGGGCCCCGAGCGGCTCGAGCAGCCGGCCCAGCACGAACGACAGCGGCTCGAGGCCCTCAATCGGCCACTCGAGATCCAGCGCGGCCTCGTAGGGCGGCGCCTCGACCCACGGGACGAGCGGACGCGCATCCTCACCACGCGCCAGCCGCTGCCACCGCGAGCCGCGTGGCCCCAGACGCGCGGAGAGATCGCCGGGCGGCAAGGCCGCCAGCGCGCCCAGGGTGTGCACGCCCCAGCGGGACAACACCGCCAGCGCGTCCTCGATCGACGCCCGATCGGCCACACGCGCGCGCCCGCCCGGCCCGGTCCGGCGGGGCACGCGCGTCTGCTGCGCCTGATGCGTGTCGCGCGGGTGCCGCCAGCCCGCGGCTTGCGGTTCGCGATTCGCGATTCGCGATTCGCTGGTCGCCATCTGCTGTTCGCCATTCGCGATTCGCGATCCACCGTTCGCCATTCGTGATTCGCCATTCGCAATTCGCGGTTCGCTGTTCTCGCCGAAACGGCCTCCGGCCGTTCGCCATGCGCCATCTGCGATGGGCGGCTCGCCGATTGCGGCATCGATTCGCAGGCGCTCATACTCTCCCAGCACCCCGAGCGGCAGCGCAGCCAGCATCGCCGCCTCCTGCCCCTGGGGCGCCAGCATCAGGCCAGGCCGCCCCAGCGCCAGCAGCGCCGCCGTCGTCTGTGTGGCCGCCACCGCCACACGCGCGTCCGGTACCGGCGTCCTCGCGGCTTCCTGCAGGTGCCGGCCAAGCTCCTGCGGTTCGCCGAAGATCTTCGATAACCCGCTTGCGTCGAGCATCACGAGCGCGCCCACCACTTCGAACCGCGGCGTGAAGGCGCTGGCGACGTCGAGGAGACGCGACACCTCGGACGTGGGAGTGTAAAGACACGCAAACATGAACGGATCCCGAACAAGAAGACGAAGGGTGTGGCCTACCCGGCCTGTTGGGACAGCAGCGTCACTGCTCTTTCCCCCATCCGGCGCGGCGACACGATCTGCGCGGTGATGTCGAGGCCGGCAAACCGTCGAGCACGGTCGTGCGTACCGGACCAGCGCGCCTTCGCTCGCTCCGCGAGCTTCAGCGTGGCTCCGCCCCCGTCGCCGCATCCACTTGTCCTGATCGACACCCCTCCCGCGCTTCGCGCCAACGGAACCGGCCCCAGCAGCACACACGTCGTCTCGTGGCCGCTGATGATGCGTTGCAGGC
>CAZNOC010000542.1:636-2179 GCA_964574545.1 uncultured Bifidobacteriaceae bacterium | reverse complement strand
GCGGGTCCAGGCCTTGCGGTTGGCTGGAGGCCGGGGCGGCGTGCGGCTGGCGCGCGTCATGCGCGGCAGTCTAGCCCGAATCAGCGATTCGCCACATCATTCGAGCGCGTGGCCACCCGCGTGGCCGAGATGACAAGCGCGGGCATGCCGAACGAGACCTCACGATCCGCGACGAAGGGACGCAGCGACTCCCCGGCCGCGTCGCGCAACCGCTCGAACTGCGTGGCGTCGAGCAGCCCGCCGAGCGTCCACGCGCAGGCGCGTTCGGTCGAGACGAGCGCGTCGATCGAGGCGAACCGGACGAGGCCGTCGTGGCGTGTGACCGTCGCCTCCGCAAGACCCGCCTCGACGCACAACCCAAGCAGGCGTGCCCGATCCCCGAGCGCGAACGGCGCGCGGAAGGCCTCGGCCACCTCGCCGCCGAAGAGCCGGTGCAGTAGTTCGGCCAGGACCGCGTAGCCGGGCGAGTGGTCGATCGCGTCGCACACGGCTACCACCACCCGCCCGCCCGGAGCGGCCACGCGCATCATCTCCCGCAGAGCGGCCGTGCGATCCTCGAAGAACATGAGGCCGAACCGGCTGACGACCCGGTCGAAGCCTGCATCAGGAAACGGCAGGGCCTCCGCGCGGCCCTCTCTCCACTCCACCCCCCCGGCCTTCCGCCGCGCCACCGCGAGCATCTCGCCATTCGGATCGAGTCCGACGACCTGGCCGCCGGAACCAACCCGCGCCGCGGCGGCGATCGCCAGCACACCGGTGCCGCAGGCGACGTCGAGCACACGCTGCCCGGACCTCACGTTCGCGAGGTCCGCGATCGTGCCGCCCCACTCCTCGAAGAGCGCCGGCACGAAGAACTCGTCGTACACCTCAGCGGGAGAACGGGTCACGGACTGGTCTGCCGGGCGGTCCATGCGTCTCTCCTTCCGTGTGGCCTGGGTGTATTCTGGGCAGCCAGATGGGCAGGCGCCATGACCCGGCGTCCGGTTCGCTTGTCCCGGCGTCCGGCGACGGAGCGTCCGCCTCCGGTGCGCGGCTCGCCCCGGATCCGCTTTCTGACGTCCTGCGGACGGTCCGGCTAACGGGCGCCCTGTTCTTTCTGTGGGATGTGGCGTGGCCGTACGCCACCCCGGTCCCGGATGGCAGGGCCTTCGCTCCGATCGTGCTGCCGGACGCTCAGCAGATCATCTCGTATCACATCGTCACGCACGGCTCGTGCTGGTGCGGCATGGCAGACGGGCCGCCGCTCGAGCTGCAGGCGGGCGATATCCTGCTGATTCCTCACGGCCACGCGTACGTGATGTCCAGCTCCGCGCGCGGCTGCAGCGCCCGCGGTCTCGACGTCGAACCGTCGCTGGCGTTCTTCCGGCAGATGGCAGCAGGTGCACTGCCGTTCGAGATCAGGGAAGGAAGTGGGGAGACGTCAACGCGAGTGGTGTGCGGCTTTCTCGGGTGCGACGATCGGCCGTTCAACCCGATGCTGTCGGCGCTGCCGCGGCGGGTCCGCCTCCCCCCTCCAGCAGGCCCGGCTTTCGACCGGCTGCCG
>CAZNOC010000542.1:0-626 GCA_964574545.1 uncultured Bifidobacteriaceae bacterium | reverse complement strand
CTGTTCGTCGAGGTGGTCCGCCGGTGCCTCGCCACCCTGCCGGACGCGCCCACCGGCTGGCTCGCGGGCGTACGCGATCCGGTGGTCGGCCGCGCGCTGGCGTTGCTGCACCGTGATCCCGCCCGGGCCTGGACGATCGAGTCGCTTGCCAGCGAGGTGGCGCTGTCGAGATCGCGGCTTGCCGAGTGCTTCACCGCGCTCGTCGGCCAGCCGCCGATGCAGTACCTGGCCCGCTGGCGCATGCAGGTCGCCGCGCGGCAGCTAGCCGACGGCGCGATGAAGGTGTCGGCGGTCGCCCTGAGCGTGGGCTACGAGTCGGAAGCCGCCTTCAGCCGCGCCTTCAAGCGCATCGTCGGCGTGCCGCCGGCGGCGTGGCGACGACAGGGTGCGGCGGCGCGGAGGTGATGGCCCGCATCCGCTCTCTCTGCTCACGACCGGTTGACGGGCGGAGCCCGAAGACCGCGGTTCCGTACGCGCGAATGGCGGCCAGCGCTGGCCGCCATTCGTCAATCGGCAGGGTCCGGGACTACGCCCGCGCGCGCATGCGCCGGCGCACGGCCACCGCGCCCAGCCCGGTGCCGAGGAGCAGCAGCGTGAGCGGTTCCGGGACGGCGGTCGCGGCTTCG
>CAZNOC010000541.1:0-2204 GCA_964574545.1 uncultured Bifidobacteriaceae bacterium | reverse complement strand
GCCAGCTGGGATGCCCCGCCCGGGAATTGTGTGACGAATCACGGTTCCAGGACACCAGCAGCCCGTAGTGCACGGGGCGGCGAGCACCGACACGCGCGAGCGACCCGACGTCGGCGCCCTTCTGAGTTACCCTGTTAGGCTGCATGGGAGCCTCTCAGCGTTCCGCGCCGGCGTCCGCCCGCCGCCTGCTCGATCTCATCACGTCGTTCCGCGCGTGCCGCGTCGTGGTGCTCGGTGATCTCATCGCCGACGAGTTCGTGTACGGCCGCGTCGCGCGCGTCTCCCGCGAGGCGCCGGTCCTGATCCTCGAGTACGACTCGACCCGGGTCCTCCCGGGAGGCGCGGGCAACGCCGCCAGCAACGTCGCCGCGCTCGGAGGCCAGGTGGACCTCGTCGCCCTCGCCGGCCGCGACGACCCGGGTCGGAGGGTGGTGTCGTCCCTGCCGGCCCGAGTCGGCCGCCAGGGCCTCGTGCGTCCTGCCGGGTACCGCACGCCGATCAAGACGCGCATCCTGGCCGGCGGCGTGCACTCCGCCAAGCAGCAGGTCGTCCGGATCGATCAAGGGACCTCGGGCGCCGTCACCGATCGGCATCGCGCCGCCATCGTGCGCGCGGCCGTGCGCGCCTCAAGACGGGCCGATGCGGTCCTCGTGTCGGACTATGGATCCGGGTTGATCGATCCCCGCATGGTGACGGCGATCGTCCGTCCCTTGCGGGCCCGCGGCGTGCCCGTCCTCGTGGACTCGCGGTACCAGCTCCTCAGCTTCTCCCGGCTCACGGCCTGCACTCCCAACGAGTCCGAGGTCGAGCAGGTGCTCGGCGTCGAGATCGGCGACCGGCCCCGCATGCTCGAGCGCGCGGGACGCGCCGTGCTGCGGAAGACCGCGATGGACGCGGTGCTTGTGACGCGCGGCAGTCGAGGGATGGCGCTCTTCGTGCCAGACAGACCCACCGTCCACATTCCCGTCTTCGGGCCTGACGAGGTCACCGACGTGACCGGCGCGGGCGACACCGTGATGGCCGTCATGACGCTCGCCCTCGGTTCCGGCGCCACGTTCGAAGAGGCCGCGCGCCTTGCCAACTACGCCGGCGGGCTCGTCGTCATGAAGCGCGGCACCGCCACCGTGTCGGCCCGCGAACTGCGGTCGGCGGTTCGGTCGGCGAACGGTGATCGGTGATCGGTGATCGGTGGACGGTGGACGGTGAACGGTGGTCAGGGACCAGGGACCAGGGACCAGGGACCAGGGACCGGGGACCAGGGACCGGGGACCGGGGACCGGGGACCGGGGGGCGGTGGGACTTGGGTGAGGTGATGAGTCGCGATGCGCTGGCCGCCCGAGTGGCAGACGATCGCGCGCGTGGGTTGTCGGTGGCCTTTGCCAACGGCTGCTTCGACCTGCTGCACGTCGGACACGTCCGCTATCTCGACGCCGCGAAGCGCGAGGCCGACCGCCTCGTCGTGGCCGTCAACGACGATGGGTCGGTGCGCGCGCTGAAGGGGCCGGGCCGACCGGTGTTGAGTGAGGCGGACCGCGCAGAACTCGTCGCCGCGTTGCGTGCCGTGGACTACGTGGTGGTGTTTCCCGAAGCCACCGTGGCGCCCTTACTCGAACTGTTGACCCCGGACGTCCACTGCAAGGGCACCGATTACACGGAGGACACGGTGCCGGAGCGCGAGACCGTGCGCGCGTACGGAGGGCGGGTGGCGATCGTCGGCGACCCCAAGGACCACTCCACCCGCGACCTGCTCGGCCGAATAGCGAATGGGCGTCCGCCTTCGCGGCCGTAGGCCGCTTCGGCAAGACCCGCCGTAGCTCGCCTGCACGCCACAGGCGAGCGAAGGCGGGAATTGCGAATAGCGAATTGCGAACCGCGAATTGCGAACCGCGAATAGCGAATAGCGAACAGCGAACAGCGAACCCGTCATGCGACTTCTGATTGTGCGCCTGAGCGCCCTGGGCGACATCGTGCACGCCCTGCCCGTGCTGGACGCCATCCGTGAGGCGCATCCGGACGCCGAGATCGATTGGGCGGTCGATGCGCGGTACGAGGCCGTGCTCGATCTTGTGGCCGGCCCGCTGGGCCGCGTCGTGGTGCGCGCCAGGGAGGCTGGGCATTCCGCGAACCGCGTCGCGTTTGCTGACGGCGTTCGGGGCTGGCTCGCCGCCGCGCGCGAGCTGCGGCGGCGGCGCTACGACGCGGCG
>CAZNOC010000540.1:0-2206 GCA_964574545.1 uncultured Bifidobacteriaceae bacterium | reverse complement strand
CGCCTGGCAGGACGTCGTCGCCCCACGGGTCACCCCTGGGCGGAGTCTACGGCAGGGTCGGAGCGACTGGCAAGCGCCTGGTGCGGCATCGCGCCGTCAGCACGCGGGCGAGCACAATCGCTCTCGGGCGGCGTGGTGTTGCTACACTGCGCGCGCGGTCCCCTGCGAGACGAGGAGCCCCCGTGCACACGCCCTTCCCGGCTTCGTCAACCCGCGCGCGCCGCGCCGTCGCGGTCCTCCTGACCCTGACCCTTGGCACCTGCGGCGCGCCGGCTGCCAACCCGACTTCACCAGCTACTGCGGCAACCGGAACTGCGTGGGTGGCGCCGCGCTCACGCATGACGTGTCGATCCCGTCGAGCCCTCCGGTCGTCACCAGCCGCGTGATCATCCGATCGATGCACGGACCGCCGACGCCGTGTCCGCCATTCGGCACGACGACATGGAGGTGGTTCTTCAGAGACCCGGCAACGGCGTCCGCGCCTTCCGGCGGCGTCACGGGATCGCGGCCACCCGACAGCAGCAGCGTCGGCACCTCGCTCGAGACGGGTGTGAAGTGCGACTCCGGCAGAAACGCATGCGGCCAGGCGCGGCAGGCGGCTCGGTAGCCGTCGATCAGGTGGGCGCCCATGAACGTGCCCGCCCCCTCCCGAGCCACCTCGTCGTCGGTCGTCGTCGCGATGTCCTCGGCGCACAACACCGAGAAGTGATACCCGGCGTAGCCATCGGCGCCGCCCACCCAGTTCGTGCGTTCGAGGTAGTACTTGGCCAGTGGTTCGAGCGGCCCGGAGGCCGCGGCCGCGATCATCCCCGGCAGCTCCGCCCCCCTCCCGTAGAGCAGTCCGCGCAGCGCGTACCCGAGATCCCCGATGCCAAAACGCACGGGCATGCCGCTCACGACCACCTGTTGCGGCCCATCAGCAAACCGCAAGATCAGCCGCGCGAGCGACGCGTCGATGCCGGGATAGGCCGCTTCGCAGTCGGCGCTGGCACGGCACTCCTCGAGTAGCCGGTCGAGCGCGCGCTGCAGGAGACGCGCGTGGGTGACGTAGCTCCGCTCGGCCACGGGTGCGACGCCGTTCATCACCGCGGTGCGTACGGCGCCTGGGTAGCGCCGCATGTAGATCTGCGCCACGCGGGTGCCATACGAACCGCCGATCAGGTTGTAAGCGGAGTAGCCGAGCCAGCGCCGCAACTCCTCCAGATCGTCCACGGTCGACGCGGTCGTGTAGCGGTCGAGGCTCGCACGCCGCGCGAGCGATTCGCGACAGGCAGAGACATGCTCGAGGGGAAAGACGGCACCGAAGCGCGACGGCAGTCCGCCGGGGAACGGCACGTCACAGGCAAGCGCCCCGGAACGCCCGACCCCGCGCACGTCCACCAGCAGCACATCGCGATGGCGCCGCAGGTCCGGGAATGCGGCCGACAACGGGGCGGCCGCCGGGGTGAAGGCCTGGCCCGGGCCTCCGGGCAGATGTATCAATGGATCGTCGAGGCGTCCGGCCCGCTCTAGCGCCTCCAGCACGATGAACGCGATGTCGATGGTACGCCCACGCGCGGCGTCCGCCTCGCGATCCTCGAGGACGCGGAACACACCGCACCGCGCCTGTCCGACGACACCGGGCGCCGTGCATGGCGCGGTCAGGCCCTCGCCGGCCCTGGCATCGCCGGCCAGGGCTGGAAAGCTGAGGGGCTGCGCGGCGGTGGCGGCCGACAGGGCGGCCGCGCACGTCAGCACCAGCAGGAGCGTTCGACAGGCAGCGCTCATCACGATGATCTTCACCTCGAAGCCTGTCCGGTCGTGGCCGCGCATCGCAGGCCTTAGGGCAATCGCGCTGCCACTCGGCCAATCCATCACCTTGTGGCTCGTCACGGCTCGCTGTCAGTCGTCACGACTCCCCGGAGGCCGGCTCCATCGAATCGGATCGCGATCCATTCGGGGCGGTCTGTCACACCAGGAGAAATTAGGGGCTACACTCTCCGATCGGTCAAGATCGAGGGAGGAGCCCCCCGTGATTATCCAGCGTCCGCGTGTCCGTGTGCCCGCCACCCGTCGGCTCAGATCCCTGCGGGCCATCGCCTTCGCGACAGCCCTGCTCGCCGGCTGTGGTGCCCCAGCCGGTCCCGTGGAGGCACCGCTGGAGCAGGCGCCGGAACTGCCGTCCGGATGGACCGACAAGACCACCCAGTATGCCGAGCGTGACATG
>CAZNOC010000539.1:0-2209 GCA_964574545.1 uncultured Bifidobacteriaceae bacterium | reverse complement strand
CTTCATGGCGCATACGTCGCCGAGCCCGTGGTTCCCAGTGCTGAACCGCGGCGAGCCTGCGGTGCTCTTCTGCTTCATCTTCCTGTACCTGGGGGCGGCCGGTCCCGGGCCGTGGAGCGTGGACGCGCAGCTGAAGCGCACGCGGTAGGCAGTTGACGCAATGACCAACGAGAGATCCACGCCTCAGCCTGTGGGGTTCGCGCGCGCTGTGTCGGACCCGGCGACGCCGTGCCGGAACAGTCCGCTCGCGACGAGTGCTGACGGGAATACTGGCCGCGGAGGGCGCCGGGGCCGGCCCGTCGCGCGAAATCCTACCTGGCGGAGTACTTCACCACCTCGGTGACGCTCGAACGCGTCGCACGCGCGGCGGGCACGACGCCGCGCACCTGACACCGCGTTCCGCCGCCCGCTGCACAAGTACCTCGTGCAGCTGCGCCCCGCGCACGCGCTCGTCGAGTTGCCGCACACGGCCAACATCAGCACGCCCTCCGCCTTCCGGGCCTCGGTGCGGCGCGATCAGGAACGCATCCGCACGCTCGCGCGCCGGTGAGCCGCCACCACGGTCGCGGTCGAAAGGGTCGGCGAAAAGGGGCCCGAAAAGGGGCCTGCCCCATTAGCGACAATCGGAGATGATCCCGGTCACCTGGCGCCATCGGTGCACCTGGTAGTTTGCGGAGGTGGCTGTCAGGGATCAGGATCAGCCACCGTGGTTGGAGAGGTGCGGTTCGGTGGCAGACGATTCGTTCCTGGCGGTTCGCTGCCGGCGGTGCTGGCAGCCTGCCCGGCTCCTACGCGCGTGGTGGGCCGCCTTCATCGGCCCGCGCCCGACAAGCGGCGTTCACCGCCGGCTTCAAGCGGTCCAGGTCACACCCCGGCGCGCCAGACCAGCCCGAGGCCCACGCCAGGCCGTCAGGAGCTACACCTCCGGCCAGCGACGGCTGGCGGCCACCGTCGTCCGGTGCAACCCGAAGGCGTAATACACCACCGACCCGCTCACGATCGTGACGACGGCAGCGAACAGCTGAAGCGGCTCGCGCCAGCCGGCCATGCCCGCCAGTAACAGCGTCACCAGGACATAGAACAGCGGCGTAAACGGGTAGCCTGGCACCCGCACTGTCCCCGGACCTTCGCGCCTGGCAAGGATGAACAGCGACGCCACCGACAACGCGGCGCTGAGCGACAGCGTGAAGCCCAGGTAGCCGAGCAGCCCGCGGAGATCCGAGACCGCGATGACCACGATCGCCAGGGCCGCCTGCCCGGCAATGGCGGCCGTCGGGGCATCCTGGCCTCCGAACCGGAAGAACCGCGGGAACACGCCGTCGTCGGCCATCCGGGCGTAGACGCGCGGGCCGGCCATGATGAGCGAGAACACCGACGTCACGAGGGCAACAACGCTGATGAAGCGGATGGCGACGGCGGCTCCCTGCCCCCCGATGGCCTGGGCGGCTGCGGCCGCGACGTCCTCCCGGCCGACGACCGCCTCGAAGGGCGGCAGGTAGACGAACGCGGCGTTGAGCGCGACGTACAGCACGGTCACGACCGCTGTGCCGATCCACAGCGCGCGCGGAGCATTGCGCTCGGCATCCTTCGCTTCGCCTGCGACGTAGACGGCGGCGTTGAACCCGGAGTAGCTGAGCGAGATCCACACCAGCGAGCCGGCAAACGCCGTCCAGGAGAACACCGTGGCCGGCACCGGCGCCGGTGCCGCTCCTACCGTCAGCGCGACGTATGCCGCAAAGAGGAGGAAGCCCCCGAGCATCGTCACCTTGAAAACGACGGCCACGTTCTGCGTCAGGGCGCCGACGCGGACGCGGACGCCGTGCAGCAGGGCGGCCAGCGCCACCATGACGCACGCGGCGGCTCCGTCCGGCAACCACTCCGGCCTGGCAGGGAATGCATAGGTCTCGAGCGCACGGGCGGCAAACGCGATCGCCCCGGTGAAGCCGGCCAGCAGTGATACCCAGCCCGCAATGAATCCGGCCACCGGATGGATCAGGCGGGACAGAAAGAGGTACTCGCCCCCCGACTCGGTCATGCGCCGGACGAGACCGCCGTAGCTCACGGCCCCGCTCAACGCGATGAGCCCGCCCACGGCCCACGCGGCGACGACGCGGTGCGCCGAGCCGAGGTCGCCGAGCGCGAAGCCCGAGGTCGTGAACACGCCGGCACCGATCATGTTGGCGATGATCAGGCAGACGAGCGAGAAGAG
>CAZNOC010000538.1:1674-2215 GCA_964574545.1 uncultured Bifidobacteriaceae bacterium | reverse complement strand
CAGGAGGGCCACCATGTCAAACGGCAAGTTCGACGAGGCGAAGGGGAAGGTCAAGCGCGCGCTCGACTGAACCGCGGTGCGAGGCTGTCGCCGACCCCTCCTCTGGCCGCCGGCGATTCGGCACGCCGTCTTCCAAAGGAGGGGCTATCGGCGACGTGCGGTACATCCCCGCGTGGACGCTGAAGCAGCAAAGCAGGAATTCCCTGCGCAGGAGGCATCGATGAAGTTCACAGGCATGGTGTTGGCGGTGTGTATCGCGGTCCTGGGCGCGGGCCTCGTTCCGGCCGGGGCGCAGGCGAAAGACCCGGCCCTCGACAAGCTGGTGGCCGACTGGACGGCGGCGTTTGCCAAGGGCGACGCGAAGGCGCTGGCCGGTTTCTATACGGACGACGCGGTGCGGTCGTCGCAGGACGGCACGACGGTCGGCCGCGCGGCCATCGAGAAGGAGTTCGCGGCCAACTTCGCGGGCCCGTGGAAGGGCGCGACGATCGCGGTCAAGGCCGGGAGCAGCCGCCCCGTGGGCACCGACATCGCCGTCAAC
>CAZNOC010000538.1:0-1664 GCA_964574545.1 uncultured Bifidobacteriaceae bacterium | reverse complement strand
AACGAAGGCACCTGGGAAGTTTCGGCCACGGGTCCTGACGGCAAGCCGATGAAGACGAGCGGCTATTACGTCAACACGCTCGTCAAGAGAGCCGGCGCCTGGGTCATCGCCGGGAACGCCGCCGTCGCCAGAGCACCGGCCGCTCCGCGCTAGGTCGATCCTCGTGCCCGGCGCCGTCAGGCGCGGTGCCGGGCACTTCGTTCTGGACCGCAGGAGGTGGACGAGTCTCGCCCCGCGACGGCTGAAGTTGCCGTCCGACGCGACTTCCCGGGGCGATGATTGGACGGCGATGCCTCAAACTATCGAGGAAGTGTGTCCAACGGGGTTCCGCGGTAATCGGGGCTCACCTCGGCGAGCGCTCGGCCCGTCATCCCTCAGCGTGCCCTCACGTCTCAGGACATCCGCGACATGCTCTGCAGCGGACTCTACGATTGGCTCGTGCAGTGTCTCGTAGTGGTCGACGAGCGTGGTGAGGATCCCGAGCCGGTCACCAGCTGGCGCACCCGGCCTGGCATCCATGAGGCGCTCGATCTCTTTGAGCGCGGCGCGATGATCAGCCCTGGTCTTGCACCGAATCAGCACAGGCTGCTCCCATGGTGGGAGCAATAGGCATCGGATCGCCTTCGACGTTCCCGTCCCGGCAGAAGCGGTTAGACTGGGCCGAGGCCATGCCGGGCACGGAGTTCGACGAGTTGGCGTTCTTCCGGGGCGTCGAGGGCTCCGGCGCCCGCGCACTGCTGATCGGGCGTCGTGCGCTTGTCGTGCTGGGCCTGCCGGTGCTCACGGCCGACTACAATTATTGGCTGCACATCGACGACATCGAGGCGTTCAACAACGCGGCGGCGCCGTTCGGCCTGGCTCCGACACATCCGCCCGACGAGGCGCGTCGGCGCGGGCGTTACGTCCTGGAGAATGACGAGCGCGTGGACGTCCTCGTTGCGCGGTCGGTGCCGACGAGCGACGGAGAGCCCGTCACGTTTGCAGACGTGTGGGACCGGCGGCGGGCGACGAGCCTGACTGAGGGCGTCCGGGTGCAGCTGCCGAGTATCACGGACCTGATCGCGACGAAGCGGTTCGCATCGCGGCCGAAGGATCTCGAAGACATTCGCCTGCTCGAGATTCTGCGCGGGGAGGAGGGCCTGTGAGCAGTGCGTCACGGTCGCGGGCACTGCGGGCCATCGAGGAATCGCAACGGCAGGTGACCGGTCCGGAAGCCGCGGCGTACCTGGCGGCGCCGATTTCGGAGGCCGAGCGCGAGGACGCCGTCGCCCTCATCCGATGGTTCCGTCGCCGCTACCCGACGGGCGCCGACCGGCTCGCCTACGTGCGGCGCGCCTACCGGCGCTGGACCAGAGCAGCGCCCTGATCGCTCCGCAACCGCGCCGCGAAACAGGGGGGTCGGGATGAATTTCAGTTTCTGCGATTGGGCTGGCAGAAACTGAAACTCATCCCGACCCCGACGACCCCGCGGAATTTCACCCCGTTGTCGCTCTACTGCCGGCCTCTGCGGGGATGGCGGATCGTAACCGGCCCGGCCGTCTGGTGTGGGCGCCCGGTCACCTCGACACTGGCGGCCGTCACGACAGCAACCGCATCACGACCCCCAGCCCCGCGCAGATGCCGAGGACCGGCAGGATACCCAGCCGCCCGAGGAACACCAGCGC
>CAZNOC010000537.1:0-2217 GCA_964574545.1 uncultured Bifidobacteriaceae bacterium | reverse complement strand
CCGTGGCCACCTTGACTGGACGCGCGCCGCCCTCCGACGAGATCACGTGGAAGGCGTCCTTCGCCGCCGCAAAGTCCTGGGTCGTGCCCTTCAGGGTGCGGCCGTCAACGAAGCGGACGACGATGCGGTTCTGTGGCATGGCGGTGACCCCGAGAGCATACCTCAGCGGGGCTGCCAAACCGTGTCTGCGCCGGGTGACCGGGGTGCGGGCGCTATGGCATAGTGAGAAGGTGCGCGTGCTGGTGCCAATGGTTCTGCTGCTGACCGCCGGTGTGGCCGTCGGTTGTGGGGGGCTGACGCCTGATGAGGAACACGTCCGGCTGATCTCGGCCGAGCGGGCCATCAAGGACCAGTTCTTCCGCAACGACCCCGATTCGCCGATGCCCGAGGCCGTCCGGGAGGTCTACCTCCCGCTGTCGTACTACGACATCGACCTGGCCTATGCGGTGCCGGCGCAGCTCGCCATGGCCGAGACGCGGGAGCCGGTCGTCATGCCCACCTCCACGGGTCGCATGCGCGAGATGGAACGGATCGGGGCGCTCGAGTTCACCCTGCAGGGGCAGCCGCTGCAGCTTGCCGCCTTCGTCGATGCCGGCACGACGCGCGTCACGCGCCTGTTCGTGCCGTTCGCCGACCAGACCAGCGGTGACGAAACCTATTCGGCCGGGCGCTACATGGACCTCGATCCGACGCCCACCGGCATCTACATCGTCGACTTCAACGTGGCGTATCAGCCCTACTGCTACTTCAACCCGGAGTACGACTGTCCGTTCCCACCGGCCCAGAACCGGCTGCCGGTGGCCGTGCGGGCGGGCGAGAAGCTCGGCCCCCCCGAACAGCCGCTGCCAGAACGATGACGACGCGTGCGCTGCAGGCCATCATCTTCGACTTCGACGGCGTCATCGCCGACAGCGAACGGCTGCACCTCCGCGCCTATCAGGAGGTCCTCGCGGACGAGGGGCTCCCGCTTTCCGACGAGGCGTACTACGAACGCTACCTCGGGTACGACGATGTCGGCGTGCTGCGGACGCTGGCGACGGACCACGGCGTGGCGCTGGCGGAGCCCCGCCTGCGGGCGCTCATCGCGCGGAAGGGAGAGCGCTACGACGCGCTGGCCGCCCAGGGCGAGATGCTCTTCGGCGGCGCCGCCGACTTCCTCCGCGTGGCCGCCGCGGCCGTGCCGGTGGCTATCGCTTCCGGGGCTCTCACGCACGAGATCGAGGATGTCCTCGATCGCGCGGGACTCAGGGCTTTGTTTTCCGCGATTGTCGGCGCGGACCAGACCCAGCGAAGCAAGCCACATCCAGATCCGTATCTGGAGGCCTTCCAGCGGTTGCAGGTCGCGGCGGGGATCGCGATTGCCCCCCGGCGGACCGTGGCCATCGAAGACTCGGCCTGGGGTCTCATCTCCGCACGGGACGCGGGACTGCGCACCGTTGGCGTCACCAATACCTACCCGGCATCTGGACTGAGCGGCGTGGCCGAACTGATCGTGCCTGGCCTCCACGCCCTCGAGATGGAGGCGCTCGATCGTCTGTGCGAATCGTGACATGAAAGGCCCGCAGTCGCTCACCGCACAGCTCGTGAAGGCCGCCGACCGGCCGGGCCCCGACCTGGCGGCACCGGCATTCCTCGTGGCTCGCGTGGAGTACCCGCGCCTCGACCCGGGCCCCTACCTCGACGAACTCGACCGGATGGGAGACGCGGCCCTTCACCGTGTGGCAGGCGAATCGCTGTCCGACGGCCGGCTTGGCGCGCGGGTGGACGCGCTGAACCGGTACCTGTTCCACGAGCTCGGGTTCTTCGGCAACCGCGACCATTACGACGACCCGCGCAACAGCTGCCTCAACGAGGTGATCGATCGGCGCACCGGCATTCCGATCACGCTGTCGCTCGTCTACATCGAGGTGGCCCGCCGAGCGGGTCTTCGTGCCGAAGGCATCAACTTCCCAGGTCACTTCCTGGTGCGGATTCGGCCGGACCTCCACACCGACGATCCCGAAGAGGGGCTGATCGTCGATCCGTTCCATGGAGGGGCGCTTCTGACGGAACCGGACTGCCGCTCGCTGCTGCGGCGTCATCTCGGCGACGATGCGGCGTTTGCGCCGTCGCTGCTGGCGGCGGCGACGCGCCGGCCGATCCTCATCCGCATGCTGCTGAACCTGAAGCGCCTCTACGTCCAGATGCGCTCGTTCCCGCAGGCCCGGCAGGTCACGG
>CAZNOC010000536.1:0-2218 GCA_964574545.1 uncultured Bifidobacteriaceae bacterium | reverse complement strand
CAGCGACATCCACGAGTTCTCCAGTGGCGAGGACGCACGCGCGTTCCACCGCGTTTTCGAGTTCGCGGATGTTGCCGGGCCAGGGATAGCGGAGGATCTGCTCGAACGCGTCCGGCGAGTAGGCCGTGATGGGCCGTCCCATCTGACCCGCGACACGGACGAGGATGCTGGCGGCGAGGCCGCGCAGGTCCTCTGGTCGTTCTCGCAGTGGCGGTATCTCGAGCTGGACGACGATACCGCCGGCGGCTTCACACCCACCTCGGCCTCACGCACGATGACGAATTCGGCGAACGTACCGCGCTTGTTGAACGGTCCGTACGGCAGACACCCGAACACGTCGTCGCCGATTGCGAGCCGGCGCACGCCTGGACCGACGGTCTTGATCGTCCCGGAGAGGTCGTCGCCCATGATGAGCGGCGAGGTGCGCCCGTGCAGCAACGTCATGGTGCCGCTGATAACCTTGTAGTCGGCGGGGTTGAGCGCCGATGCCACGACGTGCACGAGCACTGCGCCCCTGCCGGGCGCGGCCTCGGGTATCTCGACTTGCCGGAGGCGCTCCAACGGCCCGTAGCCGTTGACGGCCATGGCTTTCATGACGACTACTTCGCGCGCATGCGGTTGCCGCGCGGGTTGTGCTCGACCTCGGCGAGGCCCAGTGCCTCCATGAGCGGCGTGACGTACATGCCGAAGCGGCCCCGCAGGCCCTTCTTCCGGCCGTACCAGCCGCCCACCGGATTCGTCGGCGAACGGCCCCAGGCTTCGACCGTGCCCTCTTTGGCGGGCTTCTGCTCGTCGGCCGATCCAAGCTCCATCCAGTCGCCGATCGCCTTCAGCATCGCGTGGAGGTCCTTCAGGCAGCGATACTCGTAGTGCAGCACCGTCTTGCCCACCGTGCACACGAGCATGTCGACGTCGTTGATCGTGTCGCGGTGCATGGTGAATGCCGACGTGAGCGGCGGCGTCTTCAACTGCCAGGGGTCGGCAGCCGTGCCTTTGGCTTTGGCCATTCGAGACTCCCTCAGGATCGTTCGGCTTCCTTCTTCAGGTCTGCGGCGTACCGCTCGAAGACCGGCGTGAAGTCTGGCAGCGACAGGCCGATGAGCGGCAGCATGACGCCGGTGAATACCTCTTCCATCGAGAAGGCCGTCGCGCCGCCACCTATCGGCGTGAGCGTATAGGTACGCACGCCGCGGAACACCGCGTTGCCGTCGCTCCACACAAGTCGTGTGTGCGGCTCGCACGTATCGACCTTCACAGTGAACGTCCGCGTGGAGATCGGCACCTTGATCTTCAACTGCTCGCCGAGCGCCACGCGACCGTCGGTCTGCGTAATCGTCGAGTTCCACCGCGGCGCATCGGCCACGTTGGTCAACCACGACCAGATCTTCTCTGGCGTCGCCATGATGTCGACGTCGATGCGTACTGCCTGCCGGAACGTGCTCTTGGTCTTGACCGCCGTCGGACTCATGGGCTCGGCTCCTCGGTGGCGAGAGTGACTACTGCCCCCGAACGAGCTCGGAGATCGCCTTGCGGCCAAGATCCTTGCGAATGGCGCCAATGCCGCCCAGATGATACGCCTCGTGCCACGCCAAGAAGAGCAGCGTGTCGAAGACCTTCTTCTCGTCCTGTGGACCGGAGCCCGGCATGGGCGCCTCGAGTTGCGCGGCCGACGCTTCGCTCACGGCTGCGCTCAGCTCGCTGTTCAACGTCGAAAAGCTCGTGAGCAACTCCGCGAGCGCCGGGTAGTTCGCGCCGTCGGTCGCCGCCGCATGCTCGAATAATGCCGCGAACGAGCTCTCCGTCGCTCGCCCCAGGAGCTGCAGCATCTTGACCTTGTAGTGGCACAGGTGGCCGATCGTCCACGCGACGGACGGTCCAGACCCGGCGCGCGAACGCGTCTTCGCGTCGCCGTCCGAGAGATCCTTGACGCTCGTCGCCAGAAGGCCGCCGGACAGTCCGTACTGGGCCACGAGCGCCCGAGCCATCGATTCCATCAGCTATCCGTCGCTCATTGAGCCGCGGAACGGACGCACGCCGCCACGAAATGCGGCAGCAATCCCTCCCACCCTCGTTGGTTCCTGTCGCGTCGTGGCGGGCCGAGATCGCCGAGGCGGTCCCATCCCGAGTGGGTGATCGCCACGCGCGTCGAGTCGGCGGTGAGCGGCACGAACTCGATGCGCACCTCGGTCGCGAGCGAACGGTCGACGCCGAGGTACCA
>CAZNOC010000535.1:0-2219 GCA_964574545.1 uncultured Bifidobacteriaceae bacterium | reverse complement strand
AGCTCGATCTCGCGCCCAAGCGTGGTGAACTCGCCGTCGGATCGCAGGACACCGCGAAGCAGGGCCGTCAGCCGCATGAGCGTCTCGAGCGCCCGGGGCGGCGTCGTCTCGATCAGGTAGCCGATCGTCGTGAGCGCGTTGAAGAGGAAGTGCGGGTTGATCTGTGCGCGCAGGGCGCGCAACTCCGCTTCGGCCGCGAGCTTCCGCATCTCCTCCTCGCGCAGCCGGCGCGCGTAGCGCTCGTGTGTCAGGCGAAGGTGATCGATGCGGCGGGCGGCGATGACGGCGGCGGCCTCTACGAGGGCACGGTCGTCGGACAGGAGGCGGCGGCCCGCGACCAGATCCCCGACGTGGAGCAGGTAGGTGGGACGGTCGACGGTGAGGACATGCGCGAACGCGGCGGAGGGCGGAACGGCGCCCGCGCCGGCCGCGTACTCCGTCCAGATGACCCGCCGCGCGTTCAGCGCGGGACCAAGGCGTGCCGTCACGGCGTCGAGGACGCCCTCGACCGTGTGCTGGGACAGGATGTCCTGCGCCAGCGCGGTGCGCAGCGCGCCGTAGTCAGACCGGTCGAGGAGCACCGTGTCGACGAACCGCGCAATCCCGGTGCGAAGCCGCGGATAGATCAGCGCCGTCGCGACCCAGAGCGTCAGGAGGACGCCGACGGCCAGCGCGCCTCCCGGCGGCAGCGCAACGACGGCCGAGTAGCCGGCAAAGGCGATGCCGACGAGCGCGAGGAGCGTCAGCGCGCGCTTCAGGAAAAGGTCGGCAAGGGCGAAGCGGTAGTCCTGGTACAGGATGGCGAACGCCAGAGGAATGGCCGCCTGGTGCCCGACGAGTTCCGCCAGCCAGTGGCTGTCCGGGCCGTGGAACCGGCCAAGGTGGCTCGCGGACACGGCGAACACGACCAGCGCGAGGATCCAGAGCGCCCGACGGCCGTTTGGCTGGCCGCGGGTCAGCGCGGCCAGCGGGATGAGGATCGCGCCGAAGCAGATGGTGAGGAGGAGGAACGCGAAGCCGGACGCCGTCTGGTTTCCGGTGAAAGCCGTCTGCAGGTGCAGCACGGCCGCGGCGGTGCTGCACGCGTAGGCCACGCCGGTCACCAGGCGCCCGTGCGCCAGCTCACGGGCCACCGAGTGGACGACCACGGCCGCCAGCAGTCCGAGCGCGGCGAACGACAACGCGGCGACGGCGGACGCAAGGCCGACAATGCCGGTGCGCAAGAGCAGGTAGGCCGAGACCTCACCGAGGCTCCACACGAGCCCGAGAAGCGCCGTGGCGAGCGGGAGGCGGTCGGCGCGCGCACCCGGCTCCGGCCCCGGCCCCCAGAGGCCGTTCTGCAGCACCAGGGCAAGGAGGAGCGCGTACAGCGCCGCGCCCGTGGCAAAGCCCACCAGGTTGAGGAGCTCCGCGGCGTTGGGGGTCGACACTCCGGACATTCTACCCAGCGTGGGCCCGGGAGCCCTGGGCGCCAGCCAATGAGCAGGCGATGGGCGCCCACCAGTGGTCGTTCCAGCCTGGTGAGCGGCGGGGGTGCGTGGGAGACGTCCACCTGGCCGACTGGCGTGTGGTCGCCGATCGGGGGAAGGTGGTGTCGGCCTACCCGGCCGCGATCGCCCGGATGCCCTCCACCAGGCGATCCAGCTCGGCTTCGGTGTTATAGAGGGCCGGCGTCACCCTGACCGCATCCCCGTTGGTGATTCCCGTCCGTGCCACCGTCAGGACCCCGTGACGCTCGCGGAGGATCTGCTGGATCGATTCCGCGGCGACGCCCTTGATCCGGAACGAGGTCACGCTGCCGTAGAGCGCCGGGTCCTCCGGCGTGAGGATCTCGACCTGCGGGGAGCGCACGCGCTCCACCCAGTAGCGCCGCAGGTGCTTGAGGCGCGCCTCCTTGCGGGCCACGCCGCCGAGTCCGTCCTGGAACGCCAGCGCGTCAGGTACCGTCAACAGGCTCGCGAAGTTCGTCGTGCCGGGAAAGACCCGTGAGCCGATGGCGTCGTCCGGCTCGTTGCCCATGTGAGGAGCGATGTCCTGCAGCCGGCTCGCCTTGATGTAGAGGCCAGCGGTGCCGAGCGGGGCGCCCACCCACTTATGGAGGCTGAAGCCGGCGAAGTCCACGTCGAGATCGCCGATCGTGAAATCGATCTGTCCAACCGTCTGCGCCGCATCGAGGATCACGTCCACCCCTCGCGCGCGCGCGAGGGCGGCGATCTCGG
>CAZNOC010000534.1:0-2225 GCA_964574545.1 uncultured Bifidobacteriaceae bacterium | reverse complement strand
CTCACTCACCCTCGGGGGGAGCACCATCACGAGTGCCGGCGACGCCGACGGATTCGTGGCGGCCATCGACGCCTCGACCGGGGGTTTCGTCTGGGCAACGCGCTTCGGCGGGCTCCTGGCCGATGGCAACCCCCAGCTCACGGTGTCGGGGAGCCAGGTGTTTGCCGTCGCCCGGTACATCGGGCCGGCTTCGTTTGGGGCGACCACCTTGCCGGCGACCGACAGCTACGATGTCGCCCTGGCGGCCCTGGCGGTATCAAACGGCGCCATCGAGTGGGCACGGACGATCTTCGACGGCCCGGGCCAGCAATTTGAAGGGGGCGTTGCGAGCGACGGCGCGCGCGTTGTGGCCGGCGCGCGTTCGGACGGGAATCGGAACGGCCTCGTCGGGGCCTATCTGCCAGGTACCGGGACGCCGATCTTCGACACCCCGGTTTCCGATGCCTTTCCCACCAGTGTAACAACATCCGGCGGTGTGCTATATGCCGCGGGCGCCACCGCGCCGGCCTCCGGCTCCTCCGACGTATGGCTTGGAGCTTTTGGCGCAAGCGGCTCATCTTCCTGGACCCACAGCGTTGGCGGCGCCGGTACGGACCAGGCGAGCAGTGTCGGGGTGCTGGCGGGGGCGCTGTATGTGGGCGGTTCGTTTGAGGGAACGGTGGACTTCGACCCCGGCGCAGGGACGGCCGCCCGCACGAGCGCCGGCGAGCAGGACGCTTTCGTCGCGCGTTACGCGTTGGTCGACGGCGCCTTTATCCAGTCGGAAACCTTCGGGGGCACGGGTGCGGATATCGTGTGGTCGGTGGCAGGCGGTGACATCAGTGGGCTGCTCGCCGGCGCTTTTTCCGACGAGGCCGACCTGGACCCGACGCCGGGAGAGATCGCCATGCGGACAGCGGTCGGCGGGCAAGACGCCTTCCTGGCCCGGTTTTTCCCGGACGGAGCCCCGGAGGTGTTTGTCGTCACAACAACCGCCAACGCGGGCGCCGGCTCGCTGCGGCAGGCCCTCCTGGACGCAGGGGCTGCCGGGGGCGGCACGGTCACCTTCGCCATCGCGGGTACGGGCCCACACGTCATATCGCCGACCTCGCCGCTCCCGTTCACGACAGCGCCCGTTGTCATCGACGGCTTTACTCAGCCTGGATCCCAGCCCAATACAGCCGGGCCCTGGGCGCCATCGAATGCCGTCATGGGAATCGTACTCGTCGGAAATACCGTCGGGGCCACCGGGAGCGGGCTGGTCCTCCAGGGTGGATCCAGTACGGTGCGTGGCCTGGTGATCGGCGGCTTCCCCTGGCATGGGATCATCCTCGACGGCGGAGCGGATAACCGGGTGGAGGGGTGTTATATCGGGACGGACGCGACCGGGACGGAAGACCGGGGCAACGGGATTTCCGGCATCTGGGTCAACGGAAGCGGCAATGCCGAGATTGGCGGCGCTGATCCGGCGCAACGCATGGTCATCGCCGGCAACGAGAGTCACGGCGTTCTGGTCTACGGCGCCGGCGCCAGCGGGACCCGGATTCGGCCGGCGATGGCGCGCTCCAGAATACGCAGTCCGGCGTCATCACCGGCTCAAACGTCATCTTCAACGATCCCAATCCAAGTGAAGCGCTCGACGTATGGGTGGGCGGCACCCTTCCGGGCGAAGGCAACCTCATCTCGGGAAACAACGATTTCGGAGTTGGTGTGTTTGGATTCGCGCCCACGGGGTCGGCCTCGACACTGGGCGACACGCGCATCCAGGGAAACCGGATCGGCACAAACGCCGCCGGCACCGCGGCCCTCCCCAACCGCCTCGCCGGTGTCCTGGTACGTCGTAACCCCACGGGCGTCACCATCGGCGGCCCCGAACCCGAAGCCGGCAATGTGGTCTCTGGAAACGCCGACGACGGGATCATCGTCGAAATCTCGGACGGCATCGTGGTGGAGAATAACCTGGTCGGGACGGATGCTTCGGGCATGCAGCCGCTCGGCAACCGCCAGTCCGGCATCCTGCTTTTTTGCGCGCGCAACGCCATCGTCCGTGGGAATGTCGCGTCCGCCAACGGTACCGGAACGGGCGACAGTGTGGGCGGAGGCATCGGAGGCACGTGTACCCTCACCAACGTACAGGGTACGGGCAATCGCATCGTCGGCAATTGGATTGGGACGGATAAAACCGGCAGCGAACCGATGGGCAATGGGCTTGGCGGTGTCGTCTTTTCGCAGCGCCATGGCAACGA
>CAZNOC010000533.1:0-2239 GCA_964574545.1 uncultured Bifidobacteriaceae bacterium | reverse complement strand
CCGTACGGATCGGCGAAGGAGATCCTCCAGCGCATGACGGGCGCACCGGTGCCGGCCGGCTGGCAGGGCGGCCTGCCGTTCACCTACCGTCTGACGGGGCCGGCCGACCTCACCGTTCGTGTACGCGTGGAGCAGCCCCGCAGGCTCACGCGCGTGGCCAACGTGGTGGGAACGCTCGAGGGCCGGGAATTCCCGGACGAGTGGGTGATCTTCGGCTCACACCACGATGCGTGGGGCCACGGGGCCACCGATCCGAACAGCGGCACCGCGATGCTGCTGACGCTGGCCGACGCGCTCGGCACGCTCGACGGCGACTGCCGGCCGCGGCGCACGCTCAAGTTCGCGCACTGGGACGCGGAGGAGTTCTTCATCATGGGATCGGCCGAGTGGGTGGAGGAGTTCCGGGACGATCTCCACGAGAAGGCCGTGGCCTACATCAACGCCGACTCCGCCGTCACGGGCGCAAACTTCGGCGGCTCGTCGTCGCCCTCGCTCAAGCGGCTGATGGTGGACGCGGCGCGCGCCGTCACGCACCCGGATACGGGCGGACCGGTCTATGCCCAGTGGGAGGCACGGCTGCCGGCGGGCACCGAACCGGACTTCGGCAACCTCGGCGGCGGGTCCGACCATGTGCCCTTCTACTCGCACATCGGCATCCCCTCGGCCGGACCGGGTATGTCGGGGGCCACACCCATCTACCACTCGAACTACGACACGTTCGCCTGGTACGAGCGCTTCGGCGATGCGAAGTTCGTCTACGGCCCGACGCTCGCGCGCCTGAACGGCATCGTGGCGCTGCGCCTCGCGAGCAGCGACATCCTTCCGTTCGACCTGGTCCGCTACGCCACGGACCTCGAGCGGCACACCACCGACCTCGAGCGCGTGGCGACCGAACGGGGCCGGACGGGACGCTTTCCCGCCCTGCGCGCCGAGTTGAAGCCGCTGCGCGCGGCCGCCGGCGCCTTCGAGGCCATCCGGGACCGGCGTGCCACGCGCACGCCGGAGCAGTTGTCGCGCGTCAACGCACGGCTGATTCAGGTGGAGCGCGCGCTCATCCACGAGGGCGGCCTTCCCTTCGGCGCGTGGAACCGATCGGTGTACGCCTCGCCCGATCCCTGGAGCGGCTACGCCGCCTGGATGCTGCCGGGACTGCGCTTTCAAGTGGAGGCCGGGACCGACGCGGAGGTCAGCGAGTGGGAGGCAGTCTACGCGGCGAGGATGCGCGCCCTGACTGCGGCCATCGAGGCGGCAACCACGGCGCTGCGGTAGGGCCCCTGACTCGCCGGAAAGCGAGGCGGAGCAAAGCACACTGAAGTCGCCACTCGCGCCGACTCTCCACCCCCGAATACCCGTGCGGGCAACCGGGTGATCGACGTATCCACCGACGGCTTCAACGTCACCCGAAACGAAAAGCGGGCGGCCTCGGGAGGCCGCCCGCTCTTCACATCCGAGAAACTCCGGCTCGCTTAGCGACGCCGACGCGCCGCGCCAAGGCCGAGCAGGGCGATGCCGAACAGGCTCATCGTGGCCGGCTCGGGCACGTTGACGATGCGCTGCACCTTTGCCGCAATCGCTGCCTCGTACGAAGCGAAGTCGGCGACCTGCAGCACGAATCCCTGGACGAGCGGATTGGGCAGCAACGCCGGGTTGTTCGTCGTGACTCCGGGGTTCGGGTGCACGAGTGCCTGCAGATACGCGAGGCTGAAGTTGCCAATCGCCTCGGCGCTGATGCTGTCCCACCCCGCGGCCACGAGAGTGCCACGAAGGACTGCGCCGTTCGGCTGCGGGTCTTGAACCGGCACGCCATCCGTGCTGATGTTGAGCAGGCTCGTGTCACCGAAGCCTCCGTCACCAATGAATGCGTTGGTGAGGGCGGTGGCCGCGCACGAGATGCAGGTCACGCCTCCCGTGAAGGCGATACCAGTGATGGCTGCCTTGATCCCGGCGATGTTGGCTGCCGTGACGATCGTCGGGGCCACGTTCACCGTCGCCGTGGTCGCGAACGACGCCACGGACACGCGGTACTGATTCGCCCCGCTGGTCGGCAGCAGGTCCAGCGCGTTGGCCAGACCGCCGACGACCAGGGTCCAGTTGGCTGCCCCGACACTGCCCGATCGATCGAGGGCAAAGCCCAGATCGATCACGGCCGCGTATGCGGACCCTCCACTCAACGATAGCGTGACGACAAGGGCCGCCAGCAATCTACGTAGCTTCATCGAAATCCTCCTGCTCGGTTAAT
>CAZNOC010000532.1:1707-2245 GCA_964574545.1 uncultured Bifidobacteriaceae bacterium | reverse complement strand
GACATCCTGGACCGGCGATATATGGCAGCGCGGAACCAGGGCGGGGTCGGAGACCTGAGTTGGGTCGGCGAGGAGGGGGGGACCGGCGCAGGAGATGCCGTCGACCGACTCGGTGTGCTATCGCGGGAGGGCGTGTCCGGCGGTGGGGGGCCGCCTGGGTAGGGCCACCATCATGGGGGACCGCGCGACGGATCGGGCGGTTGTCGAGCAGTTTGATCGTCGATTCGAGCGACGCCGGCGTCAGGTGCGAGTACCGCTGCGTCATCGCCAGGCTCTGGTGGCCGACGAGTTCCTGCACGCCTCGCATCGGCGCGCCCTGCATCGCCAGGTGCGAGCAGAACGTGTGACGGAGGATGTGGACGCCCGTGGGCACCTTCGCCCGATGCGCCGCGTACCGGACCCGCGACCAGCAGCCCTGCCGTGTCTGCTTCCAACGTTGCTCCGGCCAGCTCGATTCCCAGCAGTTTTCCATTGAAGAAGCCGGTAAGGTAGGTCGCCTGTTGCAGTTCCTGCTGGATGCTGTCCAGCAACTCCGAGT
>CAZNOC010000532.1:0-1697 GCA_964574545.1 uncultured Bifidobacteriaceae bacterium | reverse complement strand
CGGCGACCGGTAAACGCGAGTTCATCAGTGTGGGCACAGCACCCGCCGGTGGCGGAGGTGCCGATGCTTGCGGAGCGCCGTGGCCAGCCGCTCGGTCATCCCGACGTACCGGATGCGCCCGTTCTTGGGCGCCGTCAGCTCGCCGTTCCAGTCCGAGTGCCGGACGATGATCTGACGCCGGTCGAGGTCGATGTCGGCCCACTCCAGGGCCACGATCTCGCCCGCTCGTAGTCCCGCTTCGCCACCGAGGAGTGCGATCAGGTAGCTGCGCGGGTCGATCGTCTGCGCCGCGTCCAGCAACCGCTCGTACGCCTCGAAGTCGTGGAACGCGGCGTCCGTCCGCGTCACTCGCATCAGGCGAATCGAGCAGGGCATCTTCCCCAGCACGCCCCATTCCACCGCCTGCTTCAACAGCATGCTGAGAACGCTCAGCACGTTGTTGACCGTCTTCGGCGACTTGCCGTGCAGGCCCAGCTTCAACCGCTGCACCTGCTCGTTACTGATCGCGTCGAGCGCTCGTTTGCCGAGTTTCGGGACCAGGTGCAACCGCAGGATTGACTGCTTGGCCGCGATGCCGCTCGGCTTCTGTTGGTTGGCGCGCGCGTAGCCTTCGATGAACCGCGGCGCAAACGCTTCCAGTGTGGGCACCTCCTTCCGGATCTTCGGGCCCGCGAGCAGGATTTCTCGCTCCCGCCGCTCGGCCCACTCCCTGGCCGTCGTCTTCGAACAACTCGCGCCCAGCTTGCGCCGTTCGCGATGCCGATCCCCGGAGGGCAGCAGGACGTTGATGTCGACGTCCCATCCGCCACGGGGATGCCGTCTGATGTTCACGCTCATCGCCGATCACTCCTTCGGCAATGGCGCGGACTTCTGGTCCACCCAGTCTAGCAGCGCCTCGGCGCGGAAGAGCACGCGACGACGGATGCGGACAACGCCGGGCAACTGGCGGCGCTCGACCATGGCGTACATCGCGCGTCGGGTCGTGCGTAGCAACGCGGCGGCCTCGTCTACGGTGAGCAGCACGGGCCAAGCGCTCTTTTCGGTGGCCACGGGCGAACGGGCAATCGACGGAACGTTCATGGCGAACCTCCGGCCCCGCCGGCAACGCTCGGCGAGAGCAAACTTGATGAAGTGGATTGGAAGTGGCGCTGCGGTGGGCGGACGCGCTTGTCGTCCAGCTGGTGATGTCAGCGCTGATGCCGGCGCTGGGCCGGCATCGAGTGGGCACGTCGCGTGCGTGCCACGGGACGGCCGAGTGGCTCGTCCTGACCGTCGCGCGCCTTACGCGAGCACGGTCTGCCGCACGCTCCGATAGATGCCCAACGCGGGGCGCGCGGAGGCGCGGTCAAGGCCGCGTGGTCCGGCGGATGTGCGCGGGACGATCACGCGGCGAGCTTGCGAGCGGAGCCTTGACCGCGCCGAGCACGCCCGGAGAATCGCGTCTCGGAGCGTGCGTGTGGCCAGCTTGCGGTCAGCGTGCCCTACCTGGATGAACGCTGATGACGGACGAAACCTTACAGAAGACTCGCGCCTGCTGCGCTGCGTTCAGATTCCGGCGGACCGCGGCCGGGCGGATGGCCACCGACACGGCCCGACGCTTCAGCAGGCGGTTGCGACCCATCGCGCGCGGCACCGGCAGCGGCACGTGGGGCGTGAGCGACCCCTTGGGCAGGGCGCGGGGCGACCAGCCCGCGCCG
>CAZNOC010000531.1:0-2254 GCA_964574545.1 uncultured Bifidobacteriaceae bacterium | reverse complement strand
TGTCCTCGAGCGTCGCGGCCCTGGCCACCGGCTGCTCGGCGGAGAGCTCGCGGATAGTCTGGGTGATGGCTGGCACCAGCGCGTAAGGGTCGCCAGACGCCTGGACGAAGAGCCGACCGGCAAAGGGGACCTGCGACAGGGGGTGGTACACGTTCAGCGCAGGACTGGGCGGAACCTGCTCGTCGTCCACGTCGGCCACCACGCCGATGACCCGGCGCGGGGCGCGGTCCCGCATCATCGCCCCGTCCCAGCGGAACTTCCGTCCGACCACGTCCGCGCCACCCGCCTGTGCGGCCACGCTCTCGCTGACGACCACGACGGACCCGTGCTCCAGCGTGTCCTCTTCCGTGAAGTCGCGGCCTGCGACAACCGGGATGCCGAGCGCCGCGAAGTACCCCGGCGTTGCCGTACGGAGCCGTGCGTGCGGCACGCGGTTCGACTCCGGCGTGGGCGCTCCGTCGATCACGAAGGGGAAGACCGGCAGCAGAATGCCGGTGTCGCGCCAGGGGACGACGTTGCCCGCGGCGACGCGGGTGACGCCAGGCAGCGCACCGACACGCCGCATCGCTTCCTCGAAGAACACGAGCGACTCGGCCTCGGCCTCGAGCGGCTGCGGCACATCGATGGCCAGCACCTGCTCGGTATCGAGTCCCGTGCGTGCCGCGTGCAGCGTGACGAACGACGACACCAGCGCGCCGGCTGCGGCGAGCAGGACGAACGAGCCTGCGATCTGGGCGGTGGCGAACGCCCGCAGCCGCCGGTCCACGCGGCGGGTGACTCGTCCCTGGGCGGTGGGACCCATTCCCGTCGCGGTGGGGTCGGGCAGGCGCGGCAGGCTGGCCAGCAGCGCCGCCGTCGCCGCAGCCAGACCGGCGCCGATCCAGAGGACGCCTGTGTCGATCGTGACGTCGTGAGCCCGAACCGAGAACCGAGACGCGTAGCGCGCGAGGACCCCTACCAGCACGGGCGCCATCGCGACGCCCAGCGCGGCCCCGCCGCCACAGAGGATCAGGCTCTCGGCAAACAGCATGCGGCGGAGCGCCGGGCGGCTGGCGCCGAGCGAGGCGCGGATGGCGAGCTCGCCTTCGCGCCGCACCGCGCGCGCCAGCACCAGGTTGGCGACGTTCGCGCACGCAATCACGAAGACAAGTGCCGCCGCGGCCAGCAGCACGAGGAGCACCGGCCGCGCCTGGGCCGTGAGCTGATCGCCGAGCGGCGTGACGCTGATCGAGGTTCCCGACTGCGACGGGTATGCGTCCGGGTGCGCGCGGCGCATGTCCGCGTGCAGTGCCTCCAGCTCCGCGCGCGCGTCGGCGACAGACGCGCCGGGCGCCAGCCGGCCGAAAAGCTCCGTCATCCGGTGCTGGCGTTCGGTAACCATCGTGGCGTCGAGGTGATGGCTGCTCGTCACGACGTTGGCGACGATCTCGGTCTCGGCCGGGTAGGGGACCGACGGCTCGATGACGCCGACCACCGTGGCGGTGCGCGTGTCGAGGCGGACCGTACGGCCGATGACGGACGGGTCGGCGTCGAGGACGGTCGCCCAGAAGCGATGCGTCAGCACCGCGACGGGCGCCGCCTCCGGCCCGTCGTCCGCCGAGGTGAGGAGTCGCCCGAGCACGGGCCTGAGGCCCATCACATCGAAGTACGCGCCGCCTACGACGCCGGCGCGCACGACGCGCGGATCGCCGAAGCCGAGAAGCGTGAAATCGATGGTTGAGAAGTCGCCGAACGCCGTGATGGTCGTGGCGCGCGACGAGATGTCCTGGATCTCCGGGATGGAAAAGGCGATGTTCGGGGTGCCGAGCCCAGGCGCGCCCTGGCGGATGTAGACCAGCCGGTCCGCCCCTCGGTTGGCGAGCGGTTCGAGCAGGACGCCGCGCACGACGCTGTAGACGGCGGTGTTGGCGCCAACGCCGAGCGCGAGCGTTGCCATCACCGTGAGGGCCACCCCTGGCGCCCGGCGCAGCGCGCGAACAGCGAGCCGCAGATCCTGCCAGAGCGCACCCGCGGCGTCGCGCCAGGGGTGACGCCAGACGCCGCGCACGGCGTCCCGCACCGCCGGGACATAGCCGAAGTCCTGCAGCGCGGCCAGACGCGCAGCGTCTGGATCCTCGCCGCGCGCGACCCGCTCCCCGATCTCGAGGGCCAGGTGGCCCCGGATCTCTTCGTCGAGGTCGCGGTCGTCGGGGCCCATGGCGCTACCCCTTGCCCGGCGACGGGTTCATGATGCGGCCGATGGCGTCCACCATCT
>CAZNOC010000530.1:0-2256 GCA_964574545.1 uncultured Bifidobacteriaceae bacterium | reverse complement strand
CGCCTGGCTCGCACGGCGGTGGCCCTGCGGGGCGGCGGCTTCGCGCCCAGGGGCGTCTACCGCTTCGCCAGCCACGAGGAGGCCGAGCGGTGGATGCTTCAGATGCTCCGGCACACGCCCGCGCGCCGGAGCCGCACGACCTCGCCCGCATCGCCCGCGCGCTGAACGAGGCCGGGGCCCGCTACGTGCTCATCGGCGGCTTCGCGGTCATCGCCCACGGAGGCGACCGGTTCACCAAGGACATCCACCTGCTTGTCGATGATGCTCCGGCGAACATCGCCCGGGTGCGCCGAGCCCTGGCCGTGCTTACCGACAACGCGGCGGCCGACGTCGCCGACGACGACGTGCAGACCCACACCGTCGTCCGCATCGTCGACGAGGTCATGGTCAATCTCATGGGTCGTGCCTGCGGTCTCGCCTACGCCGAGGTCGCGCGAGACGCGGAACATGCCGAGGTCGAGGGCGTCTCGATCCCCATCGCCAGCCCCGCCACGCTCATTCGTACCAAGAACACCTACCGGCCGCAGGACGCCATCGACCGCGCGTTTCTCGAAGGGCTCGCGCGCCGCTGAGCGACGCTGCGCCCGACGGCGCCAGACGAAGGGGACGGTGCGCAACCTCCTGGCGAAGGAGATCGGCCGGAGCGCGAGACCGCGACGGCCGGACGGGTTGACATTCGACCCTAGTGGGTCTACATCGCGCAGCTTGCGGAAGGCGTTACGCTGGACGAGCACGAGCAGAGGTCACCGCCATCGTCGGCCACTTGCGTCGAAGCGGACAGAGCACGCCCCCTCCCCCACCTCCTCCGACGGCGGCCGGCGCCGGAGCCGCGCCGCCCAGCCTGTGGGCGGTCGTACCGCCTTCCCTGCCCGACATCACGGTCGTCCGCCTGCACGATCAGATGGTCGAGCCGGTCAGGCCCGCGCTGGCGGGCCTTGCCGGCGCCGCTGCGCTGTCTCGCTACCTCGAGGGTCTGCTCTTCGGGCTCACGCCGCTGGACGCTGTGACATTCGCCGGCGTGGCGCTGCTCTTCGGCTCGATCGCCGCCCTCGCGTCGTTCGTGCCCGCCCGACGGGCGACGCTCGTGGATCCGGTCGTCGTCTTGCGGTGCGACTGACCCAGGTCGCGCCCGCCCTGAGCGAGGTCGAAGGGACAGGTGCCCGCGTACTTTCCTGTTGCCTTTCAACAGAGGCGATGGCATGCTCCTGTTGATTTTCAACAGGAGCATGCGATGAGCCCCTCTGACGCCGAAGTCCCCTACGGCACACTCGACCTGATGGTCCTCAAGACCCTGGCCGCCATGGGCTCGCTTCACGGCTACGGTATCGCGCGAAGGATCGAGCAGGTCTCACATGGTGCGCTTTCACTCAATCAGGGCACCGTGTATCCAGCACTCCTCCGACTCGAGCAGAAGGGCTGGCTCAAGAGTGCGTGGGGCACGAGCGAGAACAACCGTCGCGCACGTTTCTACACGATCACGGCCGCCGGCCGCCGACAACTCGAGGCCGAAACCCAACTCTGGACCCGCACGGTGTCTATCGTGAGCCGGCTGCTGAAGCACGAGTCGTAGTGCCAGGAACGTTCCATGACGAAGCTCCGCACGCTCGCCTCGCGGGTATCTGATCTCCTCCTGCGCCGTCGTCGCGACGCGCGGCTCGAAGAGGAGGTCCAGGCGCATCTGGATCTTCTCGCCGACGAGCATATCGCCAAGGGCATGTCGCCTCACGAGGCTCGACTCGCGGCGCGCAAGGCGTTCGGCGGCGTCGATCAGGTGAAGGCGGTCTATCGCGACCAGCGCGGACTGCCGTTCGTGGACGCGGTATCGCAGGACGTCCGCTTCGGCGTGCGGATGCTGATCAGGGATCGCCAGTTCACAGCGGTCGCGGCGCTGGCCTTGGCGCTCGGCATGGCGGCCACGACGGTCATGTTCACCATCGTGAACGGCATGAACTTGCGCGATCTACCGTTTGACGATCCCGACGAAGTGGTCGCACTGAGCGTGACCGACACCCGGGGCCGCCGCCAAGGTGTCTCCTACGCCGACTACCTCGACTGGCAGGAGGGCATGCACACGCTGCGGAACGTCGCCGCACACGCAGCGACGACCATGAACCTTGGCGATGATGAGCGGGCGCCGGAGCGCTTCAGCGGCGCGTTCGTCACGGCGACCGCGTTCCCGCTGCTCGGCGAGCGCCCGGCACTCGGCCGCGGCATTCTGCCCGAAGACGAGCGTCCCGGCGCCACGCCCGTGGTCTT
>CAZNOC010000529.1:0-2257 GCA_964574545.1 uncultured Bifidobacteriaceae bacterium | reverse complement strand
ACGCCGCCCGGCTCGCCAACGAGGCCGCCGGCATCGTCGTCGGCCGGTTCGGGCCGGCGACGGTGACGACCGAAGAGTTGATGCGGAGGTTCGAGTAGCGGGTGGAGCCAGCGCCCCCCTCAACGGGCCCGATGTGTCAGACGTGCGTCAGCGTGCCGTTGTACCGCGGACGCGCTCGGCCTCGCGGCGGACCGCCCTCGGCATGGACCGCCGCAAGAGCCCGCTGAACGGCCGCACGACGAACCAGGCGCACGGAATCGCGCACGGGCCGGACCCGCATCAATTCTGACCCGAGTCTCCGTCGAGAGCTCGGTGGCACGTCGGCTGCGGGCGCGCACAGGGAGTTCCAGGCCGCTTCGGCCTGGCCAAGCGGCGGTCCGTTGCGGAAGGTGTCGTGGTGCGTCGCGGTCAGCCCACCTTCCGCCGTCCAGAAGCGGCCCGTCAGCCCGAGCACGACCTCCTGGTTCGGCGCCTCCGCCGGGCGAGTCGGGGCCGACCAGCGTCACCGTCCCGAGCGCAGCACCGGTGAGATTGTGTGAGCCACAAGCACTCACTCTCGCGCGCGCACGGCCGCGGCCCGACGCATCGTGTCCGTAACAAGTGCCTCGAGACCCCATCCGCACCTGGCGCATCTGCAACCGGGGTGATCAGATCATCGTCGAACTCGTTGGGCCCACGTCGTGTCGCTTGAGCCACGAGCGGCGGCGCCCGTCAACGGATGCTCGGCGCTGTCACCTGCGGGTGCCACAGGCGGCCGTCCGGTTCATCGGCGTCTGAGGGCATCGGAACTCGTCCAGCCTGGAACACGCGGCTGAACTGTCAGGATTGCAGGCCGTCCCACGACCATCGCGGGAGACGTAGATCGCCTGGCACCCGATCGGCGTTCTCGGGGTACGCCGCCATCGTGGTGGTTGTCGCCCAGGCAAAATAGTCGTGGAGCGCTCGGCGGAGCCTCGAATCCGTGAGTCCGATCAGGTCCATCGCCTGGTCGAAACACTCAATGGCACGGCGATCCATCTCGTCATGGGCACCGTTCCCGCTATGCAGGCGCACAACGTGGGACTCGTTGCCATAGCGTTCGCTGTAGGTCGGCGGGCCACCCCAGGCCTCACCCCAATACGCCGCGAGACGTTCGGAGTGTTGAGGGTGGAAGCCGTGGCTGAATGCGTGGGCGACGACCTCGTCCTTCAGGACGCACTCGTGCCATGCCTTCGCGAGGCGGAGCACACCCGCAGCACCGCCGAGGCTGTCGAACAGGGTCGACTCTTTCACAGGACACTCCTTGTATGACGCAATCAGGCATCTCGAGAACGGCTCAAGCCACGCGACGACTGGCAGGCGACACATCCGAATTGAGCGCAGTCGGGGCAAGGACACTCTGGGCACCGGTCAGTCCTTGAGACGGGCACGAACCCCCGGACGTGTGTTCCCGAGACTCTCCAACTCGCCACCAAAGCCGATCCGATGACCACTGGGATCGACCACGCGACAGTCCCGCATACCCCCAAGTGGGCACCGGCGGCCGTCTGGTGCGACGCGTATCAGGCCGCTCATTGACGCGCATCACCTGCGTCGAGAAGGCGCAGAGCGCTGTTGCGGGCCATCGAGTCAGGGGTGTCTGCGTACGATACGCTCTTCGTCGAACTCGCCGCCCGCTCGGCGTGCCCACCGGTTGACGTCGGTTAGACCGCGTGGGACCGCACACAACTCAATTGTGCGCCCCTCCGCGGTCACCGCTGGTGCACGACGCCCGGCGGCCGGCGAATCGCTTCATCGGTCGTGACCTGGAATCGGCGGTAGTTCATGTAGGTCGCTCGGCCGTGGATGTCTAGCGTGCGGGCAGCCCTGTAGTGCTCGTCCATCTGGCCCGGCACCCAGAGTTCCAGGTCCTCGTCCTCGCGGAACGTCACTGTGACGGTGGCACGCACAAACGGATCGGCCGCCACCACGTTGGTCCTAAGGACGAGACCTGTGGCCGGATCCACCCAGAGGCGCCCTGTCACCGGAAGGTCGCGTTCGTTGTTCGTCTTGATGAGCGTGGGCCGTGTGGTCTCCCGATACTCGAGCACCCACGCCTCGCGGCCCGCGACGCGTTCGCGGCCACGCCGGCGGAACTCGAACCGCGGCTGCGTGTCGGCGTGGAGAAACGTCAGGGCGAGTGTTGGCGTGTTGATCGAGCGCCAGACAGTGCCGATGTTGTACCGCGCGCTCTCGGCCATGATGCGCTCGGCCTGTTCCATGCTCGTCTCGAAGGACT
>CAZNOC010000528.1:0-2262 GCA_964574545.1 uncultured Bifidobacteriaceae bacterium | reverse complement strand
ATCACGAGCATGGCCACGATCTGGTAGAACAGCTGCGGCGTCTCGATCATCAGCTCGAGGCGAATGGAGCCGACTTTCAGCCGCAGCCGCTTTTCCAGCGCCGTGCACGCCGCTGCCACGGCGGCCACCTGCCCGCCGGCCATGATCTTCGGGATCGTGACGATGAAGTGCGGGGGAAGGCGGCGCTTCAGGCGGCCGGCCAGCGTCGTGACGAAAAGGTCCAGCGTCCGCAGGCTCCGCGCGTGCAGTTCCTTCGACATCGACTTGATGCGGATGCCGATGAACGGCGGCAGCGTCCCGGCCTCGAACCCGGCGGCGACTTCGCCGGCGGCCGACTGCGCATGGCCGTCCTCTTCATCGTCGGGACGGTTGCCGTAGCCGTCCTCGAAGTCGAGGCGAAAGTCTTCCACCGGCTCCCGCCGCAGCTTGGCGGCGACGCGGGCGCGCACGATCTCCGCAAAGGCGACGGGACCGCCGTCGGGCGGGGCGAACTGCAACGCCTCGTGCAGCGCCCGGCCATCGGGCGCGTACTCGTCGAGCGCCTCGAGCGCGAGCGCGCCCAGCCTGCGCGCCGAGTCGGAGCGGAAGAGGTGTGCGCCGCCATAGACGGTGTGGACGGGCTGTCGCGCCTCGGGCTCCCCCGGGCAGGCGCGCGCCACGGCCGCGTTCACCCTGGCCAGCTTCTGAAGGATCGGTGTGAGTTGGCGTGAGGTCAGCGACCCGGACGGGCGACGGGACTCTCTCGTGACCATGATGTCATCACGGGCGGCCGCAAGGGCCGCTTCTACGAGCCGCGGTACGTCGAGTAGCCGAACGGGCTGAGGAGCAGCGGGACGTGGTAGTGCGCGCCCGCGTCGTCGATCTCGAACGTGACGGTCACGTCTGGGTAGAATGCGCGCACGTCCAGCGCCGCGAAGTAGTGGTGCGTGTCGAACGTCAGCCGGTAGGCGCCAGGCGCAGGCCTGTCGCCGTCAGCCAGCAGGCTACCCAGTCGCCCGTCCGCATCCGTGTGCCCGTCGCCGACCCGGATCCATTCCCCGCCGGGCTGCTGATGCTCGAGCACGACCGGCACGCCCGGCGCGGGACGCCCGCGCGACGTATCGAGGATGTGTGTGGTGATCCCACTCATTGGCGGTCGGATTGTACCCTAATGGAGTGTCATCGACGATTCACTACCGGGCCGCCCGTTGGGCGGCCCGCAGTAGCGCGTGTGCGCAGAGTATCTGGTAGCAGCACTTCAGTGGGTACACGCCACTGGATGGCCTTCACGTTCGCTGCCGCACAAGGCATTGACCGATGCTGCCCGCTGGGAACCGCCCCCCGCCGTACACCACCTGGCCGCGCAGCAGGGTCGTGACGACCTTCCCGCGCAGCCGCATCCCGGCGTACGGCGTGACGGGATGCCGGTGCTCGAGCCGCGCCGGATCCACCTCCCACTCGGCCTCCGGGTCGAAGAGCACGAGGTCCGCGTCGCGCCCCGGCGCAATCGTCCCCTTCTGTTGCGACAGGCCGGCCAGCGCCGCCGGCGCCGCCGACATCCAGCGCGAGACGTCGTCGAGGCCGATACCGCGCGCCAACGCGCCGGTCCAGATCGCCGCCAGCCCGAGCTGCAGCGACGCGATCCCGCCCCACGCCGTCACGAAGTCCCCCTCGTCCACGCATTTGGTCACCGGAGGTGCCGGGGAGTGGTCGGTGGCGACGAGGTCGATGTTGCCGTCGGCCAGGGCGCGCCACAGGCCATCCTGGTGCCGCTCCTCGCGAATCGGCGGCGCGCACTTGAACGCCGTCGCGCCGTCGGCGATCCGTTCGGCCGCGAACGAGAGGTAGTGGGGGCAGGTTTCCACGGTGATGGGCACCCCCGCGGCTCGGGCCGCGCGTAACGCGGGCAGCGCGTCCACGGACGCGAGGTGAACGATGTGGATGCGCGCGCCGTACTCGCGCGCGAGCCGGATCAGGAGATCGATGGCCGCGTGCTCGGCGTCCGGCGGACGGCTGGCGAGCCACGTCTCGTAGGCGCGCGGATCGCGCGCGGCGTCCGGCACGAGCAGGCGGGACGGCAGCTCCGCGTGCACGAGCAGCGGCAGCCCTACCCGCGCCAGGATCGGCAGCGCCGCGCGCAGATCCGCTTCGCCTACATGCTCGAACTCGTCCACGCCCGACGGCGACAGGAAGCACTTGAACCCCAGCACACCCCGCCGCGCCAGCGGTTCGATCTCGCCGGCATTGCCGGGAACGACGCCGCCCCAGACGCCCACGTCCACA
>CAZNOC010000527.1:0-2262 GCA_964574545.1 uncultured Bifidobacteriaceae bacterium | reverse complement strand
GTGGAACGGGGAGCGCCGTGGACCGCGAGGTGCAGTTGACCGTGGTCGGTGTGGCGGGGGATGTGCGCTCGACCCTCCTGACCACCCCGCCCTCGCTGGACCTCTACGCCTCCCACCTGCAGACGTTCGCGGGCGACACGTTCATCGTCGTGGCCACCGCGGGTGACCCGCGAAGCCTGATGGCGAGTGTGGGCCCGGCGGTTCGCGAAGTGGACCCCGAGCAGTCGGTGTTCGATGTGCGGACGATGGACGACCGGCTGGCGGCGACGGTGTGGCAGCAGCGAACGACGGCGGCCGTCCTTGGCGGGTTTGCGCTGTTGGCGCTCGTGCTGGCGGCGGTTGGCGTGTACGCCGTGCTGGCGTACGCGGTGGCGCAGCAGACGCGCGAGCTTGGGGTGCGCCGCGCGCTCGGCGCATCGGATGCCGACCTGCGGCGCCTCGTGGTGAGGCAGGGCGTGCAGCCGGTGGCCGCGGGCCTGCTGCTCGGCGGCGCGGTCTGGCTGGCAACGGCCCGCCTGCTGGCGGGGTTCGTCTACGGGGTGCCCGCGTGGGATCCGGTGTCGCTCGTTGCCGCACCGATCGCGATCGCGGTGGTCGCGTGCGCCGCGTGTCTCGTGCCCGTGCGCCGCGCGCTACGCGTGGAGCCCGTGGCGGCCCTTCGGGTGGGCTGAGGGAGGGCGTGATGCTGCGGGGGTTCATGCGCGGCGGCGTCGGTGTGCTGCTGGCCGCGATGCTGGCGACGGCGCCGGCATTCGCGCAGGCGGCGGCGGATGGCGCGCTGCTCTCGGAAGAGCCGTGCGCCGCCTCCCCGATGAGCTTCGACGAGTACGTCGCGTTCCTCGCGTCGCGCCCGGCCGGTGACCCGCGCGATACGCTGTTCAACGAGGCGACATTCCGCCGCAATCATCCCCGCGAGTGGTTCGAGGCGCTCAGCGACGAACGCCGCGTGCGCTGCCGTCGGATCACCTACGGGAGCGATGGCCTTCGCGTCACCGGGTTCATCGTCGAGCCGGCAAGCCCTGCCTCCACGGCCCGTCACCCGCTGATCGTCTTCAACCGCGGCGGGAATCAGGCGTTCGGTGCCATCCGCACGGCGGACCTGATGGAGTTTGCGGGCTGGGCGCTCGACGGCTACGTCGTCGTCGCGTCGCAGTACCGCGGCAACGACGGCGGGGAAGGGCGCGAGGAGTTTGGCGGCGCGGAGGTGGCGGACGTCCTCAACATTCTGGCCCTGGGCCGGCAGCTGCCGTTGGTCGATCCCGATCGCGTCTTCATGTACGGCTTCTCGCGCGGCGGGATGATGACGTATCTGGCGCTGGCGCACGGCGCCGAGGTGCGGGCGGCCGCCGTGCTCGGCGGCCCGGGCGACCTTGCGGAGGGGCTGCGGCACCGCCCCGAGATGGAGACGGTGTACCGCGAGCTGATGCCCGACTATGAGGCGCGAAAAGCCGAGCACCTGCGCGCCCGGTCTGCGGCCGCGTGGCCGGAGCGGCTGTCGGCGCCGCTGCTCATCCTCCACGGCGGCGCCGACTGGCGCGTGTGGCCCGGGGTAGCGCTGGCGGTCGCCGCGGGGCTCCAGCAGCGTGGCCATCCGTACGAACTCGTGATCTACGAGGGGGATGACCATCCCATGACGGCCAACCTCCCGGAGGTCCGCGCGCGCCTGAGAGCCTGGTTCTCGCGATTCGAGTAGGGCTGCCGCCCAGAACCACGTGACCCTCTCGATGGCCGTTGCGTTCGACGCGATTGATAACGCCCGGAGCGTAGAGGGCCGTTACGATGGTGGGCGTCGAACATCCACGGAGGGAAGTATGCGCACGCTCGCCGCATTGCTCGCAGGCGCGATACTCGGATCGGGGGCCACGGCGATTCCGGCGGCCTGGCAGGTGGGCCCGGCCGACGAGGCCACCAAGGCGGCCGTCACCGCCGTCAAGCGGGCCATCGTGGAGGGGCACCGCGCACGCGACCGGGCGGCCCTCGACCGGCTCTACACGGACGACTACACGGCGATCGACGCGCAGGGCGTCGTCCGGACAAAGCAGGACCTGCTCGACGCGCTGCCGGCGGCCCCCGCGATGGTCGAAGGCCGCTACGATCTGATAGCCGTGCGCCGCTGGGGACCGATCGCCGTGGCGACGGGCCGCGGACGCCTCGTCTACGCCGTCCCCGACGGCTCGACCCGCGTCTCGGAGTACTACTCGTTCAACGTGTTCGAGCAGCGCGACGGCCGCTGGGTCTACGCGGCGGCGTTCCTGCCGTGAT
>CAZNOC010000526.1:115-2286 GCA_964574545.1 uncultured Bifidobacteriaceae bacterium | reverse complement strand
GGAAGACGGCCAGCGTATCCACCGGCGGGATCATCACCGCCAGTCTACCCAGAAAGGGGCCTGCCCCATTGGCGACAGTCGGAGACATTCGGCTGGCAGATTCTGCCGAGAGTGTCTCCGGTTGTCGCCAATGGGGCAGGCCCTTTGAGAGAAATGGGGCAGGCCCCTTGACAGGGAGGCCCCTTGACAGGGCGCACGCGATGAATGAACATTCATTCATTGCCATGCCGATGCCAGCCACCCGGCCAGCTGTCGCCCAGGGACGCGCTCCACGCCCCGCCGCCGCCCGCACCGGCGCGCAGGCCGACAAGCGCGAAGCCATCCTCCGTGCCGCCACGAGCGTCTTCGCCCAGCGCGGCTTCTTCCAGGCCCAGGTCGCCGACGTCGCCCGCGTGGCCGGCGTCGCCGCCGGCACCGTCTACCTGTACTTCCGCAGCAAGGACGACCTGCTCGTCTCGATCTTCGAACAGACGATGACCGACGCGCTGGCCGAAGGCCGCGCCGCTCTCGAGGGCGTGACCGACCCCGCCGACCGGCTGCGGCACATCGCCCGGCTGCACCTCGAGCGGCTCGGCCGGGACCGCGATCTGGCAGTGGTGTTCCAGGTGGAACTCCGGCAGACGACGAAATTCATGGAGCGCTTCTCGTCCTCCTACCTCCGCGATTACCTGAACCGGATTCGCGAGACCATCGCCGCCGGCCAGGATGCCGGTGTCTTCCGCAAAGACATCAGCGCCACAACCGCGGCCAAAGTGTTCTACGGCGCGCTCGACGAGATGGCCACCAACTGGATCCTCAGCAAGCGCCGCTACGCACTGGCCGCCGACGCGGATGCCATCGTCGATCTCTTCATCAACGGCGCAGGACGTCATCGATGACCATCAACTCCGTCACCGTACTCGGCGCCGGTACGATGGGCGCGCAGATCGCACTCCACTGCGCCAACGCCGGCTTCCCCGCGCTGCTGCTGGACCTCACCGCCGAGATCGCGCAGGCCGGGCTCGACAAGGCGCGCCGGCTCAAGCCGGACCCCCAGTTCACGCCGGACGCCTGGCAACTGGTCCGCACCGGCGGCTTCGACACCCACCTCGATCAGATCGCACAGACCGACTGGGTGATCGAGGCCATCGTCGAACGGCTGGACATCAAGCAGGAACTCCTGGCGAAAGTGGACGCCGCCCGAAGGCCCGGCACGATCGTCAGCTCGAACACGTCCGGCATCCCCATCGGGTCGATTGCGGAGGGCCGGTCCGACGACTTCCGCCGACACTGGCTGGGCACCCACTTCTTCAACCCGCCGCGCTACCTCCGCCTGCTCGAGATCATCCCGACACCGGAGACGGACCCGGTGGTCGTGACGCGGGTGTCCCGCTTCGCCGACGTCATGCTCGGCAAGGGCATCGTCGTGGCGAAGGACACGCCGAACTTCATCGGGAATCACATCGCGCTCTACGGCGTGGCGCGCACGCTGGACGCGCTCGAGTCCGGGCGGTACTCGATCGACGAGATCGACGCCATCACCGGCAAGGCGATCGGCCGGCCCGGATCGGCAACGTTCAGGACGATGGACATCGCGGGGCTGGACGTGCTCGGCCACGTGATGCGCAACCTGCAGGAGCGGCTCGAGGACGAAGCCGACCGGGCAGCGTTCCGCGTCCCCCCGTTTCTGGCGAACCTGATCGAGAGCGGCGCCGTTGGCGAAAAGGCCGGACGCGGCTTCTTCAAGCGCCAGAGAAACGCCGCGGGCGAGACAGAGATCCTGGTGCTCGATCCGGCAACGCTCGAATACGGCCCGCGGAAGAAGGTGAGCTTCCCGTCGATCGAGGCGGGCAAGAGCATCGAGGATCTCCCCGACCGGCTCCGCACGCTGTTTCACGGCAAGGACAAGGTCGGTGCCTTCCTCCGCGAGACGCTGGCGCCAACGCTCGTCTACACCGCGCGCGTCACGCCCGACATTGCGCACTCCATCGATGACGTGGACCGCGTGATGCGGTGGGGGTTCGGCTGGGAGCTGGGGCCTTTCGAGATCATCGATGTGCTCGGGGTGAGTGACGTGATCGCCGCGGCCGAAGCGGTGGGTGGCCACGCGATGCGCCACGGCGTTCCGCCGCTGATGCAGGAGGTACTCGATCGCGGCGCGAACCGGTTCCGCGACGGGCTCGTGCCTCCCC
>CAZNOC010000526.1:0-105 GCA_964574545.1 uncultured Bifidobacteriaceae bacterium | reverse complement strand
GCGACGGCGTGTTCTGCGTCGAGTTCCATTCGAAGATGAACGCCATCGGTGGTGACACGCTGCAGATGCTGCAGGCCGGCGTCAAGGAGGCCGCCACCAACGGTG
>CAZNOC010000525.1:0-2291 GCA_964574545.1 uncultured Bifidobacteriaceae bacterium | reverse complement strand
ACCGGATGGTCGGCCGTGTCCCCGGGATAGGTCCCGAGTTCCCACGCTGCCGGGCCGGGACGGCCGGTCGCGTCGACGAAGCGTGCCATCGCCTGTTCGTGGGGCAGCGTGCCTCCCTCGTCCACGAACGGCTCGATCCAATACTCCGGCGTGTCATAGCCGCCGGCATCGACGAACGCCTTGAATTGCTGGTTGGTGACCTCGTAACGATCCAGCCAGTAGTCCGTGAGCTCGACAGGCGGAAACCCCATCCGCGCGTACGGCCCGCCGGGCACGCGGACCATGTCGTCGGGCCGGGTACCTTCGGGATCGAGGACGAACCCCTGCGCGAACGCCGTGAAGGGCCGTTCCCCGAAGGGAGCGCCTTCAAAGGGCGCGAACCCCGCCTTCGCGATCCTCCAGTGCGTGAGTGCGTAGGGGACTCGCACGCCGCTCAGGGGCGTCTCCCCCAGGCGCACCCATGGCGCATCGGGCGGCGAGCCGTAGCCTTTGATCTGCACCTCCGCGCCGGGCGGGTCGGTGACGATCGAGATGGGAAGCGTGATGCGTTCGATCCGCCTCAGGACCTCCGGGTCGGCTGGAAGCTTCTCCCGGACGCCCGCTGCCAGCCGGAAGGCGTCGTAGAGCGCTCCCGCGTCGCTGAGCCGATCGACTTCGGCCAGCGTGTCCCGCTCCATCCATCGCACCACGTCATCCCGAAACGCGACCCACGCCGTCGCGCCACCGAGCACCGCGACAACGGCGGCGGCCGCCGCGAGCGTCCGCCCGTCCGGGGCGAACCCGCGCCGCGCGCGCAGCCCCTCCTCGCAGCGTTGAAGTGCTGCGTGCAGATCGGTCGTGGAGGCGTATCGCTTCGCCGGGTCCTTCTGCAGGCAACGCTCGACGATCTCTTCCAGGGCGTGGGGGATCTCGCGCTTCACCGAGCGCAGCGGCGCCGGGGCATCGCGCAGGATGGCACTCAGGACTGTGGCGGCTGACGCGCCCTGGAACGGGCGGCGTCCGCTCAGCATTTCGTAGAGGACGACGCCGAACGAGAACTGGTCCGAGTGGTGATCCACGGGACGGCCGGCCGCCTGCTCCGGGGACATGTACGGCACGGTACCGAGCACCGCTCCGGCGGCCGTGGTCTCGCCACGCGTGCTGAGATCGCCCTTCGCATCGACGCGTTCGGTCACGTGCCTGGCCACGCCGAAGTCGAGGATCTTCGGCGAGCCGTTCCGCGTGATCATCACGTTGTCGGGCTTGAGGTCGCGGTGCACGATGCCCGCGTCGTGTGCACGCGAGAGCCCGTCGGCAAGTCCAAGGGCCAGGCGCAGCGCGGTTGCCGTGTCGAGTGGCCCGTCGGCCAGGCGCTCGCCGAGGGTCACACCCTCGACGAACTCCATCGCGATGTAGGCCGTGCCCTCGTGCTCGGCGACGTCGTAGATCGTGACGATGGCGGGGTGGTTGAGTGCGGAGGCGGCACGAGCCTCACGCTCGAGCCGGCGCAGGCGCTGGGGATCCGAGGCAAACTCGGCCGGCACGACCTTGATAGCCGCGTCCCGTGCGAGTCTCAGGTGGCGGGCGCGGTACACCTCTCCCATGCCGCCTTCGCCGAGCGGCGAGAGGATCTCGTAGGGGCCGAGCCGTGTTCCCGCCGGCAACGCCATCGTCACCTCCGGAGGCTGCGTTCGGCGATGCTGACGTGTGAAGGGGCGGGCGTCAAGCCGTTTCCGCGGGCCAGCCACATCATCTGCCTTCCCCTTCCACTCATGGGGCCGGAACGACCATTCGTAAGGTCGTCGTTCCGAAATCCGCGGCCAGCCGCAACCATGCCACCTGCACCGTACACAGGTGCACGGGAGTGCCCATGCTCGAAGCCACGAACCTGACCAAGCACTACAACGGCGTGACCGCCCTCGATTCCCTGACGCTCAAGGTCGAGCCGGGCGAGGTCTTCTGCCTGCTCGGGGCGAACGGCGCCGGCAAGACGACAACCATCAACCTCTTCCTGAACTTCATTGCGCCCACCGCCGGCACGGCGGCCATCAACGGCATCGACGTCGTGCAGCAGCCGCTCGAGACGAAGAAGCACGTGGCCTACATCCCCGAGACGGTGATGCTCTACCGCAACCTCACCGGGCTCGAGAACCTCGAGTACTTCGCCGCGCTCGCCGGACGGCCCGACTACACGCGCGACCAGCTGCTCGGCTTCTTCCGGGAGGTGGGGCTGGCCGGCGACGCCGCCGACCGGCGTGTCGGCACCTACTCGAAGGGCATGCGGCAGAAGGTGGGCATCGCGATCGCCATCG
>CAZNOC010000524.1:0-2297 GCA_964574545.1 uncultured Bifidobacteriaceae bacterium | reverse complement strand
ACGAGGGCAGGCTGACGACGCGGGCGTTCACACCGTCGCGCACGAGCTGCTCGTACGCGTCGATGGCGAGGCCCACCTCGCTGCCGGTGGCGAGGATCAGCACATCGGGCCGGCCCCCAGGCGCATCCGCCAGCACGTAGCCACCGCGCGCGAGTCCCGATGCGGGCGCATAGCGCTGGCGGTCGAAGGTGGGCAGGTTCTGACGGCTCAGGACCAGCGCCACAGGAATATGGCGGAGGCCCATGATGACGCGCCAGGCTTCCGCGACCTCGTTCGCGTCGGCCGGACGCAGCGTGATGAGGCCCGGTGTCGAGCGCAGCGCGGCGAGCTGCTCGACGGGCTGGTGGGTCGGTCCGTCTTCACCGACCCCGATCGAATCGTGTGTGAAGATGTGGATGACGGGGATCTCCATGAGCGCACCGAGACGGATCGCCGGACGCGCGTAGTCGCTGAAGATCAGGAACCCCGAGCCGAACGGCCGCAGCTTCGACAGCGACAGGCCGTTGAGGATGGCGCCCATGGCGTGCTCGCGCACGCCGAAGTGCACGTTGCGGCCGTGCCACGCGCCGGCCGCGATGTCACCCGCACCCGGCCACGTGAGCCTGGTCTTGGTCGACGGAGTCAGATCGGCGGATCCGCCGACGAGCCAGGGCACGTGCGGCGCGATCGCGTTCAGCACCGTCGCGGAGGCGTCGCGGCCCGACACGCCCTTGGCGTCGGCCGGAAAGACGGGCAGGTCGGCATCCCAGCCGTCGGGGAGCTGCCGGTGCTGCATCCGGTACAGCGCATCGGCCAGTGCCGGATGCTCCTGACGGTAGGCGTCGAACCGTGCCATCCACTGCTGCCTGAGCGCGCGGCCACGGGCGCCGATGCCTTCGGCGAAGTGCTCACGTACACCCTCCGGCACCAGGAACCGCGCGGCTTCCGGCCAACCGTACTGCCGCTTCACCAGGCGGATCTCGTCTTCGCCGAGCGGCTCGCCATGGGCCGAAGCCGTGTCTTGTTTGTTCGGCGAGCCGTACCCGATGTGGCTGTCCACGATGATGAGGGTGGGTCGGTCCTCGCACGCTTTGAAGGCGGCGAACGCCGCGGCCAGCTGCTCCAGGTCGTTCGCGTCGTCTACGCGCACGACCTGCCAGCCGTACGCGATGAAGCGGGCGCCGACGTCCTCGGTGAACGCCAGTGCAGTGGAGCCCTCGATGGTGATGCGGTTGCGGTCGTAAATCCAGCAGAGGTTGTCGAGCTTCAGGTGTCCGGCCAGCGACGCCGCCTCGCTCGAGACACCCTCCATCATGCAGCCGTCGCCGGCCAGGGCATACACGTCGTAGCCGAACAGCTGGAAGCCGGGCCGATTGAAATACGCCGCCATCCACCGGCTGGCCATGGCCATGCCGACGCTGGTGGCCACGCCCTGACCGAGCGGTCCCGTCGTGGTCTCGACGCCGGAGGTCCAGCGGTACTCGGGGTGGCCCGGGCACTTGCTGTCGAGTTGACGAAACGCCTTGATGTCGTCGAGCGTCACCGAGGGCTCGCCGAGCCGCTCGTACTTGGCATTGACGGCCCTGACGCCGGTGAGGTGGAGCAGCGAGTAGAGCAGCATCGACGCATGGCCGATGGAGAGCACGAACCGGTCGCGGTTGGGCCAGATCGGATCGTCCGGATCGAAACGCAGTACCCCTTGCCACAGCGCGTACACGACAGGCGCCATGGCCATGGCCGTGCCCGGATGACCGGAGTTGGCGGCCTGGACCGCGTCGATCGCCAACGTGCGGATGGTGTTGATGGCCAGGGGAGCGACGGGGTCGGTCGTGGATGTCACAGTAGGTTACCTTGCTGTTCCCGGTCGAGGGTACGCGTGCGACAAGACGCCCCGATCCACCCCGGTGAACGTGCCGGGCCGCGAGGACGGCGTGGCGCGGAGGACCGTACACCGACCGAGTACAGTCCGAGAAGTCCGGCAAGCGCTACACACGACGCAACGATGCCCGATTCGGGTGGCCCGGTGGCCCGGCTCAGCGGCGCCAGCGGAGGATCTGTTCGAACAGCCGTTTGACGCGTGGCGTCAGGCGCGTACGGCTGTACGCGTCGCCGGCCTTCTTGAAGATCTCGGCCTGCGTCGGATACGGGTGGATCGTCGCGGCCAGGGTGCCGAGGCCCGCACCTGCCTTCATCGCCAGCGTGATCTCCGAGATCATCTCCCCGGCGTGCCTGGCCACGAGCGTCGCACCCACGATCGTGTCCTTGCCCTTCCGCGTGTGCACCTTGAGAAATCCCTCGGTCTCGCCGTCGAGAATCGC
>CAZNOC010000523.1:0-2306 GCA_964574545.1 uncultured Bifidobacteriaceae bacterium | reverse complement strand
TGCAGGCGCTGCGCCCGCTCGAGCCGGCCGACATCTGGACGGCCATCCTCCTCGGTCACATCTCACGCGGCACGCTGAGCGCGTTCCGCTTCTACCAGGGGAAGTGGAGACACATCGTTGTGGAATGACCTGCATCTGTTGATCTTGTGATGTGGTGATGTGGGGATCGGATGCGCGATGTGGGGATGTGGGCGGCCGGGGGAATCTGTCTCTTGATCTATTGATCTGTTGATCTATCGATCTATCTCCTGGAAGCAATTGCCGTGACGGGAGCGGAGACTGCTTCCAGCAGGATGAAGAGCAGAGGCCCCTGGAAGTGGTCCCAGGCCGTGGGGCGCCAGATCCACGGGGTGTCGGCGGCTACTGCCAGGTAGAGCAGCGCGATGGCCAGCACCGACGTGCTTGCCTGGAAGAGCGCCGGGAAGACGCTGTCAGGGGGCACGCCCGGGACGGAGCCGTGTTCCTCGCCCGGCCGTTCGGGCGGTGACGCCAGATCCACGACCGCCCGAAACTGGACGTACCAGAGCCCCCCGAGCATCAGCGTTGCCGTCAGGATGCGTGGCTCTTCCAGCCATCCAGAGAGCTGCGCCGAGGCCGCGAGCGCGGCGATCGTCAGGTGGAGGCCTCGGCGTGCACCCGTGCGCGCCTTTGGCGACGCCAGGGCGATCCCCAGCACCCGCGGCGCCCATCCGTCCGGCAGGGGCTGGGGCGGGCGATGGTCCAGATCGCAGGCGACGATGCGTGAGGTGGCGAAAGAGGCGCCGAGCATCGCTCCGAGCGTGGCGAGCATCAGGGCCGGCCAGTCGTCGAGCGCCGCGGTCACGGTGTAGCCGATGAGCGCCACGAGGACCACCAGCCCGGCGAAGCCGATGGCGCCGGCGGCCGGGGACGGCTCCAGGGAAGACGGCGAGGGATGCATGAACGGACTATGATAAATGGTCTTTTCGCATCCACAAGGAATCCAACGATGGCCTCAGACTTCGCGGGCACGCGCCGTGTCACCCCTCCGGTCAACGACCCCATCCGCGCCTACGCGCCCGGGTCCCCCGAGCGCGCGTCGCTCAAGGCCCGCCTCTCGGAGATGGCCTCCGAACGCGTCGACATCCCCATCGTCATCGGCGGCAAGGAGATCCGCACGGGACAGCTGGGACATGCCGTCATGCCGCATCGCCACGCGCACGTGCTCGGTGATGTGCACATGGCCGCGCCCGAGCATGTCGGTCAGGCAATCGCCGCGGCGCGCGACGCGCGTCGGGAATGGGCGAGCTGGCCGTGGGAGGACCGCGCGGCGGTGTTCCTCAAGGCCGCGGAGCTGCTGACGACGACCTGGCGCGACACGATCAACGCGGCGACGATGCTGGGGCAGTCGAAGACGGTGTTCCAGTCCGAGATCGACGCCACCTGTGAGCTCATCGACTTCTGGCGCTTCAATGTGTCGTTCGCGGAGGAGATGTTCGCCGAGCAGCCGGTGTCGAACCACACCATGTGGAACCAGCTCGAGTACCGGCCGCTCGAGGGGTTCGTGTACGCGATTACGCCGTTCAACTTCACGTCGATTGCGGGGAACCTCCCGACGGCGCCCGCGCTGATGGGCAACACCGTCATCTGGAAGCCGGCTGCCAGCTCGATGCTGAGCTCCTATTACCTGATGAGGCTGCTCGAGGCCGCCGGCGTGCCGCCCGGGGTCATCAACTTCCTGCCTGGCGACCCCGTGATGATCAGCGAGCAGGTGATCGACCATCCGGATCTCGGCGGCATCCATTTCACAGGCAGCACGGCCGTGTTTCAGTCGATGTGGGAGCGCGTGGGCCGCAACATCGCCGGCTACCGTTCGTATCCGCGCCTCGTGGGCGAGACCGGCGGCAAGGACTTCGTGGTCGTGCACCCGTCCGCCGATCCGGTCGAAGCATCCGTGGCCATCCTGCGGGGCGGATTCGAGTTCCAGGGGCAGAAGTGCTCGGCGGTCAGTCGCGTGTACGTGCCGCAATCGCTGTGGCCAGAGGTTCGCGACCGCATCGTCGCGATGATGCAGGACATCCGCATGGGTGACGTGCGGGATTTCCGTAACTTCATGGGTGCGGTGATCGACCGCAAGGCGTTCGACCGCATCAAGGAATACATCGATCACGCCCGGACGAACGCGAACATCCTGCAGGGGGGCGGATGTGACGACAGCGAGGGCTACTTCATCGAGCCCACGCTGGTGCAGACCGAGAACCCCGGCTACCGGCTGATGTGCGAGGAGATTTTCGGTCCCGTCGTCACCGCGTACGTCTATCCGGACGACCGGTGGATCGAAACGCTCG
>CAZNOC010000522.1:0-2326 GCA_964574545.1 uncultured Bifidobacteriaceae bacterium | reverse complement strand
TCGCGGTCGTGACGTTCGTGTGCGCGTGGCCGGCGTTCGCACAGGCGCCCGAACAGCCACGCCCGGTGTTCGAAACGAGGGCTGAGTTGGTCCTCGTGGACGTGACGGTGCTTGATCGCAGCGGCAAGCCCGTGGACTCGCTGACGGCCGACGATTTCGAGGTGCAGGTCAACGGCCGGCCGCGATCGATCGAATCGGTGCAGTTCATCTCCGCCGCGGCCGCGAACGCGTCGGCACCGGCCACCTCGCGCGACGCGTTCTTCTCGGCCAACGATGGCCCGTCGACTGGACGCCTCCTGCTCTTCGTCGTGGATGAGGGCAGCATCCGGTTCGGCGCCGCGCGCGTCGTCATGTCCGCGGCCGAGGGGATCATGGAACGCCTGGCGCCGGGCGATCTCGTGGGGCTGGCCCGACTGCCCGGCGGCGTCGGCGGCGTGGAGTTCACGGCGGACCGTCACCGGGTGAAGGAGGCGCTGTCGCGTGTGACCGGTACCGCCACCAGCATGGGGCAGATGCAGCGCGTCTACCTCAGCGAGGCGGCTGCGCTCGAACGCGGCGGGTTCGAGTGGGAGCAGGCGTTGCAGCGCGAGTGCGGCGACGCCGGCGCCATGCAAGGCGAGTGCGAGGCCAGCCTCCAGGGCGAGGCCCGCGCGCTGCTGGTCGAGCAGACCGGACGCACGTTTCAGACCATGCGTGCGATCGAGGGCCTGCTCGAACGCCTCGCCGCGCTCCGGGCGCCCACCACGCTGGTGTTGATCTCCGAAGGCCTGTTCATTGCGAGCGAGCGCACCTCGATGACCCGGCTTGCCCGGCTGGCAGCCGAGGCGCGGGCCACGATCCAGATCGTCCAGCCAAGCCAGGGCGCGTTCAGCATGGAGACGAACCAGGCGCCCTTCCCGATGCAGGATGAATCGCTCATGGTCGAAGGGCTGGAGATGCTGGCCGGACAGACTGCCGGCGCCCTGCACCGGATCGGGGGCGGCAGCGGCGCCGGGGTCTTCGAGCGGATCAGCACCGAGCTCTCGGGCTACTACCTGCTGGGGTTTCTACCCTCCGACGAGGACCGCACCGGCCGCGAGCGCCGCATCCGCGTCAACGTCCGGCCGCGCGGTCTGACCGTCCGCGCGCGCCCCACCTTCGTCGTGCGTAGCGACGTGACCGCCGACGCTGCCGTGACGCTGTCGCCGGCCGAGCACCTGATGTCGCTCCTGACCGCCCCGCTGCCGAACGGCGCGCTTCCGATTCGTGTCGCCACCTACGTGTCCACGAGCACCGAGGCCGGCAAGCTGCGTCTGACGGTGGCCGCGGAAGTCGGCGAGGCCGTCACCGACGGCGCGCGCCTGCCCGTGGCGCTGCTCCTCCTCGATCAGAACGACCGCGTCGTCGCGCGCGGCGACTTCACACCCGAAGCGCAGCCCGTCAGCAGCGACGAACCCTCACCGCGGCTGGTGCTGACATCGCTGCTCGTCGAGCCAGGAGAGTACGTGCTGCGCCTGGCGGCGCTCGACGGCGCGCGCGGCGGAAGCGTCTACCACCATGTGGCGGCGCGACTGCGCCCCCTGCGTGGCGACGTGGCCAGCTCCGATATCGTCCTGAGCGGCGCGGCGTTGCGGCGTGGCGAGGTGCCGCGGCCCACCGCAACCGGGTTCCTGCGGGCACAGGCGCTCACCGCGATGATCGAGCTCGAGGGCCGTCCGGATGTCGTGCGGCAGTCTTCCGTGGCGGTGGAGATCGCCACGAGCGCGGACGCGCCCGTGCTGATCCGCGCCCGGGCCACGCATGCCGATCGGGGCGGCGGCGCGCAGCGCTCGTTCGAGGCGACAATCGATGCCGCCGTGCTGCCCCCCGGGGAGTATGTGGCGCGGGCCATCGTGTCGCTGCCGGGCGAGCCTGATCAGCATGTCGTGCGGCCGCTACGCCTCGAGCCCCCGCCGGCCACGCGCCTGGCCGAAGCGGCGGCGGCCAGGGCGGCCGCGGCGCGTGCCGCGGAGGCGCCCGTGCCTGCCGCGCCCGCCCGTATCATCGCGCCGGTGCCTCGGTTCGACGCCGCAGTGACGCTGACCCCGTCCACGCTGGGCCCATTCCTCGATGAGCTGACCGCACGGGCGCCCGTCTCGGGTGACGCGGCCTTGATCGTGGAGCAGGCCAGACATGGCACGTTCGTGGTCACGGAGGCCGACGCCCAGACGAACCCGCAGGAGGAGGCGGTGCTGGCGTTCGTCCGCGGCCTGGCCGCGCTCGAGCAGTCGCAGCCGGAGCAGGCCTTCGCGTGGTTCCGCCAGGTCCAGCGCGGCGTCACGGACTTCATGGGCGCCGCCTTCTACCT
>CAZNOC010000521.1:0-2352 GCA_964574545.1 uncultured Bifidobacteriaceae bacterium | reverse complement strand
ACGCGGTGGCCAGGGCGAGGTCGGTCTCGGGTGCTCCGACCGGGATGAGGGTCGGCGCCGCGACGAGACCGGCGGTGGCCTCGGCGAACGGGTCGAGCCGGCTCAGGTCCACGAACGCGGCACGGGCGCGCGTGTACTCGAAGAAGTAGCGGATTTGATCGGCCGGGAGATCCGGGTTGACCATCACCACGACCGAGCCGTGACGGAGGATGCCGAAGAGGGCACCGACGAAGGCGGGTGTGTCGGGAAGCGCGATGACCACCCGCTCCTCCGGGCGCACGCCTCGCGCGGCGAGCAGATGCGCCATGCGGCACGACAGCGCCACCACGTCCTCGTAGGCGAGTGCCCCGGCGTCGCTTCTGATGGCCACCCGTCCGCCACGGCCCTCGGTGACGCGCTGATCGAGGAACAGGTCCGCGATGTTGAGCTGGTCGGTGGTCCCCTGCATGGCGGCAGGATACTTCTGAATTCAGAATTCGGAATTCAGAAATGGTAGTCTCGTCTCCCGATGCCTGTATACCTTGCCGCGGCCCTGACGTGGCCCGAGGTGCGAGCGCTCGATTCGGCACGCACCGTGGCCGTGCTGCCCACTGGCGCACTCGAAGCGCACGGTCCCCACCTGCCGCTGGCAACCGACGTGGTGATCGCGGAGGCGATGGCGCGCGAAGGCGCTGAGAGGCTGTCGTCCCATGGCCTTCAGGTGCTGCTGCTCCCGGCGGTGCCGTATGCGCCGGCGCCTTTCGCGGCCGCGTTCGCCGGAACCATGGATCCGCCCGCCGCGTTCGTCACGCTCCTCGTCACCGGTATCGCGCGCAGTCTGGCATCACACGGCGTGCGCACGCTTGCGATCGCCAACGCGCATCACGATCCCGCCCAAATCGAAGCCCTTCGGAAAGCCAGTGAGGACACCGGCCATGATGCCGCGCAGATCGTGTTCCCGGACCTGACACGGCGGAGGTGGGCCGAGCGTCTTACGCAGGAGTTCCGCAGCGGGGCGTGTCACGCGGGCCGCTACGAAGGCGCCGTGGTCCTGGCGGAGCGTCCGGAGTGGGTGAAACAGGCAATCCTCGCACGCCTGGCGCCGAATCCGCGCTCGCTGGTGGAGGCCATTCGCGACGGGAAGCGGACGTTCGACGAAGCGGGCGGGAGCGAGGCATACTTCGGATTCCCGGCCGACGCGACTGCCGAGGAAGGCCGGGCGATCGTCGCCACGCTGGGTGCGATCCTGGCTGAGGCCGTACTGGAGACCCTGCCGCGATGAGTGAGGCATTCTTGAGCGGCCGCACCGCGCTCGTGACCGGCGGAGGCCGGGGGGCCGGGGCGGCGATCGCCGAGGCACTGGCGCGCGCCGGCGCTGCGGTGGTGGTGGCGGCGCGGACGGGATCGGAGGTCGAGGCGGTTGCCGCACGACTGACCGCGGCCGGGGCACAGGCGTGGGCGTTTGCGTGCGACGTGGGCGACGCTGGCAGCATCGAACAGCTGGCGGCGTCCGTGGGCGGTCACGCCGGGCCGGTGGACATCCTCGTCAACAACGCGGGCATCGCCCTGGGCGCTCCACTGGCCCGGACGACGCTCGACGACTGGGACCGCGTGATGCGGGTCAACGCGACGGGCACGTTTCTGTGTACCCGTACCTGGGTCCCTGGCATGACTGCGCGTGGGTGGGGCCGCATCGTCAACATCGCCTCGATTGCCGGCCTGGCCGGCGATCGCTACCTCTCGGCATATGCAGCCTCAAAGCACGCCGTCGTCGGCTTCACGCGCGCCGTGGCCGCGGAGGTCGCGGCAAAGGGCGTCACCGTCAACGCCGTGTGCCCCACGTACCTCGAGACGGACATGACCGACACGTCGCTGCAGGCGATCGTCGAGGCGACGGGGCGAAGCCGCGCGGAGGCGCTCGAGTCGATCGTCGCGCGGTCGCCACAGAAGCGTCTGGTGACTCCGGCGGAGGTGGCCGCTGCGGTCGTGTACCTCTGCAGCGAGGCCGCGCGCGGTGTCACGGGGACCTCGCTCGTCATCGACGGGGGGGAGCTGCGCCGATGAGCCCGCCGAGAAAGCCGTCAGGGTCGCGGGTGGTGAAAGCCCGCCTCGGATCGAGGAGCGGGGTGTCGGGGCCGCTGGGGCGTATTCGAGGCAGCGCTGCTCAACGTCCGGTGCCGGTCAACCCGCAGTCGCTTGGAGCCCCGAAGGGTTTCACTCATGGCTGGCTGGCTCCCTCGAACGCGCGCATGCTCTTCGTCGCCGGGCAGACGGCGGTGGACGCCCGTGGACGCATCGTGGACACCGCCTTCGCGGCCCAGTTCGATGCCGCCCTGGCACGCGTGCTGACCGTCGTCGAGGCTGCGGGCGGCG
>CAZNOC010000520.1:0-2361 GCA_964574545.1 uncultured Bifidobacteriaceae bacterium | reverse complement strand
CTTCGCGGCCTCGACCGAGAGGGTCAGGCGCGTCGCGATCTCGCGGATCGTCAGCTCCTCGAGGTCACGGAGCAGGATGATCTGACGGTATCTTTCAGGCAGGGCGGCCAGCGCGCGCGCCACGTCGATGCGCAGCTCGTTCACGGGCAGGTGGGCGAAGCGCGCCGAGTCCTCGACGGTCTTCAGTTCCTCGACGCTGCGCATGAACATCAGCACCGGCAGAGCACAGAGCCGCGCGACGACTCTGGCGAGCCAGGCGCCCAGCGCCGCGGGGCTCCGCACGTCACCGACGCGTCGATAGACGACGATCAGCGCTTCCTGCACGACGTCCTCGATGGATGACGACGCATAGCACTGAAACCGCGCGTAACGCTGGATGTCGGGCTGCAGGTGCGACAGGAGGCGTTCGAGGGCCGCCCGGTCGCCCGCCTGAGCCGCCGCGAAGAGGTCCTTGTCAACATGCAGCATCGACCGTCTAGCCTATAGGAGGGGGCGATTGGGCAAAACGGGTCGCGGGCCCAAGAATAATGGGCGCCGGCCTCGCGAGTCGGGGGGCTCAGGCTTCAAAGCAGTGCCAGGCCAGGCCGTGTCGCCGATCAGGTGCCATCGACAGTCTTGCGAACGCGGATCTCAACCAGGCGCGCTGATGCGTCGAACACATAAGACACCTCCACTGACACATGGAGCGGTGCCCGGTACTGGGCAATCAACGCGTGCACGAACGAACTGCCGCCGATCCTCGTAGGAATAGACCCCTCACCGGGCTTGAGCGGAATGCGGCGATGAGAATAGTGAGGGGACCGTTCGGACAGCCAGTCGAGCACGTCGCTCTCGGACGTCCCGAGCGGTGTGCGCTCCAGAAGATGGGCTTCGATGTGCTCCGGGCCGCGCCAGTAGACGACGTGACCGCCCCAACTCGCCCGGCCGCAGACGACGGTGACAGACAGCAGGCCCACGAGAATGGCGATCTTCGCTGGCGTCACGACTGCTCCCTACTCCTCATGGATGACTGAAGTGCATAGCGGACACCGGCTTCGAGCAGCCGATGGACTCCGGCACGCCGCCGTGGTCTCTCACGCCGAGCGGCCGCCGCTACCGCTTCGTCCTGGGTGGTGGACCCCCGTGCCCCTCGTGTACTTTGCGCCTCGGTCGATGGCGCTCAGGAGGCTCCGTTGCCGTGGTGCATCTTCTGAAGCCAGACTACTTCAGCGCCCTACTTCGTGCTGGTTCTGGCTACCCGTTCCGCTCGGGACACGATGAGCGCGGCATATGACTTCATGGCGACTACGTCCAGGCCCGCGAGTCCTGGGCTGTCAGGGATCGAAGGCCACCGCTCCAGCGAGTTCCCGGCCCTGCGCACGCCCAAGCGCCTGATCGCGCTCGCGTCAGCGCCCACGTCGCCCGAGCACACCGCCTCGGCCGCCGGGGCGACCGCCGCTCTCGGCGCCGTGGCCCTGCGGCATCTGCTGCGTGTTGCCCTTTGCCCTGCCGGCAGTGGTGCTCGCAGCCTCGGCGGGTGTGCTCGCCATGCTGGCTCAAGCCTTCTGGGGTACTCTGTATCTTGCCACCACCATGGTGGCCGGCGCGTGGCTCCGGGTGATGGCGGACACGCGGCGCACGCCAAAGCGGCCCGCACGGTCGAGGCTCGTGATGATGGCCGTGGCCACCGCCGCGCTCGCCACCGCGGCGGCATGGCCCACGATGGAACTGCGGCTAATCGCAACCTTGAAGGAGTCGGTCCGATGAAGATGACGAGACGTGCGCTACTCGCGGCGGCGCTGATGGTGCCTGCCATCGCCCGCACTCAGTCGCCCGCGACGCCTGACGACTTCGCGCCAAGCGATCCGGCTCGGGTCGGGCGCACCGGCCGCCCCCAACTGGTCGAGTTCTTCCACCCGCTTTGAACCGGCTGCCGAAAGGTGATGCCCATCGTGCATGGGCTCGAACAGCAGTTCAAGGGGCGCATCGACTTCCTCTATCTCCACGTGGGTGAACCCCGTACGAGCGGGGCCAGGGCCCATCTCGGTTTCAAGTCGACGCCGCACATCGTGCTCCTCCGGGAAGACGGCACCAAGCTGCAGGAGTTCATCGGCGTCGTCGAAGAAGCCGTGCTGAAGCAGGCACTGGACGAACTGGCACCGCGTCGATCATGGCGATGATGAAGAAGTTGATCAGCACCAGCGTCACCATCATCAGCACCTCCGGCAGCAACACGACGATGATCGTCGCCATCAACGTGCCACGGCCATCAGGAACTGCGCCGCGTCCACACCTGCTGCCACGCCGTGAACTCACCAGGCCGGATTGCGTAGCGCGCGAAGTTGCCCTCATGGAGTCCGAGCAGCTCCGTCTCCGCCACGT
>CAZNOC010000519.1:0-2363 GCA_964574545.1 uncultured Bifidobacteriaceae bacterium | reverse complement strand
CGCTCCCGTCCGCCGAGCACTCGCTTGTGTTGGACCCGGTGGCCGTGGCCGCCGGCGCGCAGCACGATCTCGACGATCGGGGCATCGCCAAGAACGCGCGCGAGGAGAAGCTCCAGGCGCGAAAGAAGAGGTTGACGCCGGCCGAGGAGCGCCAGAACGCCGAGATGGAACGGCTGTACCGTCAGCACGTGCTGAAGGAGCCGGCCCAGCCGGTGATTCAGATTCAGGGCCTCCGAAGCAAGGCCGGCGCGCAGCCGGTGGCGAACTAGCCACTCGCGGTTGAAGACGAACGATTCGGCGGGGGCGGCCCCTTCAGCGGCCGCCCCTTTTCCTTGTACGGCTGCGCTGCCGCGACCGCTTCGCCTTCCCTCACCGCGGCCGTTGGACTAAGATCTTGAGGCGTCCCCGGCGTCCCAGCGAGCACACTCATGACCCAGCCCCGATACAAGCCAGACGGCTACCATGCCGTGCAGCCCTACCTGATCGTGACGGGCGCGGCACAGCTGGTCGAGTTCGCGGTCGCCGCGTTCGACGCGGAGATCCTCGAACACCATCTCACCCCCGCCGGCACGGTGCAGCACGGCGCCATGCGCATCGGCGATTCGATCGTCGAGTTCGCCGACGGCAACGCCGAGTGGCCCGTGGCCCCCGCCGCCCTGCATCTGTACGTGCCCGACTGCGACGCGGTGTTCGCGCAGGCGGTGGCGGCGGGTGGCACCGTCGTGTACGAGGTGATCGACCACGAGTACGGGGAGCGATCCGGCGGCGTGAAGGACCCGTGCGGCAACAGCTGGTTCATCGCGACCCTCAAGCCGTGAGCGCAGACCGGCCGCTTGACGGCGTCCGGATCGTCAGCCTCGCCCAGAACGTCCCCGGACCCGTCGCGCTCGCACACCTGGTGGCCACGGGCGCCGAAGGGCGGAAGGTGGAGCCCCCGGGCGGGGACCCGCTCGCCGAGATGTGCCCGGACTGGTACGTCGAACTGCACCGCGACGTGAACGTGGAGCGCCTCGACCTCAAGACGCCTGCGGGCCTCGACCGCCTGCACGAGGTCCTCGACACGGCCGATGTGCTCCTGACCAGCCATCGCCCTGGCGCCCTGGCACGGCTCGGCCTCGACGGGGCCGCGCGCCACGATCGTCATCCCCACCTCCGCTCTGTGGCGATCGTGGGAGACACCGCTCGCCCCGAGGCGCCCGGCCACGATCTGACGTACCAGGCCGCAGCCGGTCTGCTGGGGAAGGAGATGCCGATCACGCTGCTGGCCGACCTCCTGGGCGCGGAGCGCGTGTGTACGGCCGTGCTGCTCGTCTTGCGTGAGCCACCGGGCCGCACTCGGCTCGTCGGGCTGGCCGACGGCCTCGAGACGCTCGCCGCGCCGAGGCGGTACGGGCTCACGTCGCCGGGTGGCCTGCTGGGCGGTGGCCTCGCGGCCTATGGCGTCTACGACACCCTCGACGGCCGAGTCGCCGTGGCCGCACTCGAGCCGCATTTCCGGACGCGGCTCTACACCCTGCTGGGGTTGCCCGAGGATGCGGCCCTTGCAGAGGTGATGCGCGGGCGCACGAACGCCGACTGGACTCGCTGGGCACGCGACCACGACGTCCCCCTCGCCATCGTCCGCTGACGCCGCCTCGTCCGCCGCTGCCACACTGAGCCCACTCGCGCTCCCTCCCAGCGGGAGATGGCCGCCGGGACTCGTCCCACGCGCCCAACGACGCGGCACCCTGGTGCCGCTCGGCCGCGCCCTTCGGCGCGTACGATGCGTTTCGAGCTCGAGGTGGACAGTCGCACCAGATGGCGTTCCGCCGTTGCACGAAATCGGCCTGTCAGCATCGATTCCATGCAGACGAACATCGCGGCGGGTCCCACGCTTGCACTTCGTTCGTCGTCGTGCGGCGCCGGCACGAGCACCCGTTGGTCGCCGGTCCCTCCTGTCAGTCCGTGGCGGTTGAAACACTGTCGTCAACCTCCTGGAGTCAGCCCGGCATCCATTACTTCGTAGCGGCTCGAACGAACGATTGGAGATCGACAATGACTCGAGTGAGAACGTGGCTCCTCCTGCTCTCGGTCGTGGTGGTGGGCGCTGCGCCCGCAGCCGCTCAGGTTCAAACAGGTTCCATTCTCGTCAGGGTCACGGACGAACAGCAGGCCGCCGCGCCTGGTGTCACGGTGACGCTGGCCAGCCCGGTCCTCGTCGCCGGCACGATGACGGGCGTGACCGACAGCGGAGGGGTCAACCGCTTCCCGTCCCTCTCTCCGGGTATCTACACGGTGACCGTTGAGCTCCAGGGATTCCGCACGGTCGTCCGCGAGAACGTGGTGGTGCAGATCGGCCAGACCACACCCATCGACCTGTCGCT
>CAZNOC010000518.1:0-2364 GCA_964574545.1 uncultured Bifidobacteriaceae bacterium | reverse complement strand
GGACAGCATGAACCCGCGCCTGTTATTAGCGGGAAGTCAAGGGGGTGGCGGCGATTCCAGTCGATTCAGGGTGTGGCGGTTCGGAGTTGCGTGTTCGGCGGCGGCAGCGACGTGACCCGCCTGTCCTGGCGCACGAGGCTCTCAGGACGGCTGTTTCGCCGCATTCACCCCAGTCGGTCGCGAGCCATGCTGTCCGGGATTGGTCGTCTCAGCGTCGGGTGACGTGAGCGACAAAACGTACCCTATGGGCTCTGCGAAGCGGGATGCCGCCGAGGGACGGAGCTGGCGACGCAGACGCGGCGCGCTCGATGGTGCACGACGAAGCTCTCGGGCGTGGAGCCATGAGGCTTGATGCGCGATTGTCGGTCCTCTCGGCGGCAGGGGATGCGAGACCATGCGCGGCTGCCCGCGCCTAGCGGCCTCTGCGGGTGGTGTAGGCGATGGGCGTCAGGCCGCAAGCGCGAACTGACTCTGGCAGACGTGGACGCGGGCCGGGTCGAAGGCGGCGCCGCTGCGGTGCGCGCCCCAGAGGAGCGTGAGCAGCTTGCGCATCGCCGCGACGGTCGCCTGCGTCGCCTTCATCCGTTGGCAGTGCTCCGCGTAGCGCGCGCCCAGCAGACGGTCGCGGCGCAGCACCGGGAAGACCGCCTGACCGAGCACCTTCCGCAGCATCGGGCGACCCTTCTTGCTCAGCCGCGTCTGCCCTTTGTACGTCCCGCTCTCGCGCTCCCGCAGGTTCATCCCGGCATAGCGCAGCAGCTGACGCTTGCTCCGGAAGTCGTCCAGCGGGCCCGTCTGCCCGACGAGTCGCGCCAGGTTGAAGAGCGTCAGGCCAGAGACCGCCTCGTCGATCGGCGGCAGCGCGCCGCCGGCCTTGAGCGTCTCGCCGAGCGCCTCGATCTGGGCACGGATCGCTTCGGCGTGGGCTTCGTGCATCTCGAGTTCGGCTATGAGCACGGCGAGGCGCTCCGAGAGGATGTCCGCCACGGGCGGCGGCGGAGCCGAGCGGACCGACGCCTCGGCGGCCCTGACGAGGCGCTCGCCGGTGACGGTCTTGACGCCGGGCACGCGGCGCCGGAGCATCGCGAGCAGGCGCGTCTGGCCGAGGCGCGTGATTCGGTGCGGGCACAGCAGCCGCTCGCGAAGCAGCACGCGGCCGGTCTTCGAGAAGGTGAACTGCGTGTTGCCGTCGTAGTCCGGGAAGAGCGCGGTCAGCGTGCCGAGCAGACGTGTCCGGATGGCGCTCGTCGTCAGAACCTCGTCGTCGTGGAAGGCGGTGAGGTGGCGCAGCAGGACATAGGGCTCGGGCAGGTCGCGGTGGCGCTGCGTCTTGCCCATCTCGGCCGCGAGGTGGATCACGCGGGCGTCCTTCTTGTCGGTCTTGGCCGTGTCGAGGCTTTCGAGCTTGGTCAGGCGGCCGACCTGCTCGGGGCTGACGAGCGCGGTCTCGATGCCGAGGCGGCGGGCGACCGAGAGGTAGAGCTGCTCGTAGCCGCCGGAGGACTCGCAGAGGACGCGGACGCCAGCGAGGCCGTGCTCGCGGGCGAGCGCCTGGACACGGGTGAGGGCCTCTTCGACGGGCGCGGTGCGATTAGGCACGACGTCCTCGACGGTGACCTGGTGGTGGCCGGAGTCGAAGCGGCTGAAGAGGTGGAGATCGTCCTTGGAGACGTCGGCGGCGAGCAGACGGACGGGGCGGGCCTTGTCAGGGGCGACGGCGGAGTGGATCTTCATGGCGGGGCCTCGGCGGCAGATCGGGAAGGTTGTAGCGATCTGAAAGGTCTGCCGTCTGAGCGCCCCCGCCTCTCCAGCTAATGGTATGGTGCATGCCGACCGCTCGGCGTACGGCGTTGCCCGCGTTCAAGTCGGCGTCTACTTTTGCCTCGGCCACCGTCTTGCTCCGTGCGGCGTCTGAGCCGCCATCCGTTATGCCGCACTACCTCCGCGCTGCGAGTGTAGCTCTGCTGCTTGCTCTCAGGGCAACGGACGCCCAGGCTTGCGGAGGATGCGGCGACCCTCGTACCTGGGAAGAGGTCAAGACGGAGGCGAACATCTTGTTCGTAGGGCGGTTCAACGGCGAAGCGTACCACCGTTCTCTGCCAGGGCTACCGTGGCTGAGGCTACCTCTATGGACCCAAGTCGGCGAGATGCAGTGGACGTACGAGTATGAAGTCGAGCGGTGGTGGAATGGTCCTCTGCCATTCCGTATCTCCGTCATCGCAAACGGCGGGTGCATGTTCGGCGTCCCCGACACGCAGCGCCGCATGCTGGTCGAGGCGGTGAGGTGGAAGGGCGAGCTGTACTCGAGCATGTGCCAGCGGTCGGTACCCATCTGGACTCCCTCGCAGTTGGACTCGCTCCGCC
>CAZNOC010000517.1:0-2368 GCA_964574545.1 uncultured Bifidobacteriaceae bacterium | reverse complement strand
CCCGGGACCCCGGACCGTCGGCCGGATCGGATGGTTCATCGAGCGACAGTGTACGTGTTCGGGGCGAGCGGCGCCGCGGTGGCACGCGCGTCGTCGCGGCGGGTGATGTGGCGTCGGACAGCCGCGTTCGCGACGCCTTCCGTTCGCTCGTCTCCGTGGCGTGGAGCGGCAGCACCTTCTGGACGCTGGTGGCGCTCGTGCCGGCGGTGGGCGGCGTGTGGCTCGTCCGCCGGCTCGTGCGGCTGATGGCCGACCTGCCCGACGCGCTGGTCGACGAGCGGGTCCGGGCCGTCCGCAACGAGCGCTACGTCGAGGCCTACCGCGTCCTGAGCGCCGTCACCATCGTCGTCTTGCTGGTCGGCTACATCGGCACCGACGCCCCGCGCATCGGCTGGGCGCTCGAGGCGCGCCACGTCCACGCGATGTTCTGGTTGGTCCTGCTTCTCAGCCTCGCCCTTCCGTCGCTGCTGCTGGCCTGGAGCGAGCGGGAGGTCTGAGGGGGTCTCCGCGTCGCGTTCAGTCCCAGTCGAATCCGCCGGAGCTGCTGAGGCAGACTTGGGTGCCGGTGGCGTGGACGGGGGGGATGCAGTCGTCGTAGAGCGGGTAGTTGAAGACCCCGACGGTGGCCCAACCTGATGGGTCTTGGAGGCGGCCGAGGTGGTGGGATTGGCCGATGACGGTTTGGTCGGTGTCGTAGCAGGTGGTGTCGATGGTGAGGGGCATGCCGCGGTAGGGCGGTGGCTGTCGTCCCATGGCTCCCTCGATGGCGGACGAGCCCGACTCTCCCACCGTGAACGCGTCGTTGATCAGCGTCCGGGTGCCGAAGATGGCTGTCACGTGCAGTTGATGGCAGAACACTTCGCCGGGGTGCGCGGGCGTGGGCGAGACAAAGACCCCCTGGCCCACGTCGAATCGGAAGCAGCCGGTGAGGGCCGAGGCGAGCGCTAGGGTCGTGAAGGTGAGTGCGATGGTGCGTGCGAGGCTACTCAAGGTAGAAGACCCCCACTTGGTAGTGCCAGTTTCCTGCCAGACCGTGCCAGGTCGTCGGATGGTCGATGGTCTTGATGTTGATCGTGACGCCGGCTCCCCACATGATGTCGTATTCCTTGATGGCTGCATAGTGGGCTGCGGCGATGCCGAGCCAGTAGGTGGCGACGACGGGGTTCTCGTGGACGCCGACTTGTAGGTGGATCATGGTGGCGGCGGTGCCGGAGTTCCAGCCGGTCGTGCCGCCCATGCCGGCGTTGTAGCGCAGGGTGAGGCCGGAGTTGGTGTAGTCGAGGAAAGTCTGGGCGCCGGATGTGAAGCCGGCGAGGGTCGTGAGGCCTTCGTGGTTGGACCCGATGGCGCACGTGCCCATGTTGTTGGCGATGCGGGGGCGTCCGTTGATGCCGACGGGGGCGACCATCCATTGACGGAAGGCGAGGAGGGTGTTGTTGCGGTTCATGCCGCTGAAGGTGGTGCCATGCTCCACGTTCTTGAAGCGCTCGCCGAAGAGGCCGATGAAGGCGGACGGGCCGCAGCCGAGGCTGGCAGTTCCGGTCACGGGGCCGTTGGTGACGCAGACGATCGAGTTGAAGCGATGTGGCGGTCGCGGGAGAAGACCGTAGTGGACTCGTTCTTGCTCGAACCCACCCTGCGTCGCCTGGTTCGCGGTGGCGATGTGCCCGGTGAAGCGGTGCCAACAGACGAAGAGGAAGCACTGCCGGCCGTGATCCGTGAAGGCCGAGGGTTGGACTTCGGCGCTGTCCGCTCGCGTGGCGAGGTCGGCCACGCGGGTGAGATCGAGTGATCCGGATGTGGTGAGCAGGTCGTCGAGGGCGTAGCCGTGAACGGCTTGTTGGCGCGCCACTTCGTCTTCGAGTTGCGCCCAGTAGCCGTGCATGGTGGCGATGAAGGCTTCGTTGGCGTTGGCCGCGATGATCTCGTCGTACCTCTCGGTGATGGTGCGCACATCGGCGCGCGACAGCGGCTGTTGGGTGGTTGTGTCCCAGAGGACGCCCGTGGTGTCGCGGATCAGGAAGGTGCTTGGCAGGGCGGCGACGATCTCGCTGACGCGTTCCGGCCCTCCGGCGGCCACCGCCGTGGCGTGCAGGTCGCGGAGGAGGTGGAGGTTGGGGTGGTAGCCGACGAGGACGTCCCGGATGGTGCTGGCTCCGGTGAGGACGGTGCGCAAGTCGCGTCCGTCCGGCAGGTCGATGGCGACGCGCCCTTCTGGGGTTGCGGCGTACGACCATGGATCTCCCGCGTCGGCGGGCAGCACGAAGGTGATGTTGGTGAACGGCTCACCGTATAGGTCGACGGCGGTGAGCGTGTGCAGGCTGTCCTCGGCCACGCGCAGCTGGCCCAGGGTAAGCATCTTGTAGTG
>CAZNOC010000516.1:0-2377 GCA_964574545.1 uncultured Bifidobacteriaceae bacterium | reverse complement strand
CCCCTTGTCGCGGTTCGCTGGACGTGGGAGGATTCGACATATGTCGGCTACCCCTCTGTCGGCCCTGCTCAACCTGCCGCCTGGTGTACGCGCGGATCTCGCCATCGCGCTCTGGGAGAGCCTGTCCGACGCCGAGCGTAGCGACGCCTTGCCGCTTGAGCCGGCATTGGTGGCCGAGCTTGATCGCCGATGGGCCGAGCACGTTGCCAACCCGGACTCGGCGATTCCCTGGGAGGCCGTCGAACGCAAGTTGCGGGGCTAGGTGGCTCCCACGGTTCTGTTCCGTCCACAGGCCGAGGCCGACGTTGTCGAGGCCCGGGCCTGGTACGCGTCTCGCGAGGCGCACCTCGGCGAGCAGTTCGTGGGTGAGCTGAAGGCGACCATCGGTCGCATCGTGGAGCACCCGGCCTTGTTCCAGCGCGTTCACGGCGAGACGCGTCGCGCGGTACTCCATCGGTTTCCGTACGCCATCTACTTTCGTCACGCTAGCGACACGATCGTGGTACTAGCCGTCCATGGCCGCCAAGATCCCACCCGCTGGCAGATCCGGCGTTGAAGCAGTAGGCTCCGTATGGTCAGCGGCCAAGGCGCGCGGGCGAACCAAGCGCTGGAGCCGACGGCGTTGAACCGTGCCGACACTCTGCGCGGTGTGTGGCCGCCGCGGCTCAGCGCTGGGTGTTGGCGCCTTCTCGGACAGGAGAATAGGTGAGACTCAAGTGGGTCATCGAGGCGAAGGATGCCGCCAAGGTGAGACAGCTCGTGAGAGGCTCGGCGAAGGACCCCTTCGTGCAGCTTCGCCGTGCGCGCAACCTTGGCCAGCCCCGACCGACGGTTACACAGGCCACTGTGTGGAAGGTCATAGTCGGCTGCCTGCTCACAACGCAACAAAAGTCCGGGCCTGGTAGGCCAATCCATCGATTCCTGAACTCGACGCCGTTTCCGTTAGCGCATGGCTCCTGTCGAGGGCAGGCGCAGCTTGAGAAGCGCGTTCTTCGGACGCTCTCGGCCTTCGGGGGCATTCGTCGATCAACGACGATTGCCGAGCAGTTGGCGGCCAACTTGCGTCGCCTCGAAGACGGCCACTGGAGCACTCTGCTGGCAGCGGTGAAGCGGGTCGAGGCATCAGACGAGTTCGAGGTCGAGCGTGCGGCTGCCAGGTATGTGGCTGACACGTTCGACGGATTCGGCCCCAAGCAGTCCCGGAATCTATTTCAGTGGCTTGGAGTCAGCCGGCACGAGATCCCGATCGATAGTCGGATCACGAAGTGGCTCAATCGGGAGGTGCTTGCTCTGCGTCTCAATGCGAACCTTCTGGCCGATGCCGAGTACTACGACATGGTCTCCGACGGCATCATTGAGCTATCCGAGCCGCACGCGTGATCCCGTGCATCTTTGATGCTGCCGTCTTCGCCAGTTTCGATCGCGCGGGCTGGTCAGAAGCGGACTTGGCTGCTGCGTCAGTAGGCGCCTAACAGCGCGTTGGAGCCGACGCCCAGTGGCCGTCTGCACGTCCACCGGGTTCCCGCGCTCGATGATGTCCTGCCTCGCGCGGCGCGGCTCAACGGACGCGGCGCGACCATCGCGCCCCGGTCTCTCCAAGTACCCTCGATCCCGCACCATCGGCTGGGCGCTCGTCGACCTCTGGACGGACGATCGCGTGAGTGCAAAGCGGAAGATTGATGTCGTGCGAGAACGCTACCGCAACAACGAGCCCGACCCGGTTCTTCACTTCGCAAGCGTGCACCTGCGGGACTCCAGCGTCCGTAGCGCCGCGCTGCTGGATGGCGAGCGTCTGCTTCGAGCACACCCGAAGAATCGCTGGGTGCTGCTGGCACAGGGTTACTTGCTCCAGCAAGAAGGAAGAGTCCCGGAAGCCTCGGACACCTTTCGACGCATCCTGGACCTGCCGAACCAAGAGCCAGACTTCCTACGCCGTCTCTTCACGGCCTGGAGTTGGCTGGCGCTCGCTCAAATGACAGCACCGCACGATCCGGCCCAAGCGCGCACGTACCTCCAGAGCATCGTACAGGGTGGGGTCACCGGTGAACTGCTGGTCGAAGCAAGGCGAATGCTTGATAGCCTCGACCAGAAGCGGGTCCGCTAGAACGGACGTCGAAGCCGGCCGATACAGCGGGCCCGCAGCAGAACGTCGCGTTAGCCAGCTTGAAACGACCTACAAACCCAGGACCAGGCGCAAGCCAGAATCGACGTCGGACAGCAGGCGGCCCTTGATGTGCCCCGCAAGTTCGCCGAGGAAGTCCCGGTCAATAGTGACGACCTGCGAGACGTTCGCCACCGAGTCCTTGAGGATCCCAGCGGCCTTCGCCGGCACAAGCACATTGCCGGGGGCGTCGACCAGGCGGAGATTCGACGTCAG
>CAZNOC010000515.1:0-2382 GCA_964574545.1 uncultured Bifidobacteriaceae bacterium | reverse complement strand
GAGCGCGGCGATGCGCTTCGGCATCGGCGGGTGCGAGGCGAAGAGGTCGGCGACGAAGCCTTCGCGCAGGTTGATCCGCCGGCCGAGCGGATCCGCGATGCAGAGGTGCGCGCTCCCGCGTTTGATCGCGATCGTCGGCGCCGCGGCGGCTTCGATGCGCGCGAGCGCGCTGGCGAGCGCGAGCGGGTTTCGCGTCAACTCCGCGGCCGTCGCATCCGCCAGGTACTCGCGCTGGCGCGAGACGAGCATCGCCAGCAGCCTCGCCACGAGGGGGGCGAGGATCACCGCCGCAATCCAGACCACGATCAGCAGAAGCGCGGCAGCGCTGCCGTCCTTGCCGCTCCTGCCGCGGCCGCCGCTGCGCCCCGCGCCGAGGCGCATGCCCCGGGCCGACCAGTCGGCGAGGAGCGCGATCGCGCCGGTGAGCGCCGCGACGATCGTCATCAGCCGGATGTCGTAGTTCCGGATGTGCGCCATCTCGTGGGCGACGACGCCCTGCAGTTCCTCGCGAGTCAGCATGCGTACGAGGCCCTCGGTGACGGCGATGGAGGCGTGCTCGGGGTCGCGTCCGGTGGCGAACGCATTCGGGTCGGGGTCCGGCACCACGTAGGCCCGCGGCAGGGGCAGCCCGGAGGCGATGCTCATCTCCTCGAGGACGTTCTGGAACTGACGCAGCGCCAGGCGGTCGTCCGGCGACGACTCGGCGATCGCCTGGTCGAGCGGTACGGCACGCGTGGACCGGATCACCGACTGGTCACCGTAGCGGTACCCGTGCCAGGCCATGCCACCGCCGATCCCCAGGGCGGCGACGGTGCCAAAGGGAATGGTGGGACCGCCCGCGCCCAGATACGCAGTGTCGAAGCCAAGGCCCAGCAACGCCAGGAAGGCGACGAACACGACCATCACCATGACAGTGCGCCGGCGGTTCAGGGACTGCTGCTCGTAGAGGTTCACAGGGCGATCGGCTCTCGGCTCTCGGCTATCGGCTATCGGCTCGGACGCGGCAGATCACCACATCACCACATCACCAGATCAGATCACCAGATCAGATCACCAGCCAGCTTTCTCAGATCACCAGATCCAACATCCGATCGCCACATCACCACATCACGACATCACCAGATCTCGTGATCTATCTATCTGTCTACTTCATCGACAGGTCAACCGTCGGCACGGCCCGTTCGGCCTCGTCCTTGATCTCGAAGAGCTCCGCCGCCTTGAAGCCCGCTGGACCGGCGATCAGGTTGTTGGGGATGACCTGGATCGCAGTGTTGTACTTGGTGGCGATGTCGTTGTAGAACTGGCGGGCAAAGCCGATCTTGTTTTCGGTCGCCGCCAGTTCCTCCTGGAGCGCCATCACGTTCTGATTGGCGGTGAGCTGGGGATACGCCTCGGCCAGCGCAAAGAAGCGGCCGAGCGCCTGCGTGAGCAGGCCCTCCTTCACCGCGGCGTCGGCAGGTCCGGACGCGGCCGCCGCGGTGTTCCTGGCCTGGATCACCGCCTCGAGCGTCCCCCGCTCGAACTCCATGGCCCCCTTGACGGTGTTCACCAGGTTCGGGATCAAGTCGTGACGGCGCTTCAGCTGCACGTCGATCTGCTTCCACCCGTTCTCGACCTGGTTGCGCAGCCCGATCAGCCGGTTGTAGATCCCGACCGCGTAGAGCACGAGACCGGCGAGAACCGCGAGGACGATGATGACGCCCATAATCTCTACCCCTTCAGCTACGAGACTTGTATGGCTTTCGGCTTTCGGCTCTCGGCTTTCGGCCCCTACGACTTGGCGTCGTGGAAGTACGAGTCCGTCCCGTCGAGCCAGTCCTGGCGGATGGGGCTGAAGATGTCGATCTCGAAGGTGTCCTCGAGCGCCTCGGCCTGATGGGGGACCCACGACGGGATGTGCAGCACCTCGCCCTCACGCACGGTGATCTCCTCGCCGTCGATCAGGAACTTCAGCGCGCCCTGGAGCACGTGCGTCATCTGCTCGCTCTCGTGTTTGTGCATGGGCACGAGCGCGCCGCGCTTGAGGTAGATCTGAGCGACCATTTCCTTCTCGCCCGTCACCACCTTACGTGAGATCATCTCGGTGACCTTCTCGAGCGCAATCTCGTCCCAGCGATAGAGCGTCACCGTGCGCGTGTCCATGCGTTCTCTTTCTCATCGGCGCCCGTGGCGCTGATGGATCAGGGGCTAAGTGTTGGTACAGCTTCGGGTTGCCGCAAAGTATAGCACCGGGGCCGGATGGTATAATTTCGCGTTGCGTGCGGCGGCGCCCCGAGCGCCGTGCAGCTTCGCCGGACCCTCGGCCCCGGCCTGTCAGCCGGTCTTCCTCGCTCGGAAGGGATGAACTCATGAAGGGATCGACGCTTGCCACCACGGAGTCGC
>CAZNOC010000514.1:0-2393 GCA_964574545.1 uncultured Bifidobacteriaceae bacterium | reverse complement strand
AGGCTCGTGCCGAGGGTGATGACCGCCAGCACCGGATAGAGCAAGGTCAGCACGAACAGTCCACCCGAGGCGCCGTTGACTTCCCCGAGCCGCATGACTGACGTGTTCGTGGCGAGGGCGGCCAGCGCGACGAGGGCGACCGTCGTGGTGACGATCAGGCCGCGGACGCTCCACCAGTCGCCGTCACTCCGGCGCCCCAGCGCCTCGCCGGCACCCCAGACGAGCGCCGCCAGCAGCGGGCTGGTGCCGATCAGGATGGCGAGCGCGATGGTGAATCGCAGGACGTCGATCGGCCACCGCGCGCGCGCCTCCGCGACGAGCCTGGCGCCGAGCAGCAGCGCCGGTCCTCGATCGTCGATCGCGAAGATCAACGACGCGTCGATCTCGTCCTCTCGTCGAAACGTGATCTCGGATGCCGGCTCGAGAGGCACCGCCTCGCCCATGAGCGGGCGCAGCCACAGCCGGCCGTCGCTGACGGCCACCGTATAGCCGCCGAGCAGCCACTCGACAAACGCCGTCACCTGGTTGCGAGGGTTAACGGGGTGGTAATAGCCCGCGAACCGCTCGAGACCCGCCACGTCGATCTCGAAGCGCGGAGGCGCGGTCGGGGCGACGTCGCGCTTCAGGTACCGAATCGCCAGTGACGAGAGGCGCGTGAGCGCCTCGGGGCTGGCGGTGCTGTTGAGCAGCACCACGTAACCGGCGTCACGGGCGGGCGAGTAGCCGTAGGACGACAGGAATCCGTCGATGCCGCCGTTGTGCCCGAGCACCTTGTACGGAAGGTTGAGCGTGCCGAAGATGCCGAGGCCGTACCCGTCCCGGAGCCCGGATCTCGCGGCGAGCGAGGTGCGCGGAAACTCCATCCGGTTCAGGTACTCGGGGTCGACAATCGCCGCCTCCCCCAGTTCCCCCCAGTTCAGCAACATCTGCACGAAGCGCGCAAGCTCGTCGGGCGACGTCTGCAGATTGAGCGCCGGGCGGAGGTAGATCTGGGCCGGATCGACCGGCGGCCCCGTGCGGTCGGTGTAGCCGCGGGCGAGCAGCCGCGCGCTCTCCCCGGTGAGGTCGAACGTGGACGTCTCCATCCCCAGCGGGTCGAAGATCTCGTCCTGGACGTAGTCGTCGAACGTGCGGCCGGAGACACGCTCTACGACGTAGCCCGCCAGAGCGTAGCCCGGGTTCGAATACGCCATCCGCGTGCCCGGCCTCCATCGCACCCGCCGCGAGGCGGGGTTCCGGACGAGGACCTCGGCAAGCGGGATGTCCGGAGGGTCGCGGAGGTTGTACACCTCGTTGAAGCGCATGTCGTCGAAGCCGGCGGTGTGCTCGAGAAGATGCGCGATCAGGACCGGGTCGGTCTCGTCCCACGGATTGTCGATCGCCACGTCGGGAACATGGCTGGCCACCTCGTCCTCGACGTGCAGCCACAGGTCCTCGTACAACTGCACGATCGCCAGGGCCACGAAGGTCTTGCTGATTGACCCGGCCCGGAAATGCGTCGTGGCCTCGACCGGCACCCGCGCGTCCCGATCCGCCCAGCCGACCCCGCCGCTCCACTCGATTCCCTCTGGCCGCACGAGCGCCAGACCGGCGCCTGGGACCCCCGTCACCTCCAGCACGCGCGCGACCGCTGCCTTGAACTCGTCGAGGGACTGCGGAGTGGGGTCGTCGCCGTCTGCGACCTGGGCGGCGGGGGACGCGAGCAGCAGAACCGCCACGAAGACGGCGCCCGAGGGCAGAACGCGCATCGACGAACTATATCCTCCGGGAGCCGACCGCCTCTATGTCCACGGAATTGCCATCTCGCCGCGCGCCTGGCGCGCCGTGGCTTCGGGAAGCCGCTCCACGAGATCGTGCACCTCCACCGGGAGATCCCGCGGCTCGAACGTCTTCAGATCGACGCACGCCACGCGCACGAACCCCTCGGCCAGCAACGTGTCCGTGTCATCGTCCCGGATCTCGAACTCGAAGCGCAGCCGGCGGGCGTGCTCGAGCGTGCTGCGCAGCCCGACGCGCACCGTGTGCCCCGCGCGAGTGGGCGCACGGTACTTCGCCGACACCTCGACGCGCGGCATGCCGAACCCGATCGAGTCGAGCAGCGACTGGCGCGTACGGCCGAGGACCGCGGCGTACACCTCCTCCTCCGCATCCTCGTACCACCCGAGAAACCTCGCGAACCAGACGACCCCGGCCGGATCGCAGTCCGCCCAATGCACCTTCTTGCGAATCTGGAAATATGCCACGAGCCGAGTATATTCGGGGGGTGGTGGGTCGTGGGTCGTGGGTGGTGGGTCGTGGGTAGTGGGTAGTGGGTAGTGGGTGGTGGGTCGTGGGTAGTGGGTGGTGGGTAGTGGGTGGTGGGGACCGGGGACCAGGGATCGGGGAGACGGGGT
>CAZNOC010000513.1:0-2395 GCA_964574545.1 uncultured Bifidobacteriaceae bacterium | reverse complement strand
CGGCGCGAGGCCGAGGCCGCGTTCGGCGACGGCACGCTCTACGTCGAGCGGCTCGTGGAGCGCCCGCGCCACGTTGAGATCCAGGTGTTCGCGGACGCGCACGGCAACGTCGTGCACCTGTTCGAGCGCGAGTGCTCGGTTCAGCGACGCCATCAGAAGACCATCGAGGAGAGTCCGTGCCCGGTGCTGTCTCCCGCCATGCGGGAGCAGATGGGCGACGCCGCCGTCGCCGCGGCCCGGGCGGCGGGCTATCGCAACGCCGGCACGGTGGAGTTCCTGCTCGAGGGCGAGGGCGACGCGGCGCGCTTCTACTTCCTCGAGATGAATACCCGCCTCCAGGTCGAGCACCCCGTCACGGAGTGCGTCGTCGGCGTGGACCTGGTGCACGCGCAGATTCTGGTGGCCGGCGGCGCGCCGCTGCCGTGGACCCAGGACCAGCTCGCACAGCGGGGGCACGCGATCGAGTGCCGCATCTATGCCGAGGACCCGGCGCAGGACTTCCTGCCGCAGGCCGGTCCGTTGCTCCTCTACCGCGAGCCCCAGGGTCCAGGGATTCGCGTCGATGCCGGCGTGGTCGAGGGCGGCGAGGTCTCGGTCTACTACGACCCGATGCTCGCCAAGTTGATCGTCTGGGCCGAAACACGTGACCTCGCCACGGCGCGCGCGGTTGCCGCGCTCGAGCAGTACCCCGTCCTCGGCATCCGCACCAACATCCCGTTCCTGATGGCGATCCTCCGGCACGAGCGGTTCCGGAACGCCACGATCGACACCGGGTTCCTCGACGCCAGCGGGCGGAACATCGCCGCCAACGCCGTGGGCGCCGCGCTCCCGGACGCGGCGCTCGCCGCCGTCGCTGCGCACGGGCACCTCGCCAGCTCCGTGGACCATGGACAGGGTCCGTCCCGCGCATCGTCGAGTGACGAAGCGGCCTCGCGTGGGCGGATGGACCCCTTTGCGAGCCTGATCGGATGGCGGGGCTGACATGGCCACGGTAGTGAAGCTGAGGTTCGACGACGAAGTCCGGGAGGCCACGGTTCACCTGGACGGCCGGGTGGAGGTGTCGGACGCCGCGTTTACGGTCACTCCCGTCTCCGCCGGCGTCTACCGGGTGGACGATGGGACGCGGCGGTGGACGGTGGCCGTGGCTGGTCCGGTGGATGCCCGATGGGTCTTCGTCAACGGCCGCGTCGCCACCATCGACGCCTCGCCCGACAGCGGCCGCAGGCGACCGAGGAGCGGCGGCCACGACTCGATGGCCGCGCCGATGCCGGCGACGGTAGTGAAGATCCTCGTCGAACCGGGGGCCAAGGTCGGGAAGGGTGACACCCTCATCGTGCTCGAGGCCATGAAGATGGAACTGCCGATCCGGGCGCCTCGCGACGGAGTGGTGAAGGCAGTGGCCTGCCGGACCGGGGAACTCGTACAGCCGGGCGTCAACCTGCTGGAACTCGAGTGATGCCGCGGCCGTCCCGTGTGACCATCGTCGAGGTCGGCCCGCGCGACGGCCTGCAGAACGAAAAGGTCACGATCCCCACCCACGGCAAGGTCGCGTTCGTCAACGCGCTGTCGGCTGCGGGGCACCGGGTCATCGAGGTGTCGGCGTTCGTCTCGCCGAAGTGGGTCCCGCAGATGGGCGACGCCCGCGAGGTGTTCGCCGGCATCACCCGCACGCCCAGCGTGCGCTACACGGCGCTCGTTCCGAACATGGCGGGCCTCGAGCGGGCGATCTCCTGCGGCGTCGGCGAGGTCGCGATCTTCGCCGCCGCGTCCGAGACGTTCAGCCGCAGGAACATCAACCAGGGCATTGCGGAATCGCTTGCGACCTACAAGGGCGTGTGCGAGCGGGCCCTGGCCGAGGGCCTGCGCGTACGGGGCTACCTCTCCACGTGCTTCGGGTGTCCGTTCGAGGGAGACATCGCGCCCGCGGCGGTCGCTGAGGTGGCGGCGCGGCTGCGGGATCTTGGCGTGTTTGAAGTCGCCGTCAGCGACACGATCGGCGTCGCCCATCCCGGCCAGATTCCGCGCGTGCTCGAGGCAGTGACGGCGTACGTGCCGCTGCCGCAGATCGCGCTGCACTTCCATGACACGCGCGGCACGGCGCTGGCGAACGTGCTCGCCGGCCTCGACAGCGGCGTCACAACCTTCGACAGCTCGGCGGGCGGGCTCGGCGGCTGCCCGTACGCGCCGGGCGCTGCGGGCAACCTCGCTACGGAAGACTTGTTGTACATGCTGAACGGTCTCGGCATCGACACAGGGGTCTCGATCGACGGCGTGATGGCCGCGTCGCTCGCGATCGAGGACCACCTCGACCACCCGCTGCCCTCGCGTTACGTGCAAGCCGAACGGGCCAAAGGAAAGACAGGCGGAATCTCGTGATCTGGTGATGTGGTGATGT
>CAZNOC010000512.1:0-2411 GCA_964574545.1 uncultured Bifidobacteriaceae bacterium | reverse complement strand
TCGAGGAGTACCTGACCGAGCTCACGGGCACGGAGATGCAGGACTACTACCGGCCGAACTTCTTTGCCAACACGCCGGATATCCTGCATGCGTTCCTGCAGGAAGGGGGGCCACCGGCGTTCCGGATCCGGCAGGTGCTGGCGGGGACGCTCGCGGCCACCTACGGCATCTACAGCGGGTTCGAGATCTGCGAGAACCGAGCCGTGCCCGGAACGGAGGAGTACCTCCATTCGGAGAAGTATCAGTTCAAACAGTGGGACTGGGAGCGCCCCGGCCACATCAAGGAGCTGGTGGCGCGCGTCAATCAGATCCGGCGGGCGCAGCCGGCGCTGCAGCGCAACGACACGCTCCGCTTCCACCTGACCTCGAACGACGCGCTGATCGCCTACAGCAAGGTCGCGCCCGGCGAGTCCACCCGCATCCTCACGGTCGTCAACCTCGACCCGCACGTGGCGCAGGACGGCGCCGTGTGCGTCAGCCTCGAGGACGACGCCATCGACGCCGACGAGGTGTTCACGGTGCTCGACCTGCTGGACGACCGGTCGTACGCGTGGACCGGTCCCTGGAACTACGTCCGGCTCGACCCGGTCGAGCGGCCCGCGCACATCCTGCTCATCGAGCGCCCGCGGGTGCGGCCATGATGCGTCACGCCGCGCTCGATCGCGATCCGCTCTGGTACAAGGACGCCATCATCTACGAGCTGCATGTCCGCTCGTTCTTCGATGCCAACAACGATGGCGTGGGCGACTTCCCGGGGCTGATCCAGAAGCTCGACTACATCCAGGATCTCGGCGTCACCTGCATCTGGCTCCTGCCGTTCTACCCCTCGCCGCTCAGGGACGATGGGTACGACATCTCGGACTACAGGAACGTCAACCCGACCTACGGCACGCTGCGGGACTTCAAGACCTTTCTGCGCGAGGCCCACGCGCGCGGGCTCCGTGTCTTCACGGAGCTGGTCGTCAATCACACGTCCGATCAGCATCCCTGGTTCCAGGCGGCGCGGCGTGCGGCACCAGGTTCGCCCAAGCGTGACTACTACGTGTGGAGCGAGACCGGGCAGGAGTACAGCGGTACCCGCATCATCTTCACGGATACCGAGACGTCGAACTGGACGTGGGATCCGGTGGCGAAGGCGTACTACTGGCACCGGTTCTTCAGCCACCAGCCAGACCTGAACTTCGACAACCCGCACGTGCTGAAGGCCATCATCAGGGTGATGCGCTTCTGGTTCGACATGGGGGTGGACGGGCTGCGGCTGGACGCCGTGCCGTACCTGATCGAACGCGAGGGCACCAACTGCGAGAACCTCGCGGAGACGCACGCCATTCTGAAGCAGCTGCGCGCGGAGGTGGACGCCCGGTACGAGGGGCGCGCGCTGCTGGCCGAGGCCAATCAGTGGCCGGCCGACGTCCGACCGTATTTCGGTGAGGGCGACGAGTGCCACATGGCGTATCACTTCCCGCTCATGCCGCGCATCTTCATGGCGGTGCGGCAGGAGGATGCGCTGCCGATCACCGAGATTCTGCGCCAGACACCGGAGATCCCCGACAGCACGCAGTGGGCGCTCTTCCTGCGGAACCACGACGAGATGACGCTCGAGATGGTGACCGACGAGGAGCGCGACTACATGTACAAGGCGTACGCGGCCGACCCGCAGATGCGGCTCAACGTGGGCATCCGTCGCCGGTTGGCGCCGCTCATGGAGTACAGCCGCGCCCGCATCGAGCTGCTGAACAGCCTGCTGCTGTCGCTGCCGGGCTCGCCCATCATCTACTACGGCGACGAGCTCGGCATGGGCGACAACATCTACCTGGGCGACAGGAACGGCGTCCGGACGCCCATGCAGTGGACCGGCGATCGCAATGCCGGCTTCTCGCGTGCGGACCCGGCACGGCTCTTCGCGCCGCCCGTCATGGATCCGCTCTACGGTTACCAGGCGATCAACGCCGAAGCGCAGGAACGGTCGACTTCGTCGCTGCTCAATTGGATGCGGATGATGATCGGCCTGCGCCAGCGCTATCGGACGTTCGGTCGGGGCCGCTTCGAGAGCGTCACAACGGACAACCGCCGCATCCTGGCCTACACGCGTGAGGACGAGGAGCATCGGATCCTCGTCGTGGCCAACATGGCGCACACCGTGCAACCAGTGTCGCTCGACCTGTCGCGTTTCCGGGGGCTCAGGCCCGTCGAGATGATCGGCACGACGGAACTGCCGGCCGTCGGCGACACGCCGTACTTCCTGACACTGGGGCCGCACGCGTTCTACTGGTTGCTGCTGACCCGTCCCGCCGAGGCGGCGGCGCGCGCGGCGGCGCCCGGGAGCTCGGGCGGCCACGGGCCGCTCGCGCTGCTGGCCAGCGCCGTCTGGGATCAGCTGCTCGATGCGCACCTGCGGCGCCTGCTCGAGC
>CAZNOC010000511.1:0-2415 GCA_964574545.1 uncultured Bifidobacteriaceae bacterium | reverse complement strand
ATGGGGTATCGTGATCGTATCGTGGCCGCGCCGCCCTACCCGTTCACGCTCCGCCAGGCGCAGTACCTGCTGGCCGTCGCCGACACGCTGTCGTTCCGCCGCGCCGCCGAGGAGTGCCACGTCTCCCAGCCGTCGCTCAGCGCGCAGATTTCGGAGATCGAGGATGGGCTCGGCGTCCGCGTGTTCGAGCGCGACCAGCGCCGCGTCCTGCTCACCGCCGCGGGCCGCGACGTCGTCGAGCGCGCGCGCCGCATGCTCGCGGCAGCCGACGACCTGGTCGCGGCCGCCCAGCGTGCGGGCGACCCGCTGACCGGCACGTTGCGGATCGGCGTCATCCCGACGATCTCCCCATACCTGCTGCCGTCCATCAGCCCCCGGCTGCGGGAGCGGTTCCCGCGCCTGACCGTTGCGTGGCTCGAAGAGAAGACCGACGTCCTGCTCGCCCGCCTCAACGCCGGCACGCTCGAGGCCGCGCTCGTCGCGCTCGAGGCCGACATCGGTGATGTCGAGCATGAGGTGCTCGCGCGCGATCCGTTCTTCCTGGTCGCGGCAAAGGATCACCCGCTCGGCCGGGGCCAGGGCGCGGCGGAACCCGCCGATCTGCGTGGCGTGGAGATCCTCCTGCTGGACGAGGGCCACTGTTTCCGGAGCCAGGCGCTGGAGGTGTGCGGGAACGTGCGGGCGCGCGAGTCGGTGTTCCGGGCGACCAGCCTCTCGACGCTGGTCCAGATGGTGGCCACCGGCGCCGGCTTGACGCTGCTGCCGTCGCTGGCCATGGCCACCGAGGCGGGGCGCGCGAGCCTGGCGGTGCGGCCCTTCGCCGCGCCCGCGCCGGGACGGACGATCGCGCTTGTCTGGCGGAAGCGATCGCCGCTCGGGCCGGCACTGCGCGAGGTGGCCGGCGCCATCCGCGAGGCCTACCCGATGCAGGGGGCGGTGGTCCCCGCCCCCGAGCACCCGCCCGCGCCCGCCGCGAGGCAGACGGAGGGACCGTGCGAGATGGCAAGTGTGTGCGTGGTGGCGCGGCCGCGCAGGCGCGTCACGCGGCGAGGCACGAAGGCCGCGCGACGGGCGGGTTGAGCGCGACGCGCGCCGTTGCCGGCGCGCGCCGCGACCCGGTCAGGGAAGGTCGAAGCGGTCGAGGTTCATCACCTTCGTCCACGCCGACGTGAAGTCGCGCAGGAACTTCTCCTGGCCGTCCGACGCCGCGTACACTTCGGCAATGGCACGCAGCTCACCATTCGATCCGAAGAGCAGATCGACGGGCGTGGCCGTCCACTTGCGCGTGCCGCTGGCGCGATCGAGTCCTTCGTAGAGGCCTTCGGTGGACGCCGGCCTCCACTCGGTCGACATGTCCAGCAGGTTCACGAAGTAATCGTTCGTCAGCACGCCGGGGCGGCTCGTGAACACGCCGTGGGTCGTCTGGCCCGCGTTCGCGCCGAGCGCGCGCATGCCGCCGACGAGCACCGTCATCTGCGGCACGGTCAGCGTCAGCTTGTTTGCATGGTCGACCAGCATCGCCGCGGGCGACTGTTGCTGGCTGGCGCGGTAGTAGTTGCGGAAGCCGTCGGCCACCGGTTCGAGTACGCCGAAGGACTCGGCGTCCGTCTGCGCGGCCGACGCGTCCATGCGGCCCGGCGTGAACGGCACCTGCACCGTGTGGCCCGCCGTCCGCGCCGCTTGCTCGATCGCCGCGCCACCACTGAGGACGATCACATCGGCCAGCGACACGCGCTTGGTGCCCGTCTGCGCGCGATTGAAGTCCTGCTGGATGCCCTCGAGTCGCGCGATCACCTTCGCGAGCTCCGCCGGGTCGTTCACCGGCCAGTCCTTCTGCGGTGCGAGGCGCACGCGCGCGCCGTTGGCGCCGCCGCGCATGTCGGTGCCACGGAAGGTTGCAGCCGACGCCCATGCCGTCCGCACCAACTCGGGCACGGTGAGGCCCGAAGCGAGGATGCGCGTCTTGAGGTCCGCGACGTCGCGCGCGTCGACAAGCGGGTGGTTGACGGCGGGAATCGGGTCCTGCCAGATGAGATCCTCCTGCGGCACCTCGGGCCCCAGGTAGCGCGCGCGCGGTCCGAGGTCGCGGTGCGTGAGCTTGAACCACGCCTTCTGAAAGGCCACCCGGAACTCCTCGGGGTGCTCGAGGAAGCGGCGCGAGATCTTCTGGTAGGCGGGATCGAAGCGCAGCGACAGGTCGGTGGTGAACATCATCGGCGCATGGCGCTTCGAGGGGTCGTGCGCGTCGGGGATGCGATCGGCCGAGGCGTCATCCTTGGGCTTCCACTGCGTCGCACCAGCGGGGCTCTTTGTCTGCACCCACTCGTAGGCAAACAGGTTGACGAAGAACTCGTTGGTCCAGCGCGTCGGGTTCGCCGTCCACGCGCCTTCGAGGCCGCTCGTCACGGTGTCGCC